>CANGUK010000006.1 GCA_947457095.1 Cyclobacteriaceae bacterium
TATATCTATCAGGAAATGTCGGAGGTAGAACAAGAACTCTTAATGCAAGCCTTGCACAGCGATGACGCCTTGATGCAAGAATACATTGAACTGCTGAGCACCGTGGAGTTTTTGGAGCAAGTAAAATTGCAGCCTTCCGAAAAAGTAGTGAAAGCCATCAAAAAAATGGCCGAGTCTACGGGACTTCAACAAGTCTGACCTAAGGTAACCCCGCTGAAAAGCGGGGTTTTCTTTTGCCTTAGGCTTAGCTAGTTTTTTTACTAGAGGCCCAATTAATCAAGGTTGGTAATTTAGGTAAACTTGCTGTAGACCGTGGACAGCCTGTAGACTGTCGTCTGTGGACCAATTAAAACCACTTCATCATCGTAGCAATCAACTTCTTGACCCGAATCCCATAAGGCGGGCGTAGTAAGCTGACGTTATTGAAACCAATCCGTTGCTTCAATACTCCTTTTTCATTGCTGAAGGCCAAAAATCCATACTTGCCATGTGCTTTTCCAATCCCACTGTTGTTGACCCCGCCAAAAGGGAGTTCGCTGTGCAGGAAATGAAGCACGCAATCGTTGATCACCAGGTTGCCGGAACTAGTTTCCGCCATCACCCGCTTGGCACGCCCCTCATCCTTGCCAAAAAAGTACAGGGCCAAAGGCTTGGGCTGGGAATGGATCAGTGCAAGGGCATCATTGAGGTGACTGTAGGTGAGTATCGGTAGGATTGGTCCAAAGATCTCTTCCTGGAAGACAAGCATGTCCTCACGAATATTCGAAATCAAGGTAGGGGCCACATACCGAGTTTCTTCATCCAGCTCTCCTCCTGCTTCTACCTGCGCACCTTTTTGAAGTGCGTCTTCCAATAACTGCCGAATTCGATCAAAATGTTTGGCATTGATCAAACGAGCATAGTCTGGACTTTGCATGATTCCATTTTCCTCTGGATCGTAGTAGCGAGTAAGCACTTCACGCGCATGTCCGATAAAGATTTCCTTCTTGTCTTCAGGAACTAGGATGTAATCGGGGGCGATACAGGTTTGCCCGCAGTTGACGAACTTGCCCCAAATCAATTTTTCTGCAGCATCCTTTAGGTCAGCCGAAGCATCTAGAATCACGGGGGACTTGCCTCCCAATTCTAGGGTCACCGAACTCAGATGTTGTGCTGCGGCACGCATCACAATTTTTCCAATCGCTGGGCTGCCGGTAAAGAAAATATGGTCAAAAGGCAAAGCCAGAAGTTCTGAAGCCACTTCTTTTTCGCCCAAACAAACGGCAACCTCATGGGGAGCAAATAAGTCACTCACCAGATCCTGAACTAGCTGTGCGGTATGCGGTGCATATTCGGAAGGTTTGAGAATAGCCGTACATCCTGCCGCAAGTGCAGATACCAAAGGTCCGATGGCGAGGTTGAAGGGAAAATTCCAAGGCGAAATCAAAAGCGCTCTCCCTTTGGGCTCAGCTACCACAAAGGCGGAAGTCCCGAGCATGGGGAGGGGAGTGGGCTGTGGCTGAGGACGCATCCAGTTGGACAAATTTTTCAGGCAATGCTTGATTTCAGAGGTGACCGGAAAAATTTCATTGAGATCTACTTCTATAGCTGGTTTATTGAAATCCAGCCAAAGCGCGTTATGAATTGCTTCCTGATGCGTCGTGATCCAGTTCAATATTTTGAGTAATCGCTCCTTTCGCTCGACAAGCGTGGAAGATCTCCAAGCAATGGAGGTGGGCAACTGGCTAGCAAAAAGTTCGGAAGGACTGGGTCGAAGGTCAGAAAGCATGGGAGCAGTGTTATTGAGAAAATGTCAGTTTCAAGTTAGCCAATTTTGTAGAAAACTTGGCTAGGTAGTTTTGGAACTATCCTGAATAAGGAGATTGAGTTGAGCCAGTTCCTTTTCACTGAGATCTCTCCATTTGCCAACGGCGAGATCAAGTTGGATGTGCATGATTCGAATCCGTTTCAGTTGCGTGACCTGGTAGCCCAAGTGCGCGCACATGCGGCGAATCTGCCGATTTAATCCTTGGGTGAGGATGATGCGGAATTTAAACCGGTTGATGGCCACTACGGTGCAGGGAGCTGTAACGGTATCTAAGATGGGAACTCCGGCACTCATTTTTTGAACGAAACTCGGATGGAGTGGCTTGTCTACAGTGACCACGTACTCTTTTTCGTGGTTGTTTTTTGAACGGAGGATTTTATTGACCAGATCTCCCTCGCTCGTCAAAAGAATGAGCCCTTCACTGTCTTTATCCAGTCTGCCGATAGGAAAGATGCGTTCGGGATGGCCGATAAAATCGATGATGTTGTCTTTTTCCCCTTGGGTATCCGTCGTAGATACGATCCCTACAGGCTTGTTGAAGGCAATGTAAACGTGCTGCTGCTTGGGTTTTCCAATCAACTGCCCATCTACCCGAACTTCATCTTGGGGAAAAACTTGAGTGCCTAGCTCTGGGATTTTGCCATTGATGGTGATTCGTTTTTGTTCCAATAGTCCATCGGCAGCCCTGCGGGAGCAAAAGCCTACTTCGCTGAGGTATTTATTGATCCGAATGGAGGGCTCTTGACTCATAACCTAGGCTTTCTAATCAAACTACTTGGGCACCCAAGTGTTCCGATTTACTTCGGACTTTTAGTGGCAGTAGCCAACAAGCGATCGTCAATCGCGGGATCAATCGTTGTCAATTGCTTCATGCCCGCTATCTTTTTTTGATTGAATGCTTGCAGATTGGCTGCTGAAATAGGCTCGGACGGAGGGATTACTTCTTGCAACCAGTCTTCTTGCTTGCCATTTTTCCAGAAACGGAAACAGAGGTGAGGCCCTGTAGCCAAACCTGTACTCCCCACATATCCGATAACTTGACCTTGTCTGACACGTGTTCCTCTCCTCACCCCACTTCCGATTTTGGAGAGGTGTAGGTATTGGGTGGTGTAGGTCTCGTTGTGTTTGATTTTCACATAATTTCCGTTGGCAGATGAGTAGGTTGCTTCTACTACAGTGCCTTCGCCTACCGAGCGGATTTCGGTTCCGGTAGGAGCTGCATAGTCCGTGCCCAAATGTGCTTTGTATCGCTTTTGGACCGGATGAAACCGGTTTAAATTGTAGCGCGAACTGATCCGTGTGTATTTAAGGGGATCGCGGAGAAAGGCTTTTTTGAAACTTTTGCCCTCCTGATCGAAGAATGTGAGTTGTCCATTTTGTTCAAATGGAATGGCATGCATCTCCACACCTTTGTGGTTGAAAAAAGCGAGATGGATTCCCGAGATGGACACCACCTGCTCCTCAATCACTTTTTCATCAAAGACCACTTTATATACATCGCCTTTTTGCAGGGCTTGAAAATCTACCGACCAGCCGTAAAGATCTGCAAACTCATCGATCAACTCCGGAGAGATCCCTTTATCCACCATGGCATTGTACAAGGAAGTTTCGATGACGCCTCCTACTTCTCTTTTTCGAGTCACTGCTGGCTTTTCCGCTTTGTGGATGGTGGCAGAATCTAGGTTAAACACCACATATTCTGCGGGATTGGGCTCATAGATTAAAAAATGTGCCTTGGAAGAGTTGGGAGGGGTAATGACAGTGAATTTTTTATCTGCCGCTATTCTGCGTACATCAAAAACTTCAGCAGATTTTTTGGCGATTTCATCAATGATCTGGTAGGGCACATTGAAGGGAGTTAGAATGGTGGCAAGGGTTTGATTCTTTGCTACCGTTCCTTCGACAATATTTAGCCCGGTGACATTGATGCCATAGAGAAACTGTTCCTTGGGAGCGGAAAGGCTGTCTGCATTGGATTCCTTTTGCGCTGAAAACCAGTTAGGAAATAGCCCCAAATCGGTTTGGTACACTCCGATAAGAAGTATAGACAACAGCAAAGTAATCGAACCAATCCAATTTTTTTTCATCTGCAAATCACCAAGCCCATCAGGCCACAATTTTTTTGGGCCTCCAAACAAGCCAAAAGATGGCTTTTTTCCAAAGGAAAGTGGACAAAGTAATCGAGATAGCCCCGATTTTAACGTTTATTGACTTTTTTGGAGGGGCCAAAAGCATAGCGCTCCAGTAGATTTCTAGGCAACACGTTAAGTCATCAAGATAAAAAAGTGAAGAAAAACAGGTTTAAACGGGGGAATCTTAATAGAGCGCTATCGTTCTGTGTAGCATTTATTTATCTTTGACCTCCCAAAAATTAGGAAATAGTCATGTTAAGAACGCATACCTGCGGCGAACTTCGCCTTCAACACGTCAATCAACAGATCACCTTGGCCGGCTGGGTACAGCGTGTCAGAAATAAAGGAGGCCTGATTTGGGTGGATTTGAGGGACCGCTATGGGGTTACCCAACTGATTTTTGAAGAAGGATCTACCGATAAAGCCTTGTTGGAAAAGGCCGCTCAACTTGGACGGGAATTTGTGGTTCAAGCTACCGGAAAGGTATTGGAGCGAACTTCCAAGAATGATAAAATGGCTACCGGAGACATTGAAATCAAGGTGGAGGATTTGTCTGTTTTGAATCCAGCAAAGGTTCCTCCATTCATTATTGAAGACGAGACCGATGGTGGGGATGAACTTCGGATGCGCTACCGTTACCTGGATCTTCGCAGAAATGTAATCCGTGAAAAACTCCAGCTCCGTCATCGCATGATGCAGGAAACCCGGACCTACATGGACAAGCAGCAGTTTATCGAAGTGGAGACGCCAGTACTGATCAAGTCTACTCCGGAAGGGGCGCGAGATTTTGTGGTGCCTAGCCGTGTAAATCCAGGGGAGTTTTATGCCTTACCTCAATCTCCACAGACTTTCAAGCAACTCTTGATGGTCAGTGGATTTGACCGCTACTTTCAAATCGTCAAATGCTTTCGAGACGAGGACTTGCGCGCCGACAGGCAGCCTGAGTTTACCCAAATTGACTGTGAGATGGCCTTTGTCAACCAAGAGGACATTCTCAACACTTTTGAAGGACTCATCAAGCACTTATTTTTATCAGTAAAAGGGGTGAACCTAGGCCATGTACCCCACATGACTTATGCCGATGCCATGAAATTCTATGGCAATGATAAGCCAGATTTGCGCTTCGACATGAAATTTGTGGACCTGACTACCCTTGCCAAAGGAACTGGGTTTGCTGTGATCGATCAGGCGGAAATAGTTCTAGGTATCTGTGCCAAAGGAGCAGGGGAATACACGCGCAAGCAATTGGATGAGTTGACGGATTGGGTCAAGCGACCACAAATCGGCGCTAAAGGTTTGATTTATGTGCGCTACCAAGAAGATGGACTACTTAAGTCCAGCGTAGACAAGTTTTACTCTCAAGAACAATTGAAGACCTGGGCAGATGCCTGTGGTGCTGTTCCTGGAGATTTGATTCTAGTGCTTAGTGGAGATGAAAAAACCACCCGCAAGCAACTTTCAGAACTTCGCTTGAAGATGGGTGAAGACCTGGGCTTGCGCGATCGATCTGTATTTGTGCCGCTATGGGTGGTAGACTTTCCGCTACTGGAGTGGGATGAGGAATCTCAGCGCTTCCATGCCATGCACCACCCATTTACCTCTCCCAAGCGAGAAGACATACCGTTGCTGGAATCAGATCCAGGTTCTGTGCGAGCCAATGCCTACGACTTGGTGATCAACGGGGTAGAAGTGGGCGGAGGGTCGATTCGTATCCACGACCGCGCCACCCAGCAACTGATGTTTACACACCTAGGGTTTTCGGATGAGGAGGCACAGAAGCAGTTTGGATTTTTGATGGAAGCCTTTGAATACGGAGCTCCACCACACGGAGGAATTGCCTTTGGATTCGATCGATTGTGTGCCATTTTTGGTGGCTCCGACTCTATTCGCGATTACATTGCCTTCCCTAAGAATAACTCAGGTAGAGATGTCATGATTGATTCTCCGAGTACGCTTGCCGATGCGCAATTGGAAGAGTTGTCTATTCGGGTGGCCTTGAAAAAGTAAAGAGAAGCCGAATAGGGATTTTCAAATGGCAACGAAAATTTAGGATTAATTGAAAAGAGTGGCTCAGGCCGCTCTTTTTTATTTGGCTCCGACCAGGTAGGAGCGGATTCCCATGACCAGCAAGAGTTGCGCTGTAGCGTAGGTTCCCATGATGAGAATGCCTGCTTCAGGAAAATCTTTATAAAATCGGGCGAGCGCCAAGATCCCATCAGACACCAAGAAAAATAGGGCTCCAATAAAAACTTGCCAGAAGGAGGCTGCATTTACCTTTTTGAAACGAGCCCGTGCAGTGGTTACCATGCCCACAATGACGAGGATGTAGGCGATGACTGGGATTTTCAAACCTCCTAGATTGGGATAGATAAAATAGAAAACCAATCCTGCCAAAAAATAGATGGGAAGGTTGTAAAAAAAGCTGCGGATAGTATACCAGGAATCTAGACGTCCTTCGGGTAGCTGTGCTAATCGAAAGCCAAAAATATAGCAAACATGAGCCATCAAAAACGCTCCTAATCCATAGATAAATAGGTCTGACCAGAGGAGTAAAATGTCACCTAGCCAGGAAAATAAAAGTGCTGCCAAGATGGTTTTGGCCAGAAGGGTGGAGGCAATGGGCTTGCTGATGAAATAGAAATACAGAATCAAGCCCAGTAGAATTACTGGTTTGGAATATACGCGCATGGAATCATTTTGCTCAGTTAAGAAGCTTAAATCCACGATAGTAGCGATCAAAAACAGGTAAAGCCAGATGATATTTTTGTCTCTCAAGGCAGGGATTGATTTTTTGCTAAAACTAAGGTTAAAATTTAATCCAATATCAATTCCATTGAAAATAGGGACATACTTGAAACAATATTTTGTCAAAACAATTTCAGGCGATTTATGGTTTCGTTTGAGAATCAGTGATAGTGAACCGAAAAAGCATTAAAAATGTAGATTTTTTGCCAAAAACATAAAAAATATTTGGCGGGAGTGTTAAGCTTTCGTTAAAAAATGTGAAATTTGGCAAGCAAAATTTAACCCACATTCTTAGTACCCCTTTCAATTCGAGTTTAACTTTGCAAAGATTTATAATCAAAAACCAACTTTACCTAAAACCAAACTTATGAGGCAAAATTTACTGAAGAATTTGCTGGCCGTATTTCTACTCGTGATGAGTACGGGGCTAGCAATGTCACAGGGAGTTACGACTTCTGGTATCACCGGAACAGTAACAGAAGCCAACGGACAGGCCCTTCCAGGAGCCAACGTGGTTGCTACGCACCTTCCTTCAGGTACTCGCTATGGCGCTGTATCTAACGTAGAAGGTAAATATTCTATTCCAGGGATGCGTATTGGAGGACCATACAGAGTTTCTGTATCCTTCATCGGATTTTCTACGCAAGATGTAGAGGGTTTGATCCTTTCTTTGGGTACATTCTCCAATGTAAACATCACCTTGAAAGAAGATGGCCAGGAACTTTCTGAAGTGTTGATCACTGCAGATCAAAACAGCCTTTTCTCTAGCGAGCGTACAGGTGCTAACACTGCGATCGACAACAGAGCATTGAACAAGCTTCCTACCATCTCTAGAAGTATCAACGACTTCACAAGATTGTCTCCACAGTCAAATGGTCAGTCTTTTGCTGGTCAGGATTCTCGATTGAACAACATTACTGTCGATGGATCTTACTTCAACAACTCATTTGGTTTGGGTTCTGGTTCTAACCCAGGTGGTAGAACAGGTGTATCTCCAATCTCTTTGGATGCGATCGAACAGATCTCTGTAAACGTGGCTCCTTATGACGTGAGACAAGGTAACTTTACTGGTGCTGGTGTAAATACAGTAACCCGTTCAGGTACCAACGAATTTTCAGGATCTGCTTACTATTTCACTAGAAATAACAACAACGTAGGTAAAGAGGCAGGATTAAACGCGTTTAACCCTGGTGATTTCAGCTACAAGCAGATGGGATTCCGCGTAGGCGGTCCAATCATCAAAGACAAATTGTTCTTCTTCGCTTCTTTTGAAGATGAAGCAGAAGCAAGACCAGGTACCACTTGGACTGCAAATAAAGGTAGTGAGCCAATTACTGGTAACGTAACTCGCGTATTGGCTTCTGACCTTGATGGATTGAGCTCTTACTTGAAAAGCAAGTTTAACTACGAAACTGGCCCTTACCAAGGATACGACAACGAAACCTTAGGTAAGAAGTTTTTGATCAAGTTGGACTACAACATCAATGAAAAGAACAAGCTTAGCTTGAGATACAACCAATTGGATTCTTCTACTGACGTGTTGATGTCTGGTTCTTCTTCTCTAGGTTTCGGTAACCGTAACTTCAGACCAGAAGCTTTGAACTTCCAGAATTCTAACTACAGCATTATGGAGAACATCAAATCTGTAGTTGCAGAATTGAATACACGTATCAATGCCAACATGTCAAATAACTTGATCGTTGGTTACACCTATCAGGACGAAAGCCGTGGTTACAAGGGTGAATTCTTCCCAATGGTGGATATCTTGAACAACGGTGCTACCTATACTTCTTTTGGATTTGAGCCTTTCACTCCAAACAACGAATTGCGTTACAAGACTTTCCAAATCCAGGAAAACTTGCAAATCTTTAAGGGTAACCATACCATCACTACTGGTTTCAGCTACGAAAACTACCAGTCTGAAAACGTATTCTTCCCAGGTTCTCAGTCAGTATATGTATACAACTCTTTGGCAGACTTCTACAAGGATGCGGATAACTTCCTTGCCAATGGCAACTCCGTTGCCTCAGGTGTAACTCAGAGAAGATTCCAGGTTCGTTGGAACAATATCCCTGGATCTGAGAAGCCAATCCAGCCTTTGGAAGTAAACTACGGTGGTGTCTTCATTCAGGACGAATGGCAGGCTAGAACCAACTTGAAATTGACAGCTGGTTTGAGAGTAGACGTGCCTTACTTTGAGCAGACTGCGCTTAGAAATACAGAAATGGAGACCATGTACTTCAGAAATCCAGCTGGCGCATTTGTAAACTTTAGAACGGATGCTCTTCCTGATGCCAACCTATTGTGGTCTCCACGTGTAGGTTTCAACTGGGATGTGTTTAACAACCAGAAGACTCAAATTAGAGGTGGTTCAGGTGTATTCACCGGTCGTCCAGCTTACGTATGGATTTCCAACCAAGTTGGTAATAACGGTATCTTGACTGGTTTTGCTCAGTTGGATAACACCACTACAAGACCATTCAATCCAGATCCTAATAAGTACAAGCCAACTGAAGTTTCTGGTACACCAGCATCTTCTTACGAGCTTGCCTTGACTGAGACCAATTTCAAGTTTCCTCAGGTATGGAGAACCAACATCGCAGTAGATCAGCAGTTGCCTGAAGGAATTATTGCTACAGGTGAATTTATCTACAACCAGGACGTGAACGGGGTAGCATACTACAACGCGAACTTGCCAGTTCAATTCTCTCAATTCGCTGGAAATGATACCCGTGCAAGATGGAATGCGCCTTCTAACCCCAACCGACTAAATGCTAAAATTCCAAATGCAGTAACCTTGTCTAACCAGGCGATAGGTTACTCATGGGTAGCTTCTTTCTCTTTGGAAAGACCATTCACAAACGGTCTATTCTTGAAAGCTGCTTATAGCTACGGTGAGTCTAAAAACACAGTCGATCCAGGATCTATTGCTTCAGGTACTTGGTTTGGTAATCCAATTACTTCCGATCCAAACAACCCTGGTTTAGCAATGTCTTCCAACTTTATGGGTCACAGAGTTTTCGCTACCGCGTCTTACTCTAAAGATATCTTCAAGTTTGGAAACACCTCCATCTCAATCTTCTGGGAAGGTAGAACAATCGGTAACGCCAGCTACGTGGTTGGTGGTGACTTGAATGGTGATGGTGGTACCGCTAACGACTTGATCTACATCCCTGCTACTAAGGCAGAAATGAACTTCCAATCTTTTACGGCAAGTGGTAAGACCTTTACTGCTGCAGAGCAAGCAGATGCATGGGAAGCGTATATCCTTCAGGACAAGTACTTGAGCGCCAACAGAGGTGGATATGCTCAAAGAGGTGCCGTGATCATGCCAATGGTATACCGTGCTGACCTTTCTTTTGCGCAGCAGTTGTTTACCAACATCGGAGGAAAGAGAAATACTTTGGAATTCCGTATGGATATCTTGAACGTGGGCAACTTGCTTGATTCTGATTATGGTGTAGGCAAGACCTTCAACTCTACGCAGCCTATTGTTGTAGGAACGCCTGTTGCTAGTGCAGATGGCAGACCTCAGTACAGAATGAGAAACTTTGGAACAAGCTTAGTTTCTGAAACGTACAGAGCCACCGCTGGTGTAGCTGACGTTTGGAGAATGCAGTTTGGTTTGAGATATATCTTCAACTAATCCTCATTTCGAATAACTTGAAAGCGCCCCGAACTTCGGGGCGCTTTTTTTGTTTTAATCTATAGAGATTTTAAAAACCTAATTGAATCAGTCTTTTCGGGAATATCCCGCTTATTTTCCATTGATGGCGAGGATTTGCCATCCTTATGTTTTCTAAAGAACTGCAAAAAAACTATGGTATATTTGTAGTTCTGTGGAAAGTTATCTCCATTTCGTCTTACCTCATGTTATACTTTAAGCAATTTCTTCATCCTAAAAGCAGCGAGTGGGTCGTCTTTATCCACGGCGCAGGGGGAAGTTCTGCGGTATGGCACAAGCAGTTGCGAGATTTTCAAAAGGACTTCAATCTGCTCTTGATCGATCTTAGAGGCCATGGGAAGTCTGCAGAAATGCCTCAGGCTATATGGGATAAGCAGTATACATTTGAGGCGGTCACTCGGGATATTTTGGAAGTATTGGATCACCTTCAGATCCCCCCGGCTCATTTTATGGGAGTATCCCTAGGTACGATTTTGGCTAGGCAGCTGGCAGAGATGGCTCCTTCTCGGGTCAAGTCATTGATCATGGCAGGCGCAGTCACTCGGTTGACTGTTCAAAGTAGGGTATTGGTTTTTCTTGGGAATACCTTCAAGCGTATCATTCCTTACATGTGGCTGTACAGACTTTTTGCTTTTGTGATCATGCCTCGAAAGCAGCATGCCGAATCTCGAAGCCTATTTATTCATGAGGCTCAAAAATTGTGTCAAAAGGAGTTTATCCGCTGGTTCAAATTAACCAAGGACATCAATCCGCTATTGCGCTATTTCAAAGAAAAGGACTTGGGAATTCCTACACTCTATGTGATGGGGGATCAGGATGTGATGTTTTTAGAGCCGGTCCGAAATTTAATTCAGTTCCATAAAAATTCCCTCCTTGAGGTTTTGGATCACTGCGGCCATGTGGTCAATGTGGAAAGACCAGAGGAGTTCAACCAACTGTCATTGGCCTTTATAAAAAACCAACTGTAACTGCTCAATTTTGCGATGAAAAAACAAACCAAAATCTTTCTAGTTCTTGGCATTCTGCTGCTTATTGCCTTAGCCTTTTTTTATCCAAGACTTGGAAATCAAGGACCGGGAAATGCCCCTGAATCATCAGGTCAAAAAGGCGGTAATGGGGGTGAACCTTTGGCTGTCAATGTGATCAAACTTAAAATGGAGACCCTAAACAATCAGTTGCAGGTTTCTGGAACTATTCTCCCCAATGAATCGGTAGACATCAAGCCTGAAATTAGTGGTTTGGTGACCAAGGTAAATTTTAAGGAAGGACAGTATGTCACTAAAGGGACCCCAATTTTGTACCTCAATGACAACGAACTACAAGCCCAGTACCAGCGCCTGCAGTATACTCAAAAGTTGTTTCAAACTCAGGAATCGAGACAAAAGCAGCTCTTAGCCAGAGAGGCGATTAGCCAGGAAGAATACGATATTGTGCTCAACCAATACAATACAGCCCTTTCAGACATCAAGTTGGTACAGGCACAATTGGAAAAAACAGTGATTCGCGCCCCCTTCAATGGGAGATTAGGTCTGAGACAAGTTTCCGAAGGAGCAGTAATCAATGCGTCCAATATCATTGTAAGTATAGTCAATATTGATCCCATCAAATTGGAGTTTTCCATCCCAGAGCGCTATGCGGGTATGGTCACCGAAGGGTCTCCTATATTTTTCAGTAGTGAATCTTCTAAAGAAGAAGTGGAGGGTAAAGTTTATGCCTATGAACCTCAAGTAGATGCGGCCACCCGTACCATCAAATTGCGTGCACAAAGCCCCAACAAAAGTGGAAAATACCTCCCAGGGATGTTTGTGAAGATTAGATTTGTATTGGAGGTTAAAGAAGATGCCTTACTGGTTCCTGCTGAAGCAGTCATTCCCGAGTTGTCTGGATACAAGGTATTCGTCGTAGGGGCTGATGGAAATGCTGAGCAGCGGATGATTGAGATTGGTACGCGAACAGACACGCAAGTGCAGGTGCTTTCAGGATTGGCTGAAGGAGATTTGGTGCTCATCACTGGAGTGATGCAAGTACGTAAAGGAATGCCGATCAAGCCCACACCAGTAAATTAAGCCATTCTATGTCTAGTCTTTCAAGTATCAGTATCAAGCGGCCAGTATTGGCCATCGTGATGTCTCTGGTCATCCTGCTTTTTGGCGGGATAGGCATTTCTCTTTTGGGAGTACGGGAATATCCTTCTGTAGATCCGCCTGTCATCAATGTGAGTACCTCTTATGTGGGTGCAAATGCGGATGTAATTCTGGCCCAAATCACCGAACCTCTGGAAGAACAAATCAATGGAATCCAGGGAATCAAGTCACTGACCTCAACCAGTGCTGATGGACGTAGCAATATCACGGTAGAGTTTGAAGTGGGCGCAGACCTAGAAGCTGCTGCCAACGATGTGCGTGATAAGGTTTCTGGTGCGCAACGAAGCCTTCCTCCTGATGCCGATCCTCCTGTAGTATCGAAGGCAGATGCTGATTCACAGCCTATCGTAGGGGTCAATGTAAAAAGTGATCAGCGGGACTTGCTTGAGCTTACAGAAATCGCCGATAACGTATTTAAAGAGCGTCTTCAAACTATCCCTGGTGTAAGCCGGGTTCAGATTTGGGGAGAGAAAGAATATGCGATTCGATTGCGCATGGATCCGCTGAAAATGGCATCCTATGGAATTACTCCTATGGATGTACTCAGCAAAATTCAAACAGAAAATGTGGAACTTCCTTCGGGTCGAATTGAAGGGCAAAATATTGAGCTTTCTGTACGAACCAAAAGCCGCTTGAGCTCTCCTCAAGAGTTTGATCAATTGATCATTAAAGAAAGTGAAACCAACATTGTTCGCTTTCAGGATATCGGGACGGCTGAGCTCTCTGCCTTGAATGAGAAAACTTTACTCCGTAGAGATGGGATCCCGATGGTTGCGGTGGTTTTGGTTCCTCTGCCTGGATCCAACAACATTGAAATTGCAGATGAGTTTTACAAGCGTTTGGAGTTTATCAAAAAGGACTTGCCAGCAGATGTTGGGGTAGAAGTAGGCTTTGATGGAACTGAATACATTCGCCAGTCGATTTCCGAGGTGGAAGAGACAATCATTACCGCATTTATCCTCGTAGTTGCCATTATCTTCCTCTTTTTGCGAGATTGGCGCACCACCTTTATTCCGGTAGTGACGATTCCTATTTCGCTCATCGGGGTATTTTTTATCATGTATTTGATGGATTTTTCCATCAATGTCCTTACGCTCCTTGGTATTGTACTCTCGATTGGTTTGGTGGTCGATGACGCCATTGTGGTATTGGAGAATATCTATGCCCGAATAGAGAAAGGCGAAAAACCCATGGAAGCTGCAGCTAAGGGATCTGAAGAGATTTTCTTTGCTGTAATTGCAACTACCATCGCCCTTGCGGCGGTATTCTTACCAGTAATTTTCTTGACAGGAACCACGGGAAGATTGTTTCGAGAGTTTGGAATCGTAGTGGCAGGATCTGTACTGATTTCCGCATTTGTAGCACTTACGATGACTCCCATGCTGAGTGCACGCATGCTGAAAAACCGTGAAAAGCAGAATGCTTTTTATCGATTTACTGAACCCTTCTTTGTCCAAATGAACCTGTTCTATGAACGAACACTGACTCAATTCATGAAGATAAAATGGGTTTCTTTCCCCATTATCGGAATCATGGGCCTTGGGATTTATTGGTTTTTTACTAACCTGCAAACTGAGTTGATCCCTATGGAGGACAGATCAGAATTGCGGATCAACATGACTGGCCCAGAGGGAGCTACCTTCTCCTTTATGGATCAGGTCATTACCGACTTGAACTCACAGCTTCAGAAGGAACTTCCGGCGTCGGAACTTGCTAGCATTACTAGTATGACCTCACCAGGTTGGGGTACAGCAAATACCAACTCTGGATTTATTCGTCTCTTTTTGACGGATGCTTCCCAGCGTTCTCGCACCCAGCAGGAGATTTTTACGCAAGTCAACGGCTCTCTGAAAGGGGTGACTGCAGTACGTGCCTTTGCGCAGCAGCCCGCCTCCATTGGAGATCGTCGTGGAGGCCTTCCCGTTCAGTATGTCATTCAAGCGCCAACCTTGGAAAAACTCAAGGAAGTAATTCCTCCTTTCTTGGAAAAGGCTTCCCAGAATCCAGCCTTTATTTTCACGGATATCAACTTGAAATTTACCAAGCCCGAACTTGAGATTGAGATAGATCGTGAGCGAGCAAGGAATATGGGCGTGTCGGTACAGGAAATTGCCCGTACCTTGCAGCTTTCCTACTCAGGACAGCGCTTTGCCTATTTCATTCGGGGTGGCAAGCAGTACCAGGTGATTGGAGAGATGCAGCTTCAAGACCGAAATGAACCAGTCAACTTGAGAATGCTCTACGTGAGAGGAGATAATGGTCAGCTTATTCAATTGGATAACTTGGTGCGCGTGGTAGAAAAGAGTACGCCGCCACAGCTCTATCGATTCAATCGATTTGTGAGTGCAACTATCTCTGCAAACTTAGCCGATGGCGTGACTATTGGTGCCGGTTTGGATGAAATGGACAAAATCGCTGCGGAAGTCTTGGATGATTCCTATTCCACGGATGTGACTGGGCCTTCCAAAGAATTTAGAGAGAGCTCCAACAGCTTGTTGTTTGCCTTTATTTTTGCTTTGGTCTTGATCTACTTGGTGCTTTCTGCACAGTTCGAAAGTTTTGCCGATCCATTGACCATCATGTTTACAGTGCCTTTGGCCATTTTTGGTGCTTTGGCCACGCTGTGGGCATTTGACTTTACCTTGAATATCTTCAGTCAAATCGGCATCATCATGCTCATTGGTTTGGTAACCAAGAACGGCATTTTGATTGTTGAATTTGCCAATCAACGGAAAGAGGAAGGGATGAATGTGGATGAGGCGATTTTTGGGGCAGCTATATCTCGCCTTCGACCTATTTTGATGACCAGTTTATCCACCATTTTGGGGATTTTACCAATCGCCTTGGCCCTAGGGGCAGGTGCAGAAAGTAGAGTACCTATGGGTGCTGCGGTGATTGGGGGTCTTGCCTTTTCTACCATATTGACCCTATTCATTATCCCTGGTGTGTATACCTACCTTACTTCTAAAAAAGGAGTTTTAGCAAAAACCGCATGAAAAAAGGAACACTTTTGCTTTTAGCCATTCTGTGCATGACTGGGGTTTGGGCTCAAGCTCAGGAAGCACTTGACCTAGAAAAGGCACTTCAATTGGGCTTGGAGAATAACCTTCAGGTAAAAATTGGTGTCGAAAATCGAAACCTACGCGAGCTGGACACGAAGATAGCCGCAGGAAACTTGTTTATGCCTACGCTCAATGCCAACTACCTACGTACTTTTTCTACGGAGGATGTGACGCAGACCTTTGTCAGTGACCCCAATAATCCTCGGGAGATTGATGCCGCAAAATCCAAAAACAAAGCCTATAGTGTGGTTGGAATTTATGGATTTCGCCCAGAGTCAGTGGTGACCCTGCGTAGGCTTGGGATGTTGGAGGAAATCAGCGATCTGGATGCAAAGGTTATTGTGGAGAATACGGTAGCTGGGATTTCCACTGCCTATTACCGCTTGATTTTAGAATTGCAGCGCTACAAGGTGCTCCAACAAACCTTGCAATTGAGTAAGGCTCGATTGGAAATTGCTGAAGCCCAGTACGATTTGGGAGGAGCAGGAAAAAGAGACTTTCTTGCCGCACAAGTTGACTACAATGGAGATTCCAGCTTGTTGATGACGCAAATTCAAGTCATCCAAAATGCTCGGGTCAACCTGAATGAGTTACTCGCTGCGGATCCAGATACGGATTATTCTATCCAGGATAGCACGATTGCTATTGGGGAAACTTTGTCCCTCGAAACGCTTTATGAAAGTGCCTTCTTAGAAAATAAGCTTTTATTGGTCAATCAACGAAGAAATAACGAGGCATTTCTACGAGTTAAGGAATTGCAAGCATCCCGGCTTCCTGGAATCAACCTGAATTCAAGTTATACCAATTCTGTTTTCAACTCAGACGCAGGGTTTTTGATTCAAAATGAGCGACAAGGGCTCAATTATGGAGGAACCATCACCTTCAATCTATTTAGTGGACTCTCACTCAATCGACGGATTCAAGGTGCTAAGGTGAATCAACGTATACAGGATTACTCCTTGGAGCAGTATGAAATCCAGTTGAAATCGGATATTCAAAGAGCCTATAATACCTACGACACCAACCTAGGGTTACTCTCAATTGAAGAAAAAAACTACCAGGTAGCCAAAGAAAACTCAGAAATTGCTCTGGAACGTTTTCGATTGGGGATTGCTTCCTATCTCGAATTTAGAGATGCTCAGGTCAACCTGCTTTCAGCAGAAAATCGACTGATTACTTCCATTTTTCAGATCAAACAGCAGGAGATCGAATTACTTCGCTTGTCTGGAAAGATCTTCTTTAGCAACAGCATGGAGGACTTTGAGATCCCAGAAAATTAAATTTTAAGGAGGTTTTTACCTCCTTTTTTTATTTTTATCAAAATCACAGAATTTAATTTGGCATAGGCTTTGCCAAGGTTACTCAAACTAAGCGGAGTTAAGCTCCACTAGAATGGAAAAAAAGAAAGTAATACTACTTGTTGTTGTAGTAGGGATTTTTTTGGGAATAGGAGCCATAGGGTACCTGAATAATTGGTTTAACAAGTCTTCAGCATCAGAATTTATCCTCGACAAAGAAGGGGTTCAGGCCCGTGGAACCCTACGCGTGGCCGTAGATAACAATTCCAGCAGCTACTACATCTATCGAGGGAGAAGAATGGGTTTTGAATACGAACTTCTTCTAGATCTCGGGAAGCGGCTGGGCGTTCAGGTTGAATTTATTGTTGCCGCAGACATTGACGATGCATTTGCTCAGTTAGAAGATGGCCGAGTTGATTTGATCGCGATGAATCTCCAGCAAAATACAGGTACGAATGTGTCCTATACGGAAGCGATTGGTTCAATGAGCACCGTCCTTGTGGGAAGAGAAAAATTGCTCTCTTGGGACAGCTTGGGAAAAGATACAGTAGTAGTGCGAAAAGGGGCAGTGTACACCAGCCAGCTCGCACGGCTTAAGGATTCCCTAGATCTCGATTTTAGTATCCTAGAGGTTCCGGATCACGAAGAAACACTGTTGGATCGACTAGTGGAAAAGGAGATAAATTGGACTGTAGCTGAAAAGACGGTGGCCCAAACCAACGCAACTTACTACGACGATCTTCGCTTAGGTTTGGATGTGTCCAAGGAAGGAACTGTTACTTGGGCTTTGCGGAATACCTCCACCGATTTGCTGCAAGTAGTCAATACTTGGCTTCTAGAGAAAAAGAAACGCTTAATCCCCGATCTCTACACGAAGTATTTTCTCAATTCAAAAAATCAACATTTTCGAACGACCAGTACCTATTCCTCTTTGGGAGGAAATCGGATTTCGGTCTACGATGAACTGATACAAGAAAATGCAAAAACCTTGGGCTGGGATTGGCGCCTTCTTGCAGCTGTGGTTTACAAGGAATCTGCCTTTGATACCACTGCCCTCTCCTATGCGGGAGCGCAAGGTCTGTTGCAGTTGATGCCCGTGACGCTCGAGCGATTTGGGGTTACCAACCCGAGCGACCCAGCAGAGTCACTTCGTGGTGGGGTTAAATACCTGCAGTACTTGGATAAGTTTTGGCTGGAACGAGTCCCTGAAACCAACGAACGAATCAAGTTCATTTTGGCTTCCTACAACATTGGCCAAGGACATGTGGAAGATGCCTGGAAATTGACCTTGAAGTACAGAAAGAATACCCAAAGCTGGCAGGAGGTGTCTAACTTTCTGAACCTAAAAAGTGATCCAAAATACTACCGCGATCCTGTGGTGAAAAGCGGGTATGCCAAAGGGCACATTGCCGTGAACTATGTCCGCGATGTGCTTGGATTGTTTCAATCCTACAAGGCCTTAGTAGATCCTTAAGAAATTAATGGAGTTCAAATAGTCCCTCTATTTCTACGGGGATATTGTCTGGTAGAGATCCCATGCCTACTGCAGACCGCACTCCTATGCCCATCTCTTGCCCCCAAACAGCTGCAAAGAGTTCGCTGCACCCGTTCATGACATAGGGGTGTCTTTCAAAAGAGGGAACACAATTGACCATTCCAAGAACCTTGATGACACGCTTTACTTTGTCCAAAGAGCCGAGTGAGGATTTGATAGTGGCCAGCATCGCGAGCCCTACTTGCCGTGCAGCAAGTTTTCCTTGTTCGATATCCAAGTCTTCCCCAATTCGTCCTACAATAAGGCTTCCATCGATTTTTACTGTTCCATGGCCGGATAAGTAAAGAAAATTACCCACCACTAAGCTGGGTGTATACACGCCCAAAGGCTTGGGTGCTGGTGGAAGGATTAAGCCAAGTTTTTCAAAATTCTGCTCAGGACTTTGCATAGGATTTGGGATGGATGACTGGTAAGTAAACGAGTTTTAAAGGGATTGGAGTAAAATTAAAGGTAGTATTTTTCTCTGGTTTGGTGGAATTGAAAGTTGCCTTAAAGGACTTTTAGAAGTAGATCCAAAAGCAATACCCCACCCAATCCAGCCACTGCTACGATCGTTTCCATTAGTGTCCAAGATTTCAGGGTATCCTTGATACTTAGGTTGAAGTATTCTTTACACATCCAGAAGCCACCATCGTTGAAGTGGGAAAATACCAAACTTCCTGCACCAATTGATAGTACCAGCAAATTAGGATCTACGTCAAGTGTGGGTACCAAGGGAGCAAGGATACCTGCTGTGGTCAATCCGGCTACAGTGGCCGAACCCACAGCAATACGAATCACTGCAGTAATCAACCAAGCCAAAATCAGCGGATGCATATCCCAAGATTGAATCCCTTCGGCTAGTGCCAAGCTTACCCCTGAATCTGTAAATATCTGCTTCAATGCGCCTGCCCCCGCCACAATCAATAGGATCATGGAAATGTCCTTGGTGGCAACCGTGTAAATGTCCATCAGCTGAGCCATGGTCTGCTTTCTCCGTAGGCCTAAGGAATAAGTAGCATAGGCTACCGATACCAGCATGACAACACTTGGGTTGGCTAGAAAGTTGAGTAGTGGTCGCTGGGGATTATCTGGGGAAACGGACAAGGATAAAACTGTCGTTGCCACAAGAAGTACCACAGGGAGTAAGGCGGTAAACACGCTATTTCCAATACTTGGGAGCTCGGACTCGGGCTTTGGTTCTGCTTGAAAGGTTTTCAAGGGTTGCGAGGAAATGCCTTTGAGAAAAGGAGCGAGTAAGGGACCGGCGAGGATGATGGTAGGAATAGCAACAATGCCTCCATAGAGTAGGGTAAGGCCCATGTTGGCACCAAACTGACCTACTAAAGCTGCTGGTGAGGGATGAGGAGGAAGAAAGCCGTGTGTAACCGACAAAGCAGCGAGTAGGGGTATTCCTACATACACCGCAGGCAATTTGTATTGATAGGAAAGGGTGAAAGCAAGTGGGACGAGTAAGACAAAACCTACATTGTAGAATAGGGGAATGCCCACTACCAAGCCGGTTAATGCCATGGCCCAGGTGATGTATTTTTCACCAAACACCCCCATCAAGAAACCAGCAATTCGCTGGGCAGCCCCACTCTCTGCTACTAATTTACCGAGCATGGCTCCCGTAACAATTACAATGACCAAGTCACCCAAAAGCGCACCCATTCCTTTTTGAATAGAGCTTGCTACTTGGTCTGCTGGTAAGCCCAATAGAAAGCCTGCCGCGATGGCGGAAATGAGAAAGGATAGAAAAGGATTGAGCTTGGCCCAGACGATCAGAATGACCAACAGGGCAATGGTAAGTAATACAAAGAGTAAGGTCATGGGTTTATTCAGGCTGCTCGTCTTTGAAAGTTAGGGAAATCTTCGAAAATCCCTCCGATCCCCTTTCAAAATCTTACCCTACTTTCTTTATCAATTTTTCTACGAAGGGGGAGAACAGTTGCCTCCCGGTAGCTCCCAATTGTAAGCTCAGTGTCAAAGAGATCAGCCCACCTTAGCTTTCTTTTTGCCCAAGGGTATTTCTCCAATACTCCAGGAATTGAGATCCCTGGTGCAGCTTGGCCCCTGCTTACTACGCGCAAGTCAACGACCTGGTCCAGCAAGAGACTATCCGCTGAGATTCGAAGTTCTAGCTCCTCTTGCCCTAGATGCGGATTGGCCGACACCTTAAAATGACTGTTGAGTTGATATAGGATTTCTTTTCCGTCCACATCCTGAAAATTAGCATCGTGGTTGGCCCCGCCCTGCTCGATAAACTGGATGTTCAAGTTTCCTCCAACTGGGGTTGGCCCAAGGATTTGTAGTCCTCGAAAACCTCCATTGGCAAGGTCTTCAAAAGGGAAGGTTCCTGAGGTAGGTGTAAGGAGGCTGGGAAGCCCAAAAAAGCTGAATTGCCCCAATTTGTGCCAGCTCCCACCTTGGTAGTCGAATGTGCCGAGGCTGGAGGTATTGATTGCAAGGTCATGTCCTTGAAAGTCCAAAACCCCTTCCACCATTGTCAGGCTCCGGTAAATACTAAGATCGGCCCCTAGACTTACCTTCCCTGCAGGTTTTTGGAGAATTAGGGAGCCTATCAGCAAGGTTTGAGCCTGGAGGGATTGGTCTTCGCCTCCACTCAGGGTAAGTTGGGTAGGTGCAAGTTGGAATCCACCCTGCCCCATTTGGAGAAGATTACCCTGAAGAACTAGGTTGGTAGGCATAATTACATCCGCATCCCCGTCCACTACCAGATGCTTTACCAAATTAGGCTTAGAAGAGGAAAATAAGCTGCTCGCAAGAAAGTTCATTGTGCCTTGATTACCTCTAAAAATCAGGGTTCCTTCAAGGCTGAAGTTGGCAGCTTCCATCTTGGGGTCTTGCCCTTCTAGGAGCAATGTAGCATCTCGATGCACCTCCACCAGAAAGGCAGGGGTGGATCCTCCACGGTGGATCAGTAGGCCATTGCATACCGAACGAAAGGTAGCCCCTGACTCCACCGTAAAAGTTCCGAATGGACCAGATCCATAAATGGAGTTTTCGGTATTGAAGGATAGGGTATAGCAGGGGGAGGAGCTACTGGAAACGTCATTTTTTTGGTGAAGAGTTCCCGAGCGCACCCGAATGGAAAGGGCCTTGAAGGGAGCTTGGAGTGTCAATTCCTGACCTGTACCCGGATCAAAAATCACCCCAAATCGGCTTTGAGTGGTTTGGGCACTCCAACTGGCCTTATCGACAATCACTCGGCTCTCTCCCTTGAAGGTTAGCGTGCTGTTTGGGGAATTTCCAATCCAGTTTTGACTGTTCCAAGCACCGCGAGACTGTCCAGGAGCTGGGCCTGAAAAGGCAGCCAAGACTCCGTACACATCTAAATTGAAACTGTTTAGGTTTAGTTTTTGACCTGCGCCAGCACCTGCGTGGAGGTACAGGCTTTTCACAGATTCGGGACCGAGAAGTCTCAGCGTATGTCCTTGGTCAATGTAGATGTCCGTTGTACTTCCTGGTTTTTGACTAGTACTCTCCCAGGCGCTTCCGTTCCAAACTTCCCAAATGGAGACCTGGTTAAAATCACCGGATGCCCGGGTTTTGTAAGCACCGATTTCTTGACCCAAACAGGGAATTAGGAAAGAAAGTAGAGATACAACTGCGAGGAATATCCTGTATATTGTACGCTGAAAATGGAACCTAGATTGAGGCGGTTGGCGAAGAAAAACTTCCATTGTAAAGTAGTTTAAAAAGTAGATCAAGTTAAAAAATGATGGCTAAATACAAACTAGGTTTTCTCCTAATTCTTTTAACCTTCGTCAGCTTCATACCTGCCAAAGCCCAATTTTGGGAAGTGAGTTTGCTGACTGCAGATCCTGGAACTGAGCTTTATTCTTCATTTGGACATAGTGCCATCCGCCTTCGAGAAATCAATCCTGAAGGAGGGAAAGATTTGGTCTTCAACTTCGGCACCTTTGACTTTGATACGCCTAATTTCTACGGAAAATTTGCCACAGGTAAGCTCAACTACATGTTGAGCATGACTACCTACGATCGCTTTATTGTCGAATACGATTATTACAAGCGGGGGCTTCGAGAACAGGTTCTGAACCTGAATGAGGAGCAGAAAGACTTCCTACTGCAGCACTTAGATGCGCAATACGCTCCCGAAAGACGGTTTTACAAGTATGATTTTTTCTTCAACAACTGTGCTACCAAGATTCGAGATGCCTTTGAAATCTCCATGGGAGATAAATTGGTATGGAATGACTCAACTGCCGCAGAAGAAAAGACCTTTAGAAATCTCCTCGATGAATTTTTAGTACCGCTTCCTTGGGCAGATTTTGGAATTGACCTGGCCTTGGGCGCGGTCATTGATCGTCCAGCAACCTCACGCGAACAGCAGTTTTTGCCGACGTATATGGAACAAGCATTTGCTAATGCAACAGTTGTAGAAAATGGAGTATCTCGGCCCTTGGTTAGAGAAAGCAGAGTTGTTTTGGAGTACCCCAAAGAGGAGAGCCAACCTTCCCTGTTCAATCCATTTGTTGTATTCTGGATTTTAGTCTTGATTTTTGTGGGCTTGACCGGCTATGGGTTCAAAAAAGGCAAATTGATGAAAGGCTTGGATCTCCTACTATTTGGAGGCCTAGGCACTCTCGGTTTGGTAGTGGCGTTCCTTTGGTTTTTTACAGATCATACTGCGACGCTATGGAATTGGAATCTCCTATGGGCGTTTCCTGGGCACTTGGTTTTGGTATGGGGATTATTCTACCGCCCCAATGCCACTTGGCTTTCTCCCTACCTCATCTTTGTGACGGGAGCGACAGTGGTGGCCTTATTGCTTTGGATGTTTGGCCTGCAATCCTTTGCCCCTGCACTGATTCCAATTCTCTTGCTAATCCTGTTGCGCGCTAATTTTCTGTACTACAACAGGAGAAATGCCTGAGATCCCGACAACTAGTTTGAACGGGAACTAAACCTTTTTACCCTAAATCTGTGTTGGAGATACGCTATGGAATTTAAACTTACCTCAGATTATCAGCCAACAGGAGATCAGCCAGAGGCCATAAAGCAGCTGGTATCCGGCTTGCAATCAGGCGACACGGCGCAGGTCTTGCTTGGAGTGACTGGATCTGGTAAAACCTTTACCATTGCGAATGTCATCCAACAAACCCAGCGACCCACGCTTGTCTTGAGCCACAATAAAACATTGGCGGCTCAACTCTATGGGGAGTTCAAGCAGTTTTTTCCAGAGAATGCGGTAGAATACTTCATTTCCTACTACGACTATTACCAACCCGAGGCGTTTATTCCCAGTTCGGGCACCTATATAGAAAAGGACCTCAGCATCAATGAGGAAATCGAAAAGCTTCGTCTGAGCGCCACTTCTGCCCTCCTTTCTGGAAGAAGAGATGTCATCGTGGTGGCTTCGGTGTCCTGCATCTATGGAATCGGCAATCCTGAGGAGTTTGGAAAAAATGTCTTGCGTCTTCAAGAAGGCGATCGGATTCCTAGGAATCAACTCTTATTCAAGTTGGTGGACATCCTGTACAGCCGCACCCAGCAAGACCTGGGTCGAGGCACTTTTCGGGTCAAGGGGGACACGGTCGATGTATATGTAGCCTATGCAGATTTTGCGTACCGCATTGTTTTTTGGGGAGATGAAATTGAGGCTATCCAGCGGATTGAACCCAGCACGGGTAAAAAACTTTCGGACGAGAAGATCATTTCTATTTTTCCCGCCAATCTTTTCGTTACCGGTAGAGACACCATCGATACGGCCATTCATGAAATCCAAGATGACTTGATGGCACAGTTGACCTTTTTTGAAAAAGAGGGCAAATTTTTGGAAGCAAAACGACTGCAGGAGCGCACCGAATTTGACTTAGAGATGATTCGAGAATTGGGCTATTGCTCTGGGGTGGAAAATTACTCCCGCTATTTTGATCGTAGAAAGCCCGGTACGCGCCCATTCTGTCTGTTGGACTATTTTCCGGAGGATTACCTACTGGTGATCGATGAAAGTCACGTGACCGTACCGCAAGTAAGGGCGATGTGGGGAGGAGACCGATCTCGAAAAGTCAACTTGGTGGACTATGGCTTTCGCTTGCCTTCAGCTTTGGACAATAGACCCCTCAAATTTGAGGAGTTTGAGCAATTGATCAACCAGATTGTCTACGTGTCGGCTACTCCCGCAGACTATGAACTGAACCTGACTGAAGGGGTAGTGGTGGAACAGATTATCCGTCCAACCGGTCTTTTGGATCCTACGATAGAAGTGCGGCCTAGTTTGAATCAATTGGATGACCTCCTAGAAGAAATAGATCAAACAATCAAAAAAGAGGCTCGAATCCTAGTGACTACACTGACCAAGCGCATGGCCGAGGAGCTTCAAAAGTACTTGGAGCGGGCTGGCATCAAGTCACGCTACATCCATTCGGAGGTGAAAACCTTGGATCGAGTGGAGATTTTACGTGAGCTTCGCTTGGGGATTTTTGACGTGTTGGTTGGGGTCAACTTGCTTCGGGAAGGCTTGGATTTGCCAGAAGTTGCTCTAGTCGCCATTTTGGATGCTGACAAGGAAGGGTTTTTGAGAAATGAACGTTCTTTGGTACAGACCATTGGCCGTGCTGCACGAAATTCCGAAGGAAGGGTGATTATGTACGCAGATCAGGTGACCCATTCCATGCAGGCAGCAATTGACGAAACAAAGCGTCGACGAGCGCTTCAGATTGCCTACAACCTCGAACACGACATTACTCCCACCACCGTCATCAAGTCCCGAGACAAGATTATGGGTCAAACTAAGGTGGCCGATTCCAAGAAGAATCCAAAAATGTATGCTGAGCCCATGCCAGGAGAGACTTTATTGGTTGCCGACCCTGTGGTGCAGTACCTCAGCAAGGATAAATTGGAAAAATTGATTCAGCAAACGCAAAAAGGAATGGAAAAAGCCGCCAAAGAATTGAACTTCATGGAGGCTGCGCGGTTGAGAGATGAATGGATGGCGCAAAAGAAACGATTGGAAGAATTGAACCGAGGAATTTAACCGACTCGACCCGAGCAGCATGACGCTTCAGGAAGTAAAAGAATTAGCAGGTAAGGGTGAAGGACTCCAAATTGAATTCAAAAAAAAGGCTTCCTTCCCCGAGAAGATTGTTCGCGAGGTCATTGCCCTGGCCAACACTCAAGGGGGCTATCTATTGATAGGAGTAGACGATGACGGCACAGTAAGTGGGCAGCGATTTATTGAGGAGGAGATTTTTGTGATGGAAAAAGCCATTCGAGAATTCATTTTCCCCGCTCTCGAGGTGGAGGTATCAACCGTGAAGCTCTCAGAGAAGAAAGGTGTAGCCGTATTTCGAATCCAGCATAGTCCAAATCGCCCCCATTACTTGTTTATCCAGGACAAGAAAACCTCCTACATCCGAGTGCAGGATCGAACTGTGCAGGCCAGCCGGGAGGTGTGGGAAGTGCTGCGCAAAAGCAGAGTGCCTCGAGACACGGTGTTTACCTATGGAAAAAAGGAAGAGGTGTTGATGAGATATTTAGCGGATCGTGAAAAAATCACCCTCAAGGAGTATGCGAAGGTGGCCGGTATCCCCATGTATATGGCGTCTAAAACCTTGGTTCGTCTGACAGTTGCCAATGTATTGCAACTTCATCCCCAAGAGGTAGAAGACTACTTTACGATTAAGGACTAGGGAGTGCGATTCCTGTTCGCTGGGTAAATCCACGAATTCCTTGAAGACCTCCTGTGTGAATCAAACCAATGCGGGAGCCTGGAGGAAAGTGGTTTCGCTGCAGTAAATCCCAGCATGCAAAGGCCATTTTTCCGGTGTAAATGGGATCTAATGGGATAGCAAACTCATCCCAAAACCAGTGGATAAAGTCGATCAATTCAGGAGTCCATTTGGCATAGCCGCCCTGGTGGTACTGGGTCAGTACAGTTAAATTTCCAGGGGATTGAATCCCTTCTATATTTAGAAGATCGGTCAATTCCTCGCGTATTCCCTCACCTTTTAAGGCCGAGATACCCAGCAATTGTTGGTGAGGAAGAAGAGAGG
Organism: Cyclobacteriaceae bacterium; assembly: GCA_947457095.1. Taxonomy (GTDB): domain Bacteria; phylum Bacteroidota; class Bacteroidia; order Cytophagales; family Cyclobacteriaceae; genus Algoriphagus. The sequence continues at coordinate 26,450 of CANGUK010000006.1, forward strand.
TCGCAATCCCTGCAAAAGTGCCTCCTGTACCAATAGGAGTCAGGAAATGTGAGAAGCTGGAATGACTAGCACTTAAAATTTCACGCGTACCTTGTATGGCCAAGGCATTGGTGCCTCCTTCTGGGATCAGGTAAAAATCTCCAAATTGTTTTCGTAGGTTTTCAAGAAAATCAGCTTGGCTTTTTTGTCGGTAACTCTCCCGCGATATACCCAGAAGAGTCATGCCTGCAGCTCGAGCAAAACTGAGGGTAGGATTCTGCGCATCAAGTTCTTCCCCTCGGATGATCCCCACGGAAGCAAGTCCTACTTCTCTTGCGGCAGCTGCGGTAGCAAAAATATGGTTGGAATAGGCTCCACCAAAAGTCAGTACTTGGCGATGGTTTTGGCTGAGGGCTTCATGTAAGTTGTACTGGAGTTTATAGAATTTATTCCCAGTAACTTCCGGATGCACTTTGTCCAGGCGGAGAACCTGTAGTTCTACTTGCTTTTGATCCAGTAGTGGATGTGAGAGCAGGTCGCAGGGGATGGACTGGGGGAGAAGCATCTAAACTATTTTGACAAAGTTACGGGACATCCTCCTATTTTTGTGTCATGAGCGAACAGCACCTGGAAGAAGACTTTGAAGAAGATGAGTTAGCCTTGTATGAGCACCATCGAATCGTGGTGGACAAGGGGCAATCTCCCGTTCGGATTGATAAGTTTTTAACGGAACGGATTGCAAATTCCACGCGCAACAAGGTGCAGCAAACCATCGACTCTGGAGGAGTACAGGTCAATGGCCATTCCGTCAAGTCCAATTACCGGATCAAGGGATTAGATGATATTCGGGTGCTTCTGGAGAAGCCTCCCCGTGATACAGAAGTGATTTCGGAAAATATTCCCCTAGATATTGTCTATGAGGATGCGGATTTATTGGTGGTCAATAAGCCTCCTGGCATGGTGGTTCACCCGGCCCATGGCAATTGGTCCGGCACTTTGGTGAATGGATTGGTGTACCATTTTGAAAATTTGCCTGAGATGAAAGGAAATGTGGGAAGGCCTGGCCTTGTACACCGAATCGATAAAGATACTTCCGGTCTTCTGGTGATTGCCAAGACGGAAGAAACGATGGCGCCTTTGGCCGCTCAATTTTTTCATCATACCATTCAGCGCACGTACCTAGCCTTAGTTTGGGGAGAGCCAGAGGCGGATGAAGGTACTATTGTAGGCAATGTGGGGCGTAGTGCCAAAGATCGCAAGGTAATGGATGTTTTTCCGGATGGAAGTCAAGGCAAGCATGCAGTCACGCATTGGAAAGTATTGAAACGCCTGCGCTATGTGTCACTCGTTCAGTGCACCTTGGAAACGGGCAGAACACACCAAATCCGAGCACATTTTAAATTTTTGGGACATCCCTTATTCAATGATGCGATGTATGGTGGAGATAAGATTCGAAAAGGGACTCAATTTGCCAAGTACAAAAGTTTTATCAGCAATTGCTTTGATGCAATGCCACGACAGGCACTACATGCGCAGAGTTTGGGGTTTGTTCACCCTATCACGAAGGCAAACCTCTATTTTGAAGCTCCTATTCCAACCGATTTTGCTACAGTGTTGGAGAAATGGGAGCAGTATGTGCAGTTAGATTGACTTTATTTTTTTGATAAAAAGAGAAAAAGAAGGGTTCAAAAACTTGCTTATTTAACAATCAGACGGATTTTTTATGCCAATTCCTCAATTTTAATTGTTCAAACAAGTTGATAATTGACAAATTGGTATATTTCAATCGATTTCCTTAAAAATAATGTAAATTTTTGGAATAATTGTTGAAATTTATGTAATACACGTGCCCATTCTGTATCTTTGTCCTGTTGAAATGATTTAAACATCTCAATTGTGTAAGAAAAAAATTTGGTGTTTTTTGCCAAATTTCAGGGAAAGAAAACAAAAGCAGTGATTATCTGTTAGTTATCTTGAAGGTTCGATTCCTTCTCTTACAACAGGTTATTTTGGGTTTATTGTTAATTGACTAAAACCATGAAAATTATTTCATGGTTTTTTTATTTGCCTTTTTCGGCCTAGGCTAGCGAGCTTTTTTTAATTTTTTCTCGCAAGAACCCATTTTTAAATCCGCAATTTTCTCCCAATTCTTCGCCATCTTAGTTTTCAAAAAAGCAATGAAAAGCCTTTTAAAATAAAAAAACAATAAAAAAATAAACAAAACATTAAATAAATTTTAAATAAACAACCTTTTTAATACATTTGCTCTTGTTGGCATTAAGGCTAGCGAAAAGAAGCGAAAAATACGTGCTTCATCCATCTTGTAGGGTGTTGAAATTGGCAGACAAGCCCTCCTGTCTCGGGGGTGGGGATCCTGGTCATTAGATCGGAACGGGATAAAGCGTGTTTCAAAAGTTCATGCCTAACTGCCGCGTGGAGGTTCGAATCCTTCCCCTACAGCAACAAAAAAGCAGCCATTTGGCTGCTTTTTTCGTATACGGGATTTAGTAGGTATATTTCACAGTTATTACTTTTCTATGGTACCCAAGTCTACTGCACAGGAAAAACCCAAAAGGTCTGCTTCCAGAAAAAAATGGCTTAGGATCCTCGGGGTAAGTTTACTTTCTCTACTTACCCTAGAATTTGCGCTTTATTTTGGCTCAAACCTGTTTTTAGGGAACTTACTCAGAAAAAAGCTGAATGATTCATTCAATGGAGTCTATGAACTAGATTTCAATCGCGTACACCTTTCCCTAATTCGTCGAGGAATTTTTTTAGACGGCATTGTCATGAAGCCCGTGCATCCAGAAAAGGCTTCTGCCAAACAGGTCTTATTTGAATTGACCTTAGATCAATTAGCATTTAAAGGACTTTGGTATGGGCTTTGGGATCAAGAACTCGATGTTCGAGAGATCAGTCTTGATCGTCCTAATTTCCAAGTATTAGCATCCACCCCTCCATCTTCTCTGGATAAAGATGCCGGTAGCAGAACCACCACCAGGTCTCCTGTTTTTCTTTTGGAAAATGAATTGAAGAAGAGCATTGCAAATCTTCCTTTTTCCGGTGTAAAGGTGAGCACTCTAGTTGTTGATCATGCCCAAGTATTTTTTCTAAATTTTTTGAGTAAAAATGAACTCCTCGCAAAAAATGCCTCATTTAGAGCAGTGGATATGCATTGGCTGCCAAATAGAACTTGGAATACTCCCTTCAACGCCCGTGGTTTTGAGTTTGAATTGGAGGATGTCAGCTTCCCACTTCCCGATGGAGTTCACAGAATCACCTCGGACTTGGTTTTACTTTCTTCCTTGGAAGGTACCATGGACCTGCAGAAATTCAGAATAATTCCTGAGCGTACACAAACAAGTGATTCCTACTATTCTCTAGAATTGGAAGAACTTCATGTGCAGCATGTCAATCTGAACCAGGCATTTAGAACTTCCACACTTGACCTCGAAGAGCTTATTCTCGAGGCCCCGCGAATTGAAGTGATTCAATCTGCTTCAAGGCCTTCTTCTTCATCCACCATCGAAGGGGACTTGCATGCATTTATTCGCGGAAAACTCAAACGCTTTTCAATCAAAGAATTAACCATCCGAGACGCAAGCTTCTTGCGAAAAGAAAAGGAGGATTCGCTTCGAAATCGAATTCAATTGGAGCAGCTTGACCTAAAAATGGTGGATTTTTACCTGGGCGATGATTCCCTTCGAAAGCGGGATCAATTTTTTTATGGATCAGATGCCTCCCTAGAAATAGGACGAGCGGAACTCTTTTTGGGGGATGGAGTTCACGTCTTGAAAGGGGAAAAACTGGAAGCCTCGACCTTTAAAAACGAATTAGCTGGAACCAATATTCAATTAATTCCGAGAGATTATGAAACACTAAAAGCCCGCAATCATCCTAGCTATCAAATCGATCTACAGGAATTGACCTTTGAAAATGTAGACCTAAAAAAGTGGTATCGCCAAGGGGAACTAGAGATTGAAACCTTGACCATGCAAAAGCCCCAGCTAGCGATTAGACAAACCAAAACCCCCGCAGCCAATCAAGAAAACGAGACCTTCATTTCTCTACTCGCAGGCCTTGTCAATGAAGTAGCCATTCAAACCTTCCAAGTTGAGGAGGGAACCTTAGTTTTGAATGAGGAGTCTGGGGCAAAAAGCACCGACTTGGACTTGGGTAAGTTTAGTCTAGAGTTGGAAAAGTTTCGTCTGCTACCCAATCGTTACCTTCCTGTTCAAGAGCAATTTCAGTTTGAGGAAGTCTTGCTCACGCTATTCGATTACCGCTTAAAGCTCCGAGACAACCTGCATGAATTTTTGGCTCAGGAGCTTTCTATCGATTCCAAAAAGGAGATTCTCAAAATAAAGAATCTGAGTATTCATCCTGCAGAATCGGCCCAAGTGCGAGAGCAGTTGCAAACTCTTGGTAAAACTACTGCAGTAGATTTTTCAATTCCCAATTTTCAAGCCAAGGGAATTGGCTTGAAAGAAGCCTTGTTTGATCAAAAATTGAGACTGAATCATCTTGAATTAGATGCTCCCACGTTCCATTGGTCTACCTACCGATCCAAGGAAAGTAAAGCCTCTGAAAATGCATTACGCTCTGCTGAGGATTTAAAAGTCCTTTTACTTGGATATTTTGAGGACATTCAGGTAGACTCAGTTACCATTTCTAATGCCAAAATTCACTATGAAAATAAAGTGAAGGAAGCGGTAACTCAATTTGAGGAGAACCAACTGTTTTTTAAGCTCAAGAATTTTGCTCTTCACAAAAATGACACGCTCAACGAGGGACGAGCACTGTTTTCTGATGAAGTCAATTTGACCTTCAATTCGTACTCATTTAGCCTCGCTGGAGGAAAATATGTAGTGGATACAGATTACCTCAACTACAACTCCCGAACGCGCACCTTGGATTTTGAAAACTTAAGGTTACAGCCTGGAAAAGTAGGAAATCAGCGCCTAGCCTTGGGCTTTAACTTTCCCAAAGTGGCCCTTCGTGGAGTCAATGTGGAGCAATTCATTTTTGACAATGTTCTCAACCTTCAGAAGCTTGAAATCAATGGGGGAGAAATTGCCCTAGGTGTAGATCGACAGGTACAAGCGTCGAGCAAGAGTGCCTTGCGCTCAAGAAATTTAGCTCTACAACGTACCGTGGAACGGGTACATATTGACACCATTTCCACATCCAATGCGACCTTGCAACTCAACTATTTGGATCAAACCCAGTCTAAAAAAGCCATAAAAACAGGCTTTGGTCTCAACCTCACCCAGTTTGATTTGGATAGCCTTCGCGTACGGACTCAAGACCTTTCCAAGACCTATCAAGGAGTCAATTTAGGCTTAAGTAACTTTGAATTTGCCCTTCCGGACAGTGTGCATACGCTAAAGTTTGATGCATTTGGCTTTGGGGATGAGGAGGACGTGGTCTTTTCAGGATTAAGCATCCATCCTAAAAATCAGATTGGAACGAATGGAAAGCCTGTATTCGATGGAAAAATTGAGCGGGTAGTTTTCAAGAAGAATAGTCTGTTGGATATTTTCACCAGCAAAAAGGTGGACCTACGGGAAGTGCGCGTTCAAAATCCCATTTTTTCCATTCACTTGGATAGTTTGCCTACCCCTATAACGTCCCGATCCGGAAGTTTCAAAAAAAACCCAGAGCGGGTAATTCACTCCATTCTCGTAGAGGATTTGATTTTGGAAAACGGGAAGTTTGATTTCTTTAGAAAAGGAGGAGCAGCTATTTCCAATCTAAGTTTTCCAAAAGTAGATGGGCGACTGGAAGAATTGGGAATTGACCTTTTGGGGATGGAAAAGCTTCCTACTTGGAAGGATTTGCTCACCAAAACTAAATCCCTGAGTTTGGCGAACTACCAGGCCTACGTTCAAGACAGTGCCTACCTTTTACAGGTAGACAGTCTTCAGTTTTTGGACAAAAGACTGCGGGTGAGTGGCATCCAATATGCTCCCCTCTTTGGGACTTATGGATATTTGAATAGCTTGCCATTTCAGCAGGAGGCGGTAAGTGCTCGTGTGGACAAACTCGACATTCGTGAAATTGAAACCCAAGAATTAGTCCAAAATGGATTGTTCAAAGGAGAATCTCTGCAAGTAGATGGGGCTAAGGTTACGCTATTCCGAGATAAGCGAAAGCCAATGGATCCGCTTGGCTACAAGCCTCTTCCACAGTTCTTGATGGAGCATGCGCCGGTCAATCTTGACCTTGCATCCCTCCAATTTAGTGATAGTCGTTTGCAGTATTGGGAATTTGGAGAAAAGTCCGCCCTGCCAGGAAGCATCGCTTTTCAGAAGATTCAACTAGATGCGAGCCCATTTTACCTTCGTAAACAAGGGGAACATTATCCAGTATCCTCCTTTAAGTTGGGAATCTCCGGACAAGTAAGCGATAGCAGTCAGCTGAATGTAACTAGTCAGCTCTACTTTGAGAAAGACTATCCCATGGATGTAGAAGTAAGCTTCGTGCGTTTTGCCTTTGCAGAAGCGGAAGATTTACTTTCCAAGACTGCCTTTGTGAGACCCTTAGGAGGTGGAGTGACGCAGGGTACTTGGCAGTTTCGCTTGGATGAGCAGGAGGCCCGGGGAAGCATGGCCTTGGGCTATACGGGCTTAAAGATCCAGTTTTTGGATAGTTTGACTCTTGGCCCAGGCAAAGGGAAATTGAAGTTCTATACCTATTTTGCCAACCTTTGGGCCAAAAAATCCAATCCAGGTGCAGGTTCTAATTCTTTACGCAAACGGGAAATCTACCGCTTGCGAGACACCCAAAGATCCATGGTCAATGCCTGGTGGAAAGCGACCTATGTAGGGCTAAAAAGTTCTATTGGATTTGGAAAGGTTAAGGCACCAAAAAATCTTCGAAAAGAAGATGAGTACTAGAGACTCTTGCTAGACCATAGAATTTAGAATAAAAAAGGGGCCTCCATTCGAAGGCCCCTTTTTAGTAGCTAGCGTTGAGCTGGCTTAGCTATTCATGCTGATCAAGAACTCCGCATTGTCGCGGGTGCCTTTCATACGTTGAAGTAGGAATTCCATGGATTCTTGAGAGGTCATGTCGCTCATCAATTTTCTCAAAATCCAGACACGCTGCATTTCTTCCTTATCCATCAAAAGGTCTTCTCTACGTGTTCCAGAGCTGAGGACATCGATAGCAGGATAGATTCTACGGTTGGCCAACTTACGATCAAGGGCCAATTCCATGTTGCCCGTACCTTTGAATTCTTCAAAGATTACTTCGTCCATTTTTGAACCGGTTTCTACCAAGGCAGTTGCGATGATTGTCAATGAGCCGCCATTTTCCACATTACGAGCCGCACCGAAGAAGCGCTTCGGTTTGTGTAGCGCATTGGCGTCCACACCTCCGGAGAGGATTTTACCGGAGCTAGGAACTACAGTATTGTGTGCTCTTGCAAGTCGAGTGATGGAGTCCAAGAGGATCACGACATCATGCCCTACTTCCACCATGCGCTTTGCTTTTTCAAGGACAATATTGGCCACTTTTACGTGGCGTTCGGCTTGCTCATCAAAGGTTGAGGAGATCACCTCTGCATTGACAGATCTAGCCATATCGGTCACTTCCTCTGGGCGTTCATCGATCAACAAGATCATGAGGTGCACCTCGGGGTGATTTTGGGTAATGGCATTTGCGATTTGTTGCAAGAGTACGGTCTTACCCGTTTTAGGCTGAGCTACGATCATCCCGCGTTGGCCTTTTCCAATTGGGGCAAACAAATCTAGGATTCGGGTGGAATAGCCATCCGCTTTTGTAGATAGGTTTAAGCGCTCTTCTGGGAAAAGTGGCGTCAGGTATTCAAAAGGAACTCGGTCTCTGATTTCGTCTGTGGTTTTGCCATTCACCGTGTTGATTTTGAGAAGGGCAAAGTATTTTTCCCCTTCTTTTGGAGGGCGAATGGATCCCTTGATATGGTCACCTGTCTTCAAACCAAAGTGTTTGATTTGACTTGGGGAAACGTATATATCGTCGGGAGAAGCGAGGTAGTTGTAGTCTAGGGAGCGCAAGAAAGCATAGCCATCTTGAACGATTTCTAATACCCCTTCATTTTCGATGACTCCATCAAATTCTCTAGGGCTGATAAAGGGCTTTTTTCTAGTGTTGCCTGGAACTGTTTCTGCTGCAGGAATGTGCGCGTCTTCTGGAGATTTGAAATTTTTGCGTCTCGGCAGTTCAGCTTCTCCTCGATACGAATTTTCATCCTCTTGAGAAGCAGGTACTGTTCCTTCTACGCTTCCTTCCTGAACACTTGGAGCAGATGGGTCCTCGTCAAATACGCGTTTGCGGGGCTTGAAGGATTTAGGTTCCTCCGAAGACTCAACTTGAGGTCTCCGCTCTGGTCTAGGTGTAAATTCCTTGGCAGGCTTTGCATGAGGTTTTGGGGCTCTTTCTTCTCTTGGAGCGGGCTGTGTTTCCTCTGAAGTGGAGGCGGAAGTAGCCTCTGGGGTTTCAGTGACGTTTTGTCTTCTGAATTTGGGTTTGAATTCTTGAGGTTCTTCGGTAGTGGCTGCAGCAGCGGCAGGAGTAGGAGCGTCGTTTTTCGCTTCTCCATCGGTTCCTGTTTCTACTACTAAAGGTTTTTTCTTGGGGAGTGCTTGTTCTGGGATGATTGCTTGTTGGTCAAGAATCGCATACACCAGTTCGTCTTTTTTCAAAGATTTGGAATTCTTCACTCCAAGTTCCTCAGCAATCTCCTTTAATTCAGATAAAGGTCTGATTCTGAGTTCTTCTATGTTGTACATAAAGAGGGGATGAAATAATTAGATCGGTAAAATGTGGTTTTGGGAAGGTGAATAATTTTCTGAGCGAAAAAGGTCTGCAGGAAAAGTTCAAGCCAAAGTGGGCCGAATGCTTTATTCACTTATTGAATACAATATTACTTGTTGAAGTTGGATTAAACAAATTTTTCTTTTTTGCCGATTTTCCATCACTTTGGTCTCAATCATCCGATTAACTGCCGAATGATGGGAAGTGATTTGAGTGGATGGGGATGGGCAAGGTGTTGGGCGTGAAATGCAACCAAGTGGTCTAGGAGTTTTCGCCGAAGTGGTAAGGATAAGCTGGAGGTAGGATGGTATCCTTGATCTTGTAAATTTTTCAAATAGGGAAGTACAAGGTTAATTTCTTCTGAACTAAAGGGATGGTGAAGGCTTTCTACCAAAAACCCTTCGGCCTCCTCAGGAGCGAATCCCAGGTGCTTGGCATTTTCAAGTAGGAAGACGAGTGGAAAATGGGCCAGGCTAGTCTTCGGGTCGTCTAAGGTGGAGATACTTGTAGATAAAAAATCAAAGAGTTCCTCATTTTGGTAGCCTTCCAGAATACTTCTGCTGATCACCTCTGTGGCAAAAAGGGCCAGACTGGTGCGTGCCATATCAAAGGGGATTAGCCGTTGAGGAGTATTGATTTTTGCTTCGGAGATTCGTTGCAATCCGGAATTTTCTTTGTCATAGACGACCAGGTCAAGCAATGTCAGTGGTTGGTAAAGCGCAATCTTGCTCCCTTTACTCATGCTTCTTACCCCATTGACGAGGTAGGCTTTCAACCCGAGGTCTCGGGTAAAAATACGGACAATGATACTCGTTTCCTGGTATTTGATATGGCTTAATACGATCCCGCTCGTTTTTTTAAGCATGGCTAATTTCGATTAAACCTGATCTTCAAGGAAGCACTTTCTGCATCGGGCTTCGTAGCTGTCTTTTTCACCCAGCATTACTTTTTCCTTAGCTGCGGAAAGGCGGAAAGAGTATGCGGCCAAATCCCCGCATTTCATGCAAATGGCATGTACCTTGGTTACGTATTCGGCAATGGCCATGAGATCGGGCATGGGATCAAAGGGTTTGCCTTCAAAATCCATATCCAATCCAGCTAGGATTACTCGCTTCCCCTGGTTGGCAAGGAGCTGTACTACTCGAACAATCTCTCCATCAAAAAACTGTGCCTCATCGATTCCTACGACATCGCAGGTGCCGCTTAGCAGAAGGATGTCCCCAGCAAAACTAACAGGTGTCGAACGGATGCTTGTTTCGTTATGCGACACCACATGGGTATCGTGGTACCGTGTATCAACACTGGGTTTAAAAATCTCAACGTGCTGTTTGGCTAAACGTGCCCTTGTGAGTCGCCGGATCAATTCTTCAGTTTTGCCTGAAAACATGGATCCGCAGATCACTTCAATCTGACCTTTCTGCTCGGCATGTTTCCTACTGATGGGTGAGGGTTCAATAAACATACTTATTCGGTGTAGGTCAAGTGGGAAAGTTTACTAGTTTCAGGTACGCGCAGGATCAATTCTCCTTGCAAGATATTCGCTTGACAAGCCAATCGCTCGTCGGGAAGAAGTCTCCCCAGGGTTCTAAAGTTGAGCTCTTCTGGTGTTTCTGGACTTAAATGCTCTTGGCCTGCTAAGATATGCATTTTGCAGGTGGTACATCTTCCTTTTTTACCGCAAGCATGCATCCAATCTATTCCATTTTCATGAATTAATTCGATAACTTTACGTTCCGTATTTTCCGTTTCAATTGATCGGTTTCCGAGATTTTGAATCCGTATTCGGACCATGCCTTTGTTTGTTTTTGAAAACAATATCCACTTATGACCGCTCAAATTAACGGCAATTATTTAGAAAATTATGCCAGATCCTATGCAGAATTGGTTTGTGATCAATTTTTCAGCACAAGACAGTTTATTACAGGACAGGAAATCATTCAGTTGACTCCAAGCGCTCAAGTTAATTTTTTCATCATCAAACGCTTATTTGAGTTGTGGCAGGAAGAATTGGGCAAGTTGAAATCCAGTCCCTATTTCGATTACCGAGATATTGCAGTCCATGAGGCCCTCACGCAGTTTATGAATGTCCTTTCTCGTCGGATCAAGGTGGAGCGACGCTATTTTGAAGGCACGGTACAAGAGGCAGTTCAAGAAGCCATTCAATTAGCCACAAATCCAGTTCATTTTTATCAAGCGGAACTGGAAAAAGCGCCCGCAGGAAAAATCAACGAGTACCTCAAGGAGAACAAGAAGTACTTCAAATGGAATGAAAAGTTAGTCACTTCTTTAATTGATAAGGCGGGAATTATTCAGGATTTGGCAAGTTACCAGCAAGCGATTGCTTCCAATTTTCAGTCCCTTGGAGGGAGTTTGGATTCTCCAAAAGAACTCCTGGCTACAGTAAGTGCTACGCTTTTCTTTGATTTGGATCTGTACATAGGTAAAGAAGATGCAGCTCTACCCGAAAGCGAAGATGAGGAAGTGATTTTTGTATCGAGCGAAAGCGAAGTTGTAATTGAGTCGAATGACGATTACTACGAAGCCCCGGCGCCTGAATTTGACGAACAAGAAGAATCCGATGAAGAACCTGTAGAAATGCCGCAGGTAGAGCGGCCTGTTTCTACTGCAGGAAGTGCTCCTTCAGGGAAGGGCTTGGATGCAGCCCATTTAAAGGCTGTATTTGCTACAGAAACCTACAAAGGAATGAAGGGGATTTTGGGAGAATTGGCAGATAGTCTTGCGCTCAACCAGCGCTTTATGTTCACCAAGGAATTATTTGATGGAAATGCGGATTTGCTTCGACTTGCCCTCAAGTCGGTGGATGAGGTCAGTACTTTTGAAGAAGCAGTGGAACTCATCAATGCCCGTTTTGTATTTGAACTAGGTTGGGATATCGAATCTGAGGTGGTGCATGAGTTTATGCAGCAGGTCTATCGGAAGTTTGTTCGTTAGCATACCAAAAAATCATGCAAAGGGCGGCAAGGTTTATTCCTTGCCGCCCTTTTTTTTAATTGGGTAAAGATGTTAGCTGGGCATTCGCTTTTTTTACCTGTATCCAAAGGAAATCTCTTATGAGGTTCAATGAACTGTGCTGTGGTCTGTGGAAAGTCGACTGGTCGATTATCCGCAGGTGCACTTAACTCATTCTTCCCAATTGGCTTGCTCTGGAAGAGTCTAGCTTGATGAAGATAAAAAGCAAGACGGTAAAGGACCAGAGTGAGGATCCTCCGTAACTGAAAAAGGGAAGTGGGATACCGACCACGGGAAAGAGGCCGATGGTCATGGCAATGTTGACCATGAAATGGAAGAGCAGGATGGATATTACCCCATAGCCATAGATTCTTGAGAAGCGTGTTTTTTGTCGTTCGGCCATGATGACCAAGCGGTAGAGTAGTCCAGCAAAAAGGCTGATCACTACGAAGCTTCCTAGCCAGCCAAACTCCTCACCTAGCGTACAGAAAATAAAGTCAGTGTCTTGTTCAGGGACAAAGTCAAACTTAGTTTGGGTCCCTTCTAGGTATCCCTTTCCAAGCAAGCCTCCTGATCCGATTGCAATTTTGGATTGGGTCACATTCCAGCCCACCCCAAGTGGATCAATGTCTGGATTGAAGAGTACCATGATTCGATTTTGTTGGTGGGACGGGAGCTTGGATACCACAAAATCAATGGAATAGATGTAGGCAATGAGTCCTATACCGATCAGGGAGAAGGCCAGAATGCGCTGCCAGGATTTTTTTCCCAGGTAAATCAATCCGCCAATGACCAAAACAATGATTGCCGCTAGGTAAAGGTTGTTGTCCACGCCCAAGGCGAGTAGGGTGATGCTGACTGCTCCGATGCCCAATACATAGTACCATTGAGGAAGGCCTTCTCGGTAAAACATGATCAACAGGGAAAAATACACCATGGCGGTTCCTGTATCGGGTTGGAGTAGGATTAGGGCTACAGGAATCAGTAATACTCCGAAAGCAATGAATTGGTAGTTTCGTTTAGAAAGGTCAAAGGTGGGTCGCTCCATAACCTTGGCTAAAGCCAGAGCAGTGGCAAATTTTGCAAATTCACCCGGTTGAATTCGGAACTCTCCAACACCTATCGAAAGGATTTGTCCATTTACCTCCTTCCCGAAAATTGGCGTGACGATGAGGATGAGCAGAAAAATGAGGTAGATTACTAAGGAAAGATTTTCAAAAAAGCGGTAATCCGCCACCATAATCAAGGTAATCAGTCCGATGGCTGTACCTATCCACACCAATTGCTTCCCTGAGCTGATGGTTAAATCAAAAATGCTTTTCTCTACTTGGCTATCGTAAACTACGGCGTAGATGTTAAACCAGCCGATCATCACCAAGGCAAAATAGATGGATACTGCGATCCAGTCAACCCGATTGATTTGAACTTCTGATTCTTTCATTTAATTAATAAAATTGCCCGCAATCACATAGTCTTGAAGCTCGGGTCGGGAAATGGTTCTTCGAATGTACTTTTCAATCATCAGGGAGGCTGTACTTGCAGCAGCTCTTCCTCCCCAGCCTGCATTTTCTACGTAGACGGCGATGGCTATTTTTGGATTCTCTTTGGGAGCAAATGCGATAAATACAGAGTGATCTTCCCCATGTGGGTTTTGTGCGGTCCCTGTTTTTCCAGCAATCACCAAATCCTTCATTACTGCACGGTTGGCGGTACCATAAAGTGCTTCTGCCATCGCATCTTGAATCAGGTCAAAATGACGGGCATCAATCCCTACCGAATGTTTTTCCTGGAATTTGGCAGGAATTTTCTTTGGATTTCCATCGATGGCTTTCACCAAATGAGGGGTGAAATAGTAGCCTTTGTTTGCGAAAATTGCCGCAAGGTTTGCCATCTGAAGTGGGGTCACTTGCATTTCTCCTTGGCCAATGGACAAGGAATAAATGGTCGAGTATTTCCAGTGACCGGAACCATAGATGCGGTCGTAAAGCTTGCTCGAAGGAATATCTCCCCCCTTTTCGCCGCTCATGTCCATGCCAAGGGGACCTCCTAGACCAAACTTCAACACTTTTTCCCTCCAGGCATTTAACCCGATTTCGGTGTCCTTGAAGGTGTTTGAAGAAACTTCCCGGTTGATGATCTGCCGAAAAGCCTGGTGGTAATAGGGGTTACACGAATTACGGATAGCCCCAAATAAATTCACAGGATTTGGATGGTTGTGGCAGGCCACCAAAGATCGATTACAAGCAAAAGTCGTGTTCGGGGTCAATATTCCCTCCTGCAAACCAATCAAGCTCTGCACGATCTTAAAGATGGAACCAGGAGGGTAGGTTGCCATAATCGGTCGATTGAAAAGAGGCTTGGAACCATCCCTGTTCAACTTACTGTAGGTTTTGCCAAACTCAGCCCCTGTCAGTTGGTTGGGGTCATAAAAAGGAGCAGAAATCATGGCTAAAATCTCTCCCGTTTTGGGTTCAATTGCCACAACCGAACCGGTTTTTCCATTCATGAGTAGTTCACCATACCGCTGCAGATCCAAATCAATGGTGGAGGTCAGGTTTTTGCCAGCAATAGAAATGGTGTCGTATTCTCCTTCCTTGAAGGGACCTTTGTCCACGCCTCGGACATTCACCATTTTGTATTTTACCCCTTTTTGACCGCGCAACTCATTTTCATAGTATTTTTCTAAGCCGCTCAGTCCGATGTAGTCGCCTTGGGAATAGTACTTGACAGTATCTCTTTCCAATTGCCCCGCATTAATTTCTCCGATATAGCCCAAAGCATGTGCCGCCGTAGGGGTAGGGTAGGATCTGACCGATCGGGTAAGGATAAATAAGCCTGGGTAGTCCACCAAGAAGTCTTGAATTCGTGCAAAGTCTTTGGTGGATAGCTGTTTGATTAATGGGGAGGGCTTTACTCTAGAGTAGCTTTTTGCGGCATTGTATCCCTCGATCAACTCCTCTTTGCTGATGCGGAAAAGTTCGCAAAATCGTGCCGTATCTCCCACTTGAAATTCCCGAGGCACCACCATCAAGTCAAAGATTGGGTTATTGAACACCATCAATTTACCTGTGCGGTCATATACTAGACCCCGGTAGGGGTGGTCGACGACACGTTGAATGGCATTACTCTCTGCACGTTTCAAGAAGCTGTCGTCCAAAACCTGGATAGCAAAAAGCTTAACCAGTAAGACTCCACTTACTAAAAAAATCAACAAGAGAATGACTGCAGGACGTTGGTCTCTCATGAGATGCCTCGTTTACGTCTGAAGAAAAGCAATTGCACCAAAATGGTGAGCAGGAGTGTAAACAGAGCAGAAAAGAAGCTTTTGCTCAATACACCAATTACTCCTCCTGTACCCCATTGATCGGCAGTAAAAAACGCAAGAGAATACACAAAAAGTAGCGGAAAGGCATAGCTCACATAGCGACCTAAACCAATTTGGGGAAGGCTAGGTTCTTCTGCCTCATCAAAACCTCCGGTAGGGCTTGCAGTTTTCAGCCAAAAGGGCTTTAAAAATGCAAACAAGGTAGCAGCTGCGGCATGCATGCCGATTGTTTCAAAGAACACATCCAAGATAAAACCAAGAACAAATGCCAGCAACATCAAAGGAATGGTTCGTAGCGTGCTTGGTAAAATTAATAAGCCAAGCAGGTACAAAAATCCAAACGCATGTCCAAAAAGGGCCAGATTTTTTAGAAATAGAATCTGAACCAATCCCAAAATCAGGATCACTAAGGAATAGGAGATCAAGTTTCTAATATTCATTGGGCAAATCGGATTGGCGGTAAAGCGAATCTATCTCTTGGTACTGGGTGTTTTCCACCAAGTACACGTAGGTTAATTTACTAAAATCAGTGCTCAGTTTTACTGTAATTGCCAAGTAATTGGGATCTTTTTTATTGACCTCCACCTTTGAGATTTGTCCAATAAGGATCCCCTCCGGAAATACAGCGTTAAATCCTGAAGTGATTACTGTGTCCCCTTTGGTAGCTTTTACGTGTCGAGGCACATAGAGCAGCTGTACTTCAGAAGTATTCCCGCCGTCCCATTGTACCGAACCAAAGACTTCTGAAGACTTGATTTTGGCAGAAATGAGCAAGCTGGTATTCAAAACAGAAAATGCAACAGAATAATTATCCGATACGGATTTGACCCTGCCCACAATTCCTTGGGAGTTAAACACGCCCATTCCCGGTTTAATTCCATCTTTAGAACCTTTATGTAGGGTCAGATAATTTTGTGAAAACCGCAAAGAGTAGGCCACTACTCGGGCTCCTTTCAGTTTAAAGTTTGCTTCTAAGGTGGAATCAATTGCCAAAGGCATGCTATCTGGCTTGACTTGAAATTTTAAAAGCTCCTGCTTCAGTTTTGCATTTTCGTCTACCAACGCGGAATTAGCATCCGCAAGCGAGAAAAATTGAACTACATCCGCTTGTTTTTTGAGCGCGTTGCCTACCAATTCATTCGAACTATTAAAGAATGCGGCTCCTTGTGGGGAATTGTTGGAGACAATCATCCAGATCGCCAAAAACTCAAGAAATGCGAATAGTAAAAATGCTCTTACACGGTAAAGGAACTGAAGGATGCGTAGCATTCAGAATTAGGTCATCAGAACGGTTCGGAAGTGTTGAATGTTTTTCAATGCAGTCCCTGTGCCGCGAACAACAGCTCTTAATGGATCTTCTGCAATGTGAATGGGAAGCTTTGTTTTTTGGTGCAGACGCTTGTCCAGCCCTTTCAATAAGGCCCCGCCACCAGTAAGGTGAATACCATTGTCGTAAATATCTGCAGACAATTCAGGCGGAGCTATTTCCAAAGCTTTTAGTACTGCTTCCTCGATTTTTGAAACTGACTTGTCCAATGCAAAGGCAATTTCAGAGTAGGATACCTTGATTACTTTTGGGATACCTGTCATCAAATCTCTACCTCTGATTTCGTAATCTTCTGGCGCGTCATCTAGTTCAGTCATGGCAGAACCGATCGCAATTTTTACCTTTTCTGCAGAACGCTCCCCAATCAGCAAGTTGTGCTGTCTTCTCATGTAATCCAAGATGTCCTTAGTAAAGGTATCTCCAGCAATTCGGATAGATTGGTCAGCTACGATTCCAGACAAGGCGATAAGCGCAATCTCAGTTGTACCCCCTCCAATATCGACGATCATAGAGCCCATGGGCTTTTCAATATCAATGCCAATACCGATGGCTGCAGCGATGGGCTCATAGATCATGTATACTTCCTTCGCTCCTGCATGTTCGGCAGAGTCACGAACCGCTCTTTTTTCCACTTCTGTAATGCCAGAAGGGATACAAATCACCATTTTGTGGGATTGGGGAAACATGCCCTTTTTCTGACCTGGAATCATTTTGATCAAGCCACGGATCATTTGTTCTGCAGCGTAGAAGTCTGCGATCACACCATCCTTAAGAGGACGTATCGTTTTAATATTTTCATGGGTCTTCTCATGCATGTTCATCGCTTCTCTCCCTACAGCCAATACCCGGTTGTTGGTTTTGTCGATCGCGATAATCGAAGGCTCGTCCACCACAATTTTGTCTTTATGGATAATTAAGGTATTTGCAGTACCCAAATCAATGGCGATATCACTTGAAAAAAAGTCAAATAGTCCCATTTTTAAATTTTTTTGGCTTTGAACTTGGTAATGAACGATTGTGCTAGTCCTTGCAGTCTAGTAGTTGCCCAAGAATCGACAAAATTATGACCTTAAATCGATAAAACAGAGAAAAAGCAGAATTTTTGTTTTTGAAGAAAAGAATTAAATCTCAGTAGATCTCCAAAATAATTTTCCAGGGCAACGGATTAAAATTACAGAAAATTTGGCAGCATTCGATGTGCTATTTTGCATTTCCTCAATCTTTCTATTACTTTTGTGGGGTATTCTAAAATTTCTAGAGGGGACAACAGTCCCCTCTTTCATTATCCTCCTGTATGAGTGACCTAAAGCATGTGATCGTTGACCTTGTGGAAAAGCACCTTCCTGATGCGGAGCATTTTATCGTGGAGGTGAAAATTGAGCGTGTAGCGGACAAAACAAAAGTGCTGGTTTTAGTCGATGCAGATCAAGGAATGACGATAGCCTCTTGTGCACTCCTGAGTAGAGCTCTTTCGGGGGAACTCGAGACCAGCGACCTCTTGGAGGAAGCCTACACCTTGGAGGTATCTTCACCAGGTTTGGATTATCCGCTGACGGAAAAAAGGCAGTACCTCAAAAACCTAGGGCGATTGCTCAAGGTGTATTTGGTAACAGGCGAAGAGGTTTTAGGAAAATTGAAGGAAGTTGAAGATTTGGGAATTAAGCTTGGAGTAACCAAGAAAGAAAAAGGAAAAAAAAGTATCGAAGAGGAGCGTATTGTTTCCTTCACTGAAATAAAAAAATCTATCGTACAAGTATCTTTTAACTAATACCAATGGATGCAAAAATCTTAATTGAATCCTTCGCAGAATTTGCGAGATCTAAAAATGTGGATCGCCCTACCATGATCCGTATTCTGGAAGATGTATTTAGAGCGATGATTCGCAAGAAGTTCGAAACGGACGAAAATTTTGATGTAACTATCAATGCCGATAAGGGGGATTTGGAAATTTTCCGCATCCGTGAAATTGTCGATGACAATTCTGAAGATATTTGGGATTTTGACAAAATCAGCCTTACCGATGCTCAGAAAATTGAGCCCGACTTTGAGGTTGGAGAAGAGGTTTATGAAAAAATTGAGCTAGAAGAATTTGGAAGACGTGCGGTACAGATGGCACGTCAAACCTTGATTCAACGTATCAAAGACCTGGAGAAGGATATCCTATTCAGCAAGTACGAGGAGCAGGTTGGAGAAATTATTTCTGCTGAAGTATACCAGATTCTCGGACGCGAGATTCTCCTTATTGATGGAGAAGGCAATGAATTGATTTTGCCGAAAGGCGAACAAATTTCCAAGGATCGATTTAGAAAAGGAGATTCTGTAAAAGCCATTGTCCATCGCGTAGACATGATCAATGGAAATCCCAAGGTGATTTTGTCTCGTACGTCACCGGTGTTCTTGGAAAGACTTTTTGAAAACGAAGTTCCTGAGGTGTACGATGGCCTAATCACGATTGTGAAGGTAGTTCGTGAACCAGGTGAGCGAGCCAAAGTGGCCGTTGAATCTTACGATGACCGTATTGATCCTGTAGGTGCTTGTGTGGGGATGAAAGGTTCCCGTATCCATGCAGTCGTACGTGAACTACAGAATGAAAATATTGATGTGATCAATTTCACTGAAAATTTGGATCTCTATGTATCGCGTGCCTTGAGCCCAGCAAAAGTTTCTTCCCTATCTATCAATAAGGAATCCAAGCGAATTTCAGTGTTTTTGAAGCCTGATCAGGTTTCTTTAGCCATTGGAAAAGGTGGATTCAACATCAAATTGGCTAGCCGATTGGTGGGTTATGAAATCGACGTATTCCGTGAATTGAATGAATACGAAGAGGAAGATGTGGACTTGAACGAGTTCTCAGATGAGATCGATCAGTGGATCATTGACGAACTCAAAAAGACCGGTTTGGATACCGCAAAAAGTGTGTTGGTGCTGAGCAAAGAAGATTTGATCCGCAGAACAGAGTTGGAGGAAGTCACAATCGATGAGATTTTCCGCATACTTAGAACAGAATTTGACCAATAAGGGGCTTAACCCCAAAGATTACCCTAATTTTACTTAAGATTTCGAAAGAGGTTTTTGCTTATGTCAGAAGAAAAAATGATGCGATTAGGCCAAATAGCCA
>CANGUK010000007.1 GCA_947457095.1 Cyclobacteriaceae bacterium
CCGAAGGCAGGACGCAAAGAGTATTCCCAATAAATCTTCTTAGATCAGGCTAAGTAAAAAGTCTGCCGTTTTTTTTAAACCACATTTCTTGAGTTGATTTATAATTTCTAACTCCTCCATTTTTGGATTTTTCCGAGTAAAAACCATCTCCTTGAAAGCAGCAATTGCCTGATCGTGATTTAAGTCGATGATATCGACCAAGAAATCGTCCGCTGCAATCACTTCAATCTCAAAATTGTCTACGATTTCTTTTGGAAAATCTTTTAGGTTGTTGGTTACTATGCAATTTGAATTAGATTTTATTGCTGCTGCAAGGACATGTCTGTCTTTTTGATCAGGTAAGTTTAAGGTAGGGATCAAGAATTCATAATTCTTGACCAATGCCTCTGGAAAAGCTGAATTTACTGTTGCAATCCTTTTTGCTGCAACTTCATGATTCAATCCTTTTCGAACCATCACTTCTTTCCATTCATCGAAAATATGCTTGCTCCACTTTGGGGTATACAATTCATAATGAGCAAACCAAAAAAGTAAATCCCTAGAGATCAATGGGTAGATCACATTGGTATCTAAAACAGCCTGGAAACGAACGTTAGGAATCATACCCTCCTAGCTCTTCATCATTATGCATCATTTCGACCAATCGACGCTTCTGTTCGGCTTTAATTTTTTGTTTGTAGTTGACTACGTCTTCAAATTTTATTCTTCGGTGCTTTCCAACTTTGAAAAAATCCAATTCCCCTGATTCAAGCAGCTTGACCAAATGAGGGCGTGAACAGCCCAAGATTTCTGCCGCTTTTTGAGTGGTTACTTCTGTAGCTACCGGTACAATGGAAATTGGTTTTCCTTGACTCATTGCCTTTAATATCTCATTGAGCAAGGTTAAAGCGCTGGAGGGAATTTGTAGTTTTTCCTTCGTCTCCTCGATCTCAATTTCAGTCATGGGGGAATGAACATGGTCAAGAATCTGTGAGAGTGTTTTATGCGATTTTATTGCAATTCGTTGCTCCGCTTTGCTGAGGCTTTTGCTGATTTCTACCATTTCCATGGGTTTGATGAAGAAAGAATTCAAGTATAATCAAAATAAACGAAACAAACGAAATAAAAGTTTCAGTTTTTTGATTAATTGAATTCATCAATAAGCCTGCCTTGGGCAGGCAGGCCCGCCGTGGTCGGTAGGAAGGCAGGCTAGTTTCCCCCACTTCTTCATTCTTCGATCAGCGTTAGAAGTTCGACATTAGGAAAGTATTCTGCCTTCCGCAGGCAGGCAAATAGCTAGTACAAAGAAGTAAGATGCAAGAAACAACTAGCAAGAGCCGATTTACCTTCCTTTGCGTCTCTGCGTCCTGTCTGCCGACAGGCAGGCCTGCCTGCTCCAGGCAGGCTTCGCGAGAAAAATATCCGCCGCGGCGGACGCGCAAAGGCGCCAAGCCGCAAAGCCTCCGGATGGCAGGCCGCAAAGTCCTTTTTTTCTTTGCGTCTCTGCGTCTTCGCGAGAAGTAAAAACATAAAATTACTGTGAGATTTTAACTCTCT
The DNA here is from genome assembly GCA_947457095.1 of Cyclobacteriaceae bacterium. Classification (GTDB taxonomy): domain Bacteria; phylum Bacteroidota; class Bacteroidia; order Cytophagales; family Cyclobacteriaceae; genus Algoriphagus. The sequence continues at coordinate 1,537 of CANGUK010000007.1, forward strand.
TTTCCCAAAATGCCGTCTATAAAATCCGTCACTTGTTTGGCTCTTTTATGATCGAGATAGACCCCATCTGCCTCCAGATCTTCCCCCCTGATGATCTTCCAGATCATCTTCCACCTTTCACTCCAGGGGATAGTCGAGGACTGCTTTCTTCCCGTATCCCAGAAGACTACATGGAACATGTTTTCCCCATTGTTCTCCTCAGAATAGTAGGAGATCTCCAAGCCCTCTGCGGCGCAATGACATTTTACAAATAACTCGGGAATCTGGTCCTTTTCTCTCCATCCCAATTCCGTCAATGATTCTCTTTTCTCTTCCATAGTTTAATAAGATGAAGAATAGGTAGGAATCCCATAAAACTTGTTTAACTCATTTTGCTTCACTTGAATCATTTCGTCAATTTGACCTTCAATCTTTCTTTTCGCTTTTTCCATGAAGTCGGCATTTGCGAATAAGGCTTCCACATTGTCTCCGTATTGGGAGGTGGTGCCCACAATCCCTCGCACATCCTTTGTGGCGATATTTGGTCGATAGCAGTTCATTCGAACATAGATGTATTCGCGCACCAAGCTGATTTTAATATCTCTGATGTTATTTTTAGCACGATGAAGCATGATTAATTCTTCCAATAAGGAGGCTAATTCTAACTCCCGTTGAATGGAATTAACGGTGTCAATATATTCTTCCACTAACACTTCTGATTCGAAGGAAGAATTCATCATGTGCTCCTTATTCACAAAAGTTTCGACCGCACTTTTACGCGTTTGTGTAGCCATTAATTCTACAAATACTCCCTGGTTAATTTCTGCTGGTTTCATTCGTTTTGATTTAGTTACGTTTTTTTGGATTGAACTATTCGAGCACCCTTCTTGTATCCTCACCCACAGGGATCGGCACTTTTGGGGGTGTATTGTCGAAATGTGGATACAAACTTAGACAACCAAAAAATAGCGTAAACGCATTTTGCAAGCTTGTAATTTGAGAGGAGGGGATTTTTTGAGGGGGTACCTTTGTGGAAACAAAGCTGCGGCAGCGTATTGGTTAGTTCAATAAACCTACCTCCAAAGCGAAACACCCCTTTAACCACATTCAAACTTAATCCCCATGCATGCACACTTAGCGAATATCCTGACTACCCTCCTGACCCCTTTAGGCTCTTTTTCTGCGATGGAATACGAAGCCAGCGTTGGGGAGCCTTGGGACCTTTACTTTAGGGGACAACGGCTCTCTCACCTTTCGCCGGAGTTTTTCCGCACGTTTGAGGGCTATTTTCTTCAAGAACTCTCCTATGCCGACATGCAGGTAGACGAGCTGCTCGACACCTACCTCGTAGTCAAAAAGATGGAGCTAAGTCGAGCTGCGCAGCGCGCAGAGGATTTCTGGACAGAGCTAGGGATAGAAAAATGTCAAGAAGGTACTGAGCCGGTCGAGAAACTCGTAAATCAGAACCTGGAGGAAGACTCAACTGGAAAAGATGATTTTTTCTTTTAAACATCGAAAAGATCCCTCTTCAAAATTTTACCTGAATTCTCGAGAGGAGTTTTTATCTTAAATCGCTTATCGTCAACGGAAGACAAACCACGGTTCACAGGCCGTCCATGGCTAACTTACTCAAACTTCAACACTTGCTTTTCCAAATCTCCATAACTAATCCAAAAACCACCGACACATGAAATCATCAAATGCGATCCTTCGATTTGCCTCAAAAATTAACTCCAGCGTACCTTCCCGTATTGTGAAAGCCGATCTTTCCGCGTATGGGAGAAGTGGTTGGGTAACGGTTCAATTTGAGTACAAGGGAACAAGCCATTCCTATAAAATCCCATTTACGAGACCCTATATCAACAAGGAAAGGGGCGATTTTGCCAATCTGCTCAATCTCAACCAAAGTCGTTCGGACAACAACCTTGTCTTCCAAGAATTCATTGCCCAAGCCACCGCAAACTATACGGTGTATCCACAGATTGAGGTGGATTGTGTGATTGCGTTAAATGGGTAAGAGCCTAGTGAGGGCCACTTTACTTAAAACATTCCCTCCTCTTCTTCCTCAGCAAATTCCTCCCAATCTAGGTTGGTGAAGGCTTTGGTGATCAGCTCCCGGATGGATGCCCCATCGGGACTGTCGACAAACCAAATGTAGTTCAACTGGGAGGTAGCGGCTGGATTTTGAATTCCCTTCCAGGAGACAAACTCTCCAAAACATACCCAGTAGGGCATGCTCACAGTTAGGTCCTTCGGCGTATCGATGGCTACCGCAGTCGAGCGCCAGTGCTCCGGAGGATCGAGGTGGTCCAGAACCATCTGATTCATCTTGGGTCCGGGTGTCCCTTCCAAGATTCCCTCATAAGTCATGCGAATGCGCAAGGAGGTCATTTGTACTTCTCTCCCAGAGGCAAGGGTAAATTTAAATTCGTTTTGATTCCAGATTTCGGGCATGGCATTCACGCGGTTGGGTGATGAAAGTCTTTCTAAAGTTAACAAGTTAGTGGGTTGAATAGTACAGCCTTTCGTGGTTGTATTGCGCTACAGGATTGCCCGCCTGGGCTAGCTGTCCGTAACTCGCTTTGACCTGCTGGTACAGTTCGGGAATAGGAAGGTGGAGGCATTGGGATACGATGGCAGCAAAGTAGGCATTGGATTCATCTACCTCCTTTTGGCTCACCTTAGGTAGCCCGTAAGCGATAGCCTCGCCCACTTCGCTGACAAACATTCCTGTAAAGAACCCCGAGAGCCCAAATTCCCGCACATACTGGTCGGCATGGCACCAGATAAATAGGCTGTCTTTTTTTGCTTGCAGCAGCCCTACCGCCTGCTCATCGATGATGTAGGAGGGCCATCCAGAATTCTGAATCGTGAATTTATTCATGGACAGCAGTCCAAGAGGAGTTCCATGTCCCATCATCAGGACACGGTCATGCACCTGGATCAAGTCCAGCACCTCCTCCTTGGATCGATTGCCTTGTATGCGGGTTTGGTTGGGGATACCCGCATAGATGGGGTCCAGAAATGTAGTGGTCGAATCCTCCGGGTGGATAATGAGTGTATTCATGGGTGACAAACTCCTGGATAAAAGGCCTGGGCCTACAGGAATGCCACAAAGAAATAAACCAAAAATGAGGAAGTGAATAAAATTACAAGCTTGCAAATGGAGAGGCTCCCAAAAACAGGCTCCCTAATTTTGGGGCCTTAATCAGCGAATTAAGGGAACCAATTATTCACTCTAAACAAAAAAAACGATGAGTCAACTTACCCAAATCGAATGCCCTTCATGTGGCAGCAGCATTGATGTACAAGATGTACTGTCCCACCAAGTGGAAGAAAAACTGAAGCGCGAATTTAAAGAAAAGTTGGAAAAAGAAAATGCTACCCTTCAAAAAAAGGAGGAGGAGCTGGAGCGGAGCAAGCAGGAGTTTGCTGAAAAGCAGCGCCAGGCAGAAAGCTTGTTTCAAAAACAGCTACAGACCAAGTTACAAGAAATGAGTAAGTCCCTAGAGGCTGAGCTTAAGGAAAAAATCGCTCAGGAGGAGGCGGGTCGCCTGGAGCTTCTGGAGAAAGAGCTCAAGGAACAATCTGAAAAGGTGAAGGAATTGAATCGCACCAAAGCAGAAATTGAAAAATTGAAGCGAGAGAAGGACGAACTCCAGGAAGCCGTAGAGGCACAAGCAGAAAAGCGAATCAATACGATTTTGGAACAGGAGCGGCAGAAAAACAAAGCCAGACTATCGGAAGAAGCCGAAAAAATTAAGCTGCAGGAAGAGGCCAAGGTAGAATTGAAGCTCAAAGAGCTTGAAAAGCAGCTTGCGGATCAAAAAAAGCTGACTCAGGAGATGCAGCGAAAGCAGGAGCAAGGTTCCATGCAGCTCCAAGGTGAAATTCAGGAGTTGGCCATCGAGGAGTGGTTGCAAACCAAATACCCCTTGGATTCCATAGTTGAAGTTAAAAAGGGAACAAAAGGTGCGGACTGCTTGCAGGTGGTGAATACCTACACCAGTCAGAATTGTGGTAAAATCTACTACGAAAGCAAGCGAACTAAGGAATTCAAAACTGCTTGGATAGGGAAATTTAAGGGAGACATGCGTGAAAAGGGAGCAGACATCGGCTTACTGGTAACCGAGACCATGCCCGCTGGGATGGAGCGAATGGGGATTGTAGATGGGGTATGGATATGTACCTACGAGGAGTTTAAGGACCTTTCTTTCGTGCTGCGTGAATCGGTCATCAAATTGAACGAGGCCGTCAGTTCCCAAGAAAACAAAGGGGATAAGATGCATCTCTTGTATGATTTCTTGACCAGTACCACCTTCAAACTGCAAGTGGAGGCCATTGTGGAGGGATTTTCGGGGATGAAAAATTCCCTGGAAACCGAAAAAAGATCCATGCAGCGGATTTGGAAGGAGCGTGAAAAGCAGATCGATAAGGTGATTGAAAACACGATCGACATGTATGGATCCATTCGTGGGATCGCAGGAAATTCGGTACAGCGAATTGATGCGCTGGAGCTTGCAGGAGGGCAGGAGCTATTGAATTAAGGGCCCTGAAATTTGGGATTGACAGCCAGGACTAAGGCGGTGCATGCCTTAGTTCCAGCTGTCTCCCTTCAATTTTGAAGGAGGTAAAAATCACCCTTCTCAAACTAACCATCTACCTGAATACAATAAATCGTTTTTGAAAATGGAAGACAGCAAACAGTGGATTAACGAAAGTTTAAAAAAATTCGGGTTTTACCCCGAGTTGACCTCGCCCAACTACATCAAGTTGATGAAAGCAAAAAAAGGGCTTGCCAAAGCGAATTCTTTTCTAGACCAAGTGGACATGATCTTGGCGAATAGTAGGGATCAAGAAACTGAAATAGCCAAATTGATTGGTGAGGATGAGGAGCTATTGAAGTTGGTGTATAGTACTGGAATACGGTATAGTGTTCATGTACTGAACTCCATCCTTGATGTGTTGGATGACTTAGAAGTAGACCCAGCGCATATTCTGGAACTGGGGGCTGCGAATGGATGGGCCTTATCCCTTCTGGATGAATATTTTGACAATAGCTGTAAGCTAACCTTAGTGGAAAAGAACAGGGTGTGGAAGGCAGTGAGCCCGAAGTTCAATGTAGTAAATCTGAGCTATGAAGAATACGATACGGACACGAAGGCTGATTTGATTTTTACCATTTTTGGAGCACCCTATTTTGGATTTGAGGAGTTGGTCGCCTGTGTAGATAGAGCGCTGTCAGCGCATGGGTACTTTATTGCAGCACTACGCATCCCGGACGACCTGATGCTCAGTAATTTTTTAAAACTGTGCGCAACTGCTGGTTTGGAGTTTGACTCAAAACGTTCCGGGCAACTAACAGTAAAGGCCCCCCATGGTCTGGAGCGGTTCCCAATTCTTGTTTTTAAGCGGGGCACATCAGTGGAGGAAGAACCGGTTGTATTTGATCTGCTTCGAGAGTTTTAATTCTAAAAATCTACTAAAAATTGAATACAAAATCCCTTAAGATACCCTCAGCAATGCCTTCTCTAGCAAATCCAAATGAGGTCTAACTCCTTAGTTATGAAGAGGTAATGCTCAGTTTGCTACGAGGAAAGAAGAGAAATTACAAGCTTGCAATCTTCTGAAACGATAGTATTAATTCCCTGAAATTTGCATCGTTGATTTGAAATTTATCCATTCACCTAACCCAATTATCCCATGTTCGTTACCATCGGAAAACACACCTACCTCGCCAATCCAGCCGTCACCCAGTACGATGACCTCCACCAGGATATCTTCTGGTACCTCTTGCAGCAGACGCAGGTAAATCAATTTGCTGGCCCAAACAGCCTTCGGGAATTTCTGATCCGCTACCTCTTAATCACCGAGCATCCCTTGCACGAAACGGCCGAGGCCTTTATCGATGAGGGGCTGCTGATCTCCGGCACGATGGGGGATCAATCCTTCTCCTTTTACATGAAGGACCTTTTCCCTTTCCTTGGCTTTGCGGCTACCTCTGGGCGCTATCGGGTGCGTGGAAGATTGGATGAATTTGTCCAAAACTACCAAAGCAAAAAGTACTTGATTCGTCTCGAAACCACGGAAGAGGGTGCCAATCAAATGTCCCAAGACCTGCTCGTATTAATTTTGGCTGGGGTAAAGAGTCTGGTATTGATTGACTCCCTAAACATCCACTTCCGGGAAGATTTGAGTCAGGTCAGCCAAGAGGAGATTGCTCGGGTGACGACGTTTGTGGATTACGTGATGCAGCAGATTCCGGATCAGGTATTTGAGGACTACCAAGCAGCGTTTGGCGAGGCCATGAACGGCTACGAGGAATATTACGAGAAAGGGGAGGATGTTCGCTTCGATCCCTGGACCGATTTGCCCAAGGCCACTTTGATCACCTTGTTTGGACATATCTTGGGCGAGGAGCATCACCTCGTGCAAGAATTCCGCGATGCTGAGAATCCCGATGAGGATGTCCTGCATGACCTGCAGTTTGAGATTCCCTACATCAAGTTTGCTTATGGTGTCAAGCACGGTTACGTGACCTTGGATGACAACTGGTACTCCCCGCATCTAGAAAATTACTCTCCAAACTTTAACCTAGATCCCTTGGAGGAGCTAGCTGGTGAAGATGGGGAAGTGTACTCAACCAACAGCATCTACCAAGCCTACCGGATGGAAGAGTGGATTCACCTAATTCCTTAAAATTTTTCCAACCCACCACGTCATGCAAAATACCAACAGATTAGCCTTCCTGAATCAAAAATCGGCTGAGCAATTGGAAGCCCTCTGGGAGAACACCTTTGCAGGAGCAGAAAATGACCGCCACGTCCATGCGCATGTGCCGCTGCAGCATGCCGTTCCCAATAAGTCCCTCCTTTTGGGTTTTGCGGCCAATAATCCCAGACTTTGGTTGATTCAGCGAATCGAGGATAATGCCATTCTGGGCTACGTAGTCCATGGGCAAATAGGTCCTTTTCCGAATAGTATGGGGATTGTGATTAGTCGGAAATTTGCCCGTCAGGGCTATGCGCTTGAAACGGGTCAAGAATTGCTCGCCTGGCTCAAGGTGGAAGGGAAAGCGGAGGTTTTTGCCAATTGCTTGGAATCCAACCTACCCATTATCGGTTTACTGGGACAGTTGGGCTTCGAGCAGCTGGGGCCTACCGGAAAAAGTTACGATGGTGTGAATGAACTAAACTTTAAAAAGCAACTATGAATTGGTTAGCAGAGTTGACGCGAGAAAAAATCGAAAAAGGCCCTATTCCCCTGAAGGAACTTCTTGAAAATTCGCTCTACTATCCCTCCTCAGGATTTGATGGAGGGGTGGTTAAGGATTGCAATACGGTAGGGAATGATCATCAAATCACGAGTTTTATCTACTGTGATTATGGGGTGGGAGAGCAGGCCTTCCTGAATCAAAGAGATTCCTTTTTGGGCTATGCCTGTATAGGTAATCGGCGCGTGTTCATGAATGAACTGCTGTCCAGTACCTGGATCCCATCCCTCCCTCCAACTCTTAATAGGAAGGAGTACACCCTGTACAAGGACACTTGGAGGCCCTTTGTGCAGTGGGCAGTGTTTGAGCGACTGCCTTCCAGAGATCGCACCCATGGTCCGGATCGATTTTCCTTGTTGTATCTAGGGGGTGAAGGCGTGGCCACCTATCAGGCCTTGTATTGGGGCAATAAACAGCGGCCCAAGGCCTTGGCCATCATCCAACCCGGTCATGCTTTTGGACTCAACTGGACCAACTATACCGAGCAAGCCAGTCCCCTACACTGGGTGGTAAAAAACAATCCAGCCGGGGCGCCCTCAATGATTTATTATGGCGGGTATGGGCGTAATTACACAGATTTTTCCTGGACTGAATACAGCCCGCAACGAAAAATTTCTCCCTATTACTACCCAGAATATGGATCCGTGATGGTGTATAAGTTGAATGGCTCCTCCAAAGGACTACAAGTCTGAAGTTGATTTTTGATCAATTGGAAAAAATCATAAGGAGGAAAAGGATTCAATCCCCCATCACTTGATGCATCATAATGTGAATTTATCATTCCAGCTTTTTTCCTTGATTCGAAACTCCTTTACCTGCATTTCGAAATTCTTAATTCATCCACCTTTTCCACCTATTTACATATTTAATCTTCGTGAGCTGGTAGGATCTGGATCACTTAATAGAATTAATTGACTATGAGAATCACAACTACCCTCACTAGTTTTCTTAAATCCAAATGGTGTACTGTCAAAGCTGGCATACCTACTTTCATTTATTTTTTTTCAGGTTCTGCTTTAGCTTATGAAGCTAAGAATCAATCTATACAGCTATGAAGGTGCCTCTAAAACTCACCTACTATTTAGTGTTAGATGCGAGTAGTAGTATGGATAGTAGCCTAAACATTATAAAATCTCGTGTTGGAAGCCATCTAAAGCAACTTGAGGCATGGAAGGCAGCTCATCCGACTTTAGGATTGGAAATTAGCTTTTCTACGTTCAATCAGGATTTTGTTCTCCAAGAGCCGAGTTCAGATTTTAAAAAACTGAAGGTTAGTTTAAAAAAAATCAAACCTGACGGGAAATCTGCTCTTTTTGATGCCCTGGGGGAAGTTCTGCAAAAAATTCAGGTGGAACAAAATCAAGAAGCAGCCTACTCTAGGTATTGGTTGCTTTGTTTTTTGACGGATGGAATTGATAACTCTTCTCAAAAATTTACTACGCTGCAACTTAATGGAATGTTAGAAGTATTGAACGCCATTTCCTCACCCAGTGTATTTAAGGGGGTAGTTTTAGGAACCTTACCTATGGGGGTAAAGGGTTTAGACTGCCTAGATTTGGATGAGTCTAGCACTGAATTTAGCATTGAGTTAAAACTTTCATTTACGTATTTAGAACAGGTCATTCGACAGATTTTTTCTTTGAAATAACATACTTTTAGATTATCTAAGTAATTTTAGTTTAGGTAATTTCTTAATTGTAGCGCTTATGTCAAACAGGATAATCCTCACTTCTGAAGAAAGAGATCATGTAAAATTGCAAGAAGTTAAGGAGGTGCTAAAGTCAATTCCAGGCAATTTTTTTACATACGAACCCAAAAAAAAATTGGATAAGCTCTTCATTAAATGGACTCATGGAGATGTTCCTGTGAAGAATGATTTTTTTGATTCAATGAATGAGTTCAGGCATCAGGATAAACTGGACAGCTCGGATTACCTTATTTTTTTGACAAGCCGAAAGATCCCAGGGGGTTTTTTTAATGGAATTCAATTCCAACAAAAAAACATATTTATTGACCTTGAAAATTGGGAGCGGCTTTATTTAAAAGGTTCCCCGGATCGTTACCCTATTGCATTCCATGTGTTGATTTCGGTTTTGATCAACCATTACTTTTCCATTGAGGAAAAGGCGTTAAAGGCCTTACACTTGGTCGATAAAGGATGTATCTTAGACTTTAATGGACATAAGAACAAGGTGGATTTGAAGATTCTTACTGCAAGGATTTGCCCTGACTGTTTGACTACCTTACTCGAAAATAATCCTGACACCAATTTACTTGCTTATTTTAGGTTTGGCATCGAACGAATTAGGCAGGATATCGTCAACGGCGAGTATTACAAAAAAATAGCCCCTAAACCTGTTCGAGTTTACCTTAAGGAGGCGTATAATAAAAGAACTGGGTACAAGCTTGAATTCGATGGAATAGGGGATTTAGATTTGGATCCAATTTGTTTGACTGTATACCTCAATTTTTTAAGAAAGAAGAAGGAAGGAATTCGTCTTCATAAAATAGATCAGGACTATTATTTTCTTCTTGAATCGTATAATAAATTTACTCGCTTATCAGACTCCGAGGAGGAAGCCGAGGAAATAATTGAAGATTTGTTGATTAAGGAAGAGAAGTTAAAGAAACAAACGATAACTATTCAAGGAAATCCTCCGCAAGTAGCAAGAGAAATTAGTTTATACGAAGCTGCGATAAAGATTTTGAATAAAGAATCAATTGATCCTAAATTAAAAGATAATCCAAAAGTTAAATCAGCTATCGAGGTAGTAAGTCAATTAAAAAAGGAAAATAAAGCAGCCGAAAGAAGGAAAATTAAAAAGAAAAAAAACGAGAAATCAATTTCTAAGTTGAGCAAGCTAAAGATTGAAAATTGTCAATTTAAAGAATTTAAGAACAATGCATTAAATGAGAAAATTCATTTGATTAATGAGGAGTTATCTAAACTTTTAGGGACTTTTGGCCTACAAGAATTTTATAGAATTGAAGATCGAGGAAGAGAAAAATTTGGAGTGAGTTCGGAAATTGAATTTGAAGATCCTAAAGGCCTAATAAAATCAATTACCACCAAAATTGAAAAACTAGATCCCATAGTTATAACAAAATGAAAAATGCGCTAATAAGTGAGGATTGGCATTGATTATTTTTCCACGCATCTAGCAATAAAGTTGATTTCGATGTTAGGGATTGCATCCCCTTTTCGCTCTTGGAGCAGAGCTTCTTAAAGCCTCGCTCCTCACAAAATGGCGTAGTCTGAAGTTTGTCTTGGTAGTTTTCCATTTCCTTAAGGATGAGGTACAGGTCCAGCAAAGCATCCTGATCCTCCTTCAAGAAGATATAGAGGATGGAAAAAGTAAAGTAGTCATCCTCGATAAATTTATTTTTATAGGTGATCGATTTGAATTCATTTTCCCCGAAGAATTGAATTTCCATATCATCGTAAGTGAAATTCCATGCTTTGCCGGTAGCCTTTTCGTATTCCTGGGCAGAAAAATTGCCTACACGAGATTTATGGGTAAGTACAGCATCAAGAAGTGAGGTGTTGGTGTCTTTCATTTGTGATTGAAGTTGGTAAGGATTTGGTGAAATTTCTTTCTGGGGGTGTAGTTGCTCGATTTTCCAAAAGTACTTTTGGATAAACAATTGAAGAAGGAATTTGCAAGCTTGTAATTTTCAAGGCTTGCCAAAAAAAGTTTCCGAATTTTGGCTAAACTTAAATTTCAATTCCATGCTTTTAGCCCTATTTCCCTCGCTCTCAGAAAAAGAATGCATCGCTATCTGGTGTGCCTGTGCTGCCTTGTGGCTACTCTGGGTGCTTAGCGATTGGCTTGGTGGGAAATCCAAGGGCCCAGCAAGTTCATCCATCCAAGCGGTGCGCGTGCCCAAGGTGGTCTTTGCTCGGGAGGTGATCCGCTGGTGTATGCAGCACTTGGGGCTGCCCAAGGGAAAGAAGGCGGGTCCTCGCCTCCTGCTGCGCTACTACCGCCACCGAAAGGTGATGGGCACCTACCAGCAGCGCTCCAAGACCATCACGCTGTATTGGGGGAGCCATGCGAGCTTGAAGGAAGTGGTCAACACCCTCATTCACGAGTACCAGCACTTCTTGGATATCCGGACCAACCAGGAAGATAAGGCCTACGACAAGGAGCTGAAGCAAATTGGCTACCAAGACAACAGCTACGAAAAGCGCGCACGGCAGGTCGCCGATCGCTGGGAGAAGGCTTGCCTCCAAGAGTTGGCTCAGAAGGGGCTGATGAAGTAATCAAAGTTTAAAAATAGAACTGATAGAAAAAATGGGGTATTCACACAAGTACGACACCTATTTCAATAACGAAACAGGGGAGTGGACAGAAAAAATAGGCTTCTGTGAGGAAGAAGATAATTGTGAGTATTGTAAGGCTTACAATGAGGACGGCCGACCTGCTACTGCGTTTGACGCGCCTGAAGATGCGATTGAAAAGGAAGAGGATTAAGAGGTAATTTTTTCTTTGCGTGCTGTCTGTCTGCCCCGGCGGAAGGGACAAGTCCACGCAGATCTAAGAAGAAAAAATACGCGGATGAGGGGGCTATATGATTGATCTGCGGGGTAAAGAAAAAAAGAATTGCGCGCGAAGACGCGAAGGCGCAAAGAGCCTGCCCGCCGCGGCGGGCAAAGAGCGCTTTGATTTCTTTGCGTCTTTGCGCCTTTGCGAGCAAAAACAAGAACTCGCGCGAAGCAGGAAAAACGCAAATATACCGCCGATATGGGCCAAAAACAAAACATCCCAACCTGAAGGGTTGGGATGTCAGGCTTATTACCTCTTACAAAACATTTCCAAGTCTGATCAAAAGCGAATAGAAATTCAAATTTACTTTCTCTTCTTCGGTCACCTTGCCATCGGCATTGGCGAAGTCATTCATAAAGCGAATGATGTCCTCCCGAACCGCCTCATCGGGAATATTCGCGTGGAGCACCAAGCAATTTTCACTGACTAACTCAGCAAGCTCCTTGAACTTAAAGGTGGTTTTACATTTTTTGAGCAGAGCTAGGGTATCATCGAGCGCTTCCAAGCATTCGTCCTCGTCCATGTCAAACCAATCCCCCATGGACACGGCAGTAGACTTGATGTCCGCGAGTTCCTCGGACGTGTACTTGTCTAATTTCCACCCTACCTGCAGCAGGACAAATAGGATGCAATGTGGAATCGAAGTGATATCCAAGGTTTTATTGGACTTGTCAAGCGTATAAGGGCTGTCTTTTTTCTTCTCCTTCGCTTTTGGGACGGCCTTCTGTTTCTTTGGAGCAGGCGCTTGAGTTTCGGCTTCTAATTCCCCCATCAATTCTTCCAGTTCACTCGGAATCCCTACCGAAGAAAGATCAAGGACCCTGACGCCCCCAAAAATTTCTAAGTAATCCTCTAGAACAGGATTGTTGGTGTAGGTGCTGGGATGGAAATCTACCTTTACATGGTCCAGGAGAACTTGCAAAATTCCCTTGTTCCATTCCGAAGAAAGTTCCTTCCAGCGTTCCAAACAGAAGGTATGAAAGCCTGCCCGATTGTATTCTACGTTGAAAAACTGGAATATCTCATACGCCGCATTGTCCTTAAATCCGCCAACAAGTTTTTCGCCTAGCGAGGCGTTTTGGGTAATCAGCGTAAAAATTGCTCTTGCAGCATTTTTGTCCATCAATTTGATATCTAGCCCTGCATCTGGTTCATCCCAGAGGATAAAATCATACAGGATCAGCCCCAACTTTTCTTCGTTGCTTAGTTGGTCAAAGTTGCCCGATGCTTTTAGCAGCAGGGCGTTTACCTCCACTCCATACTTAGCGAAACGGGTATGTGCATTCTTTTTTAGAACCTCTTCGATATGATCGACATCTAGCTCTGGCCTCGCTTTGAGCATCAAGAACAATGGAAAATACCGGTCTTGGGGAGCCAATGAGCCGCCATAAGACTCCGATTCCTCGAGCATATCCCCCAAGTACATGAAAAATTCAAGGGTGTCTAGAAAGAGGCCTTCATTGCAATGTTCCAGGAGGTCATCGACTATCGTTCCCAATCCACAAATGTATTCAATGTGAGTGCTGTAGGACTTGTCGTAAATTTCTTCAGCTTGAAGCATGGGCCCCAGCAAAAGGGCTTCAATCAAGTTGCCATCTTCATGAGCAAGACGGAACAGTTCATTTGTCATTCGAGGAACTACTGCCGCCTTCGTATACTCTCGCAAGGTATGCTCGTATGCGCCTCGATAGGTTTTTGATTTAGGGGAAAGGCCAAGGTAATAGTTGCGCACCTGTTGAACACAGGTAAGGAATGCGATGGGATCATCCAAGCAGCGATCCGAGTCATCAACCTGGGAGAGGTCGGCGGGTTTTCCCTTGGGCAAATTTGCTGCTGGCGTTTTGGGAGCGGGTTCCCTCTCAAGACCAAAGGTGGACAGATCAAAGGGATCCGAATCGGGTTCGGACTTTCCCTTTTGTGGGGCTGCTTTAGGAGCATCTTTCTTTCCCACTGCTCTTCCTTCCAGATCAAATTCGGTCAAATCGAAATCAGAAAGTTCATCGGCCTTGGAAGGGCTTGCCGCTGGTTTTTCTTTTTTCGGTTTTGGAGCCGATTTACTTGGAGCCGCCTGTTCTTTTTTTCCTTTTCCACCCAAGCTTTCTACAAAGGCAAAAGCTGCATCACAAGCGGCATCCACTTTTTTCCACTCTGGATTTCCCTTCGGACGCAGCCCTTGGCTATAGGCTTCCAAACCCCCATTTTTGGCTAAGACTTGTTGGATAAAGTCGGCTTCTCTGCAATAAAAGCCCAGCTTAATGGAGCCACCTGCGGTGTTAAAAAATAGGTGAGTACCTCGTTTGGAATGGACGCTTGGAAGGTGGATATCCACATAGTTGTCCTTGTTTACTTTTTTGACTTCAGCATCTGGAAATTTCGTTTTTATCCTTTCTGCAAGCTGATCTTGAATTGTCTTAGCCATGGAAGTAGGTGTTTGGGAAGGTGTCTCGGGTCAATTCTTAACTTTTTTTGAGGCGGCTGGGTGCCGCGATTTTCTGATGGTACTGAATCACCTGTTCGCAATACTCCTTGGCTTTGGCATAGTCCCATCCGGTACGGGCCTGAAGTTGTTTCACTTCTTTTTCTAGGTCAAACTGGGGTGAAGTTGCTGGAGTAGCTTTTGGTGCTTTGCTGGGCTCTTGGTTCTTGGCCGCTCCCTTGTCTACAGGATCTAGGGATAGCTCCGCAATGAGGTCTAGCTCGGATTGGTTGAAGGATAGGCCTGATGCCTTTCCAGTAGTAGCACCCATCCCTGCGCCGAGGACTGGGGAAGCCCCAGTTGCTTTTTCTCCTTTTTTCGGCCCCTGACTGCCTTTTTTGGGGCTAGGCTTTTTGGAACCTGGTTTTGAAGCTGCTGCTGCTCTAGGTTTGGCGGGAGCCTTTGCTTTCGGGGTGCTGGTTTTTTTCTTATTGGAATAGTAAATGATAAAGGCGATTGCCAAAGCGATTAAAAAGTAAGTTCCTAAGTTTTCCATCAGTTGGAGGTTCTATTTTCCGGTAAAATACTAAATCATCGGCTGAATCTATTCCTCTGTAGGTAGGAATGTACAATGTACAAAGTACCAAGTACCCTGCCTTCGGCAGGCCGGTAAGCCGCAAAGGATAGAAGTTTCCCTTCTTCCTTTGGTAAAAATCAAAGGCAATGCAAGCATTGAGGTGTTAACAGGCCTTGTACTTCGTTTAGGTCACGGTAAAATTAAAATTCAGGTAGGTGTATTCCGGGCCTGATTTGGAGGTGAATTTTCCAGGTTCTGCCGCAGTTGTATTGCTAACCAACCCAATCAATTTCTGGAAATAGGCCTCCGTAACTTCCTTCAATTCTGAGGTGCAAAAAATCAAACTTTCTGCTTCAATCCCATCCCATTCCCAAAATTCATAACGACAATCCGTACCGTCCAGGTTGAGGTACTTGATGGCGTGAATTTTGGTATCGGATTCGATGCTGACGTTTTTAAACTTTTCCTCAGGAGACATGCCTTTATTTTTTGTACAATTTTTCTAGTCTTTGAATTTCTTCCTCACTCAATTCTTTTTCATCATCTAAACTGAAATCTATTTCATCAGTGTAAAGTTTTTCATCATCATGATGAAACATATCATCACATTCACAATCAACACGATTATCAATCATATCACGTGCCTCATCTTCATCTTCAGCTAAAACACTTATTGTCCAAGCTGTAACCACTGTTCGTTCACCAATAAATGTAAATTTCTTCTTTGCCATAACTTTTTGTTTTTTGTTTAAATAAACCTGACCTAACTATTTTAAATTGAATTAAGATTTTTGTTCTATCTAAAATAAATATTTTTCAGGGTTATTGGCAAAATCGGATCCATGTATGATCACATTACAATAAAAATCTAGATTTACCTGCTCTTCTTGTGTCACTTTGCCATCGGCATTTGCGAGATCATTCATGAATCTAGTGATGTCCTCACGACTTGCTTTATTGGACACATGGTCGTAAATACCCAAGCAATTCAAAAAAACATAAGCACTCATCTGTTCGACATTGAAGATTGTTTTACATTTTTTCAGGAGCTCGAGGGTTTCATCAAGTGCTTCAAGACATTCGTCCTGGTCCAAGTCAAACCATTCGCCCAGAGTGACAGCAGTAGATTGTATGTCTGCGATTTCTTCCTTGGTAAACTGATCGAATTTTGATCCTACATGTAGAATAACAAACAAAATGCTGTGCATCATAGAAGTTATGACAAGCGTTTTTTTCTTTTCATCAAGGATGTAAGGGCTCTCATCTTCCTCAGTTTCTTCTTCCTCCTTCGCTGGAGCAGGTGCTGCGGTTAATGTCCCCACCTTTACCCCGCCATACACCTCCAAATAATCTTTCAAGACGGGATTGTTGGTATAGGTATTTGGATGGAAGTCTCGCTTGACAGAATCCAATAGCAGCTGTAGCTTAAGCGCGTTCCATTCGGAGGAAAGTTCCTTCCAGCGCTCCAAACAGAATGCATGAAAGCCTTTCCGATTGAATTCCACGTTGAAAAATTGGAAAATTTCATATGTAGCGTTATCATCAAATCCCCCGACAAGCTTTTCTCCAAGAGCCGCATTTTGGGTGACTAGAGCAAAAATAGACTTGGCTGCAGCAATATCCGCTTTTTTGATATCCAAACCTGGCCCTTCATCCCAGAGAATAAAATCATAGAGTACGAGAGCCAATTTTTCTTCATTGCTTAATTGGTCAAAGTTGCCCGATGCTTTGAGTAGCAAAGCTTTTACATCACACCCGTTATTTGCATTGCGGGATTTTGCTCCCTTGTCTAAGACCATCTCCAGGTTTTCCGGATCTTGTTCTGGGCTTGCCTTGAGCATCAAGTAAAGAGGAAAATACCGGTCTTGAGGAGTTAATGAACCCGTTGGAGAATCCTTCTCTTCGAGCGTATCGCCCAAGTACAGAAAAAATTCAAGGGTGTCCAGAAAGAGACCTGTATTGCAATGCTGCACGAGTTCAGAGACAACTTTCCCCAAAGACCGAGTATAGTCGTTGTGGGTATCAAAGTCCTTGTCGTAAATGTCCCAGGATTTTTTCAAGGGTTCACGAAACAGTTGCCCCAAGTTGCCCCCTTCATGACTTTGGCGGACCGCCTTATCAGAGATTCGATGGACTACGGCTGCTTTTGTGAATTCATGCAGGATTTCTTCGAAGGAGGCCCGGAATGCTTTCGAATCTTTGGAAAGCACGTAGTAATAAAAGCGCAACTGTAGGAGGCTAGTCAAGAAAGGCAAGTGATCATCCAAGCAGCGATCCGGTTCGTCAACCTGTGAAGGGTCGGCCGGCTTCCCCTTACCTGCTCCTGGTGAAGGAGTTTTGGGTGCGGATTCCTCCTCTAGACCAAAGGTTTCCAAATCGAAGGTATTCAAATCAAGTTCAGGCTTTTCTACTTCTTTTTTGGGAGTCTCTTCAGGAGCTTTCTTCATTCCTATAGGCCGGCCTTCTGAATCGAATTCAGTCAAGTCAAAATCGAATCCAGTCAATTCAACCATCGAAGGCGCTTCTTCCTTGGGAGGAGCTGCAGCCGGGGATTCTTTTTTGGGAGCAGTCCCACCATACACGTCCAAATAATCTTTCAAGACGGGATTGTTGATGTAGGTATTGGGATGGAAGTCTCGCTTGACACGCTCCAATAGCAGCTCTAGTTTGAGCGCGTTCCATTCGGAGGAAAGCTCCTTCCAGCGCTCCAAACAGAATGTATGAAAGCCTTCCCGATTGAATTCTACATTGAAAAATTGAAAAATTTCAAAGGAGGCATTGTCATTAAATCCACCGACGAGCTTTTCTCCTAGAGCAGCATTTTGGGTGACTAGTGTAAAAATGGACTTGGCGGCAGCAATATCCGCTCTTTTGATATCCAAGCCTGGCCCTTCATCCCAGAGAATAAAATCATAGAGTACGAGCGCCAACTTTTCTTCACTGCTCAGTTGGTTAAAGTTGCCCGATGCTTTGAGTAGCAAAGCTTTTACATCACACCCGTTATTTGCATTGCGGGATTTTGCTCCCTTGTCTAAGACCATCTCCAGGTTTTCCGGGTCTTGTTCTGGGCTTGCCTTGAGCATCAAGTAAAGAGGAAAATATCGGTCTTGAGGAGTTAATGAACCCGTTGGAGAGTCCTCTTCCTCGAGCATATCTCCAAAGTACATGAAAAGTTCGAGTGTGTCTAGATAGAGACCTGTATTGCAATGCTGCACGAGGTCGGAGACAAGTTTACCCAAAGACCGGGTGTAGTCGTTGTGGGTATCAAAGTCCTTGTCGTAAATACCTTCTGCTTCTAGCATTGGACCCTGCAAAAGGAACCTGGACATATCCCCTTCATGGGCTATTCGGGCCATCTTATTGGAGATTCGAGGAACGACGGCTGCTTTTGTAAATTCCTGCAAGGTTTCTTCAAGGGAGGCCGGGTAGGTGTCTGAATCTCTTGAAAGAAACAAATAATAAATGCGAATCAATTGGATCAACGTCAAGAAAGGCCTCGGGTCCGACAAGCAACGATCCGATTCGTCAAACTGTGCCGGTTCTGCGGCTGTTTCCTCAGGTACCTCGACCTCAGAACTAGATTCCTCTTCTTCCTCTTCCAATTGGGATTCAAACTCTGAGAGGATGGCTTCTAAACTCAATTCATCTTCTTCCGAATTTTCGGGTTGTGATGGACCCGATGGGTCTCGCATTCCTATGGGCCTGCCTTCCTCATCAAATTCTGTCAAGTCAAACATCGAAGGTGCTTCTTCCTTAGTAGGAGTTGCAGCTGGAGATTCTTTTTTGGGAGCAGCCCCACTTGTTGTTGGAGTACTGGTTCCATCCCCCATCACCTCGCTAAGCGTTCCTACGGGCTGGGCCTGGAATCCATTAATTAGGGGCGCAACTGCTTCGTGAAACTGCTCGCAAGTGGCTATCAAATTTGTACTAAAACCCTCATTTTCTAGATCTGAACCCTGGTAAGGGATTTCTATCCGGACGGTGAGCTTGTCTGGACTGACCTTGCCCGGCTCCACGATTACGGGGTAACGGTCTTGGATTTTATGAATAAAAAGATCGTGGCGAGCAATCAAGTCAAAGCACTTGGCAACCGATGCTTTTTGCGGGTAATTCGCAGCCAATAGTCGAATCGCATCTTTTTGAATGCGTAGCTCGTAAAGAAAAGCAGACTTGAAGGTAAAGCTGGCATAGCCTTTCTCTTCATTGATGCTGCATTTTGGATAAGCAGCCTTTATCCGTTGAAGAAGGGTAGACCCAGCGTTTCCGCTTGCGCCTGGGCGAGGCGTCTTGGACGAACTTTGAGTTGCAAATCCAGTCAAGCTTTCTACAAAGGCAAAAGCGGCATCACAAGCGGCATCCACCTTTCTCCATTCAGGATTTCCCTTAGGACGGACACCTTGGCTGTAGGCTTCCAAATTTCCATTTTTAGCCAATACTTGTTGGGTAAACTCCTCCTCTCGGCAATAGAATCCCAGCTTAATGGCTCCTCCAGCGGTATTAAAAAACAGGTGGGTTCCTCGTTTGGGATGGACACCTGGAAGGTGGATATCCACATAGTTGTCCTGGTTAATTTTTTTGACTTCCGCTTCTGGGAATTTTGCTTTTATCTTTTCTGCGAGTTGGTCTTGGATTGTCTTAGCCATGGCTACAGGGATTGGGGTGGGTATTTCGGGTCAATTTGATTCGTTAATTATTTTTGAGGCGGGCAGGTTCAGCAATTTTTTGATGGTACTCCGCTGATTGCAGGCAATAGGCCTTGGCGGTGTCGTAATCCCATCCTGTGCGCGCCTGCAGTTGCTTTACTTCGTTTTCTAGCTCAAACTGGGAAGAAGCAACAGATGTTTTAGCTAGCAGGCCTGGCTCATCTAATTTCACTGGCTCTACAGTTTCCTTAGTTTTAGGGATTCCTGTAGGTAGGCTTGAATCGGGTGCTAATCCTGTTTTGTTGGGTACTTTTTTTAGTTTAGGATTGGAAGGGGCTGCGGGATTGAATACCCTTTCCTCATCCGCAGTGGGATGTGTGATTTTCTTGTTTTTCAGTACTAAGTATAACACAAAACCAATAACAAGAGCGAAAAAAAAGTAGGTCCCTATGTTTTCCATCAGTTGGTCAATCTAACATCTAGTAAATTAAATCAAAAAATTTAAGTTGCATTTTACCACTCATACATCCATTTAAATTTTCTCCTTTTTCTTCAGATGTTCCTTATTTTACCTGAATCAATTAAAAAATAATTACTCGATTCCGGAGTTGATTTGTTCTGCCTTCAATAGGTAATGGTTAATTAAGGGTAAAATCCGTATCTTAATTGCCTGTTAACCCAAAATAGAATTAACATGAAACTAAATCCGCAGTATGTTAACTGGATGAAAGGAGAGTCTGAGGGGTACGATTGGGTGGATGTAACCAATTTTTTATTTATAGCTCATGCTGAGCTAACGGATTACAATTTATCTGAAAAAGAAGTCAACAAAATAACTGAGATTTCTGAGATTCTATTTAGCTCTTGGATTGGTGAAGGTGTGCCTTACACGGATTACGATGTGAAAAAAAAGCTAAAAAGAGCGTTTGATTGGTATCAAAGTATTCAAGATGCCTCTGAAAAATCCGAGATAGATAAAAATCTAATGAATCAAGTCTTAGAAAATGCAAACTGGTTAAAATCCCAAGGTTGGTTTAATGATACCTTCGCGAATTCTGTCTTGAATTGGTTAGTAGAGATTTCTAAAGCTGATGGGATTCTTGACAATGAGATTGGAAGTATTCGAAGTTTGAGCCAATTGTGGAAGGTTAAATCTCCAATTTGATTTTTAGCCACTTCAATAACTTTATCTAAAGAAAATCACAATGGAAAATTCAACCAAGCAATTGATTATTACTTTACAAGGCATAGGATCAGAGTTTATCCAAGGGTTTATTTCGAAGGAGCAGGCACGTATTTTTCGAGAGAAGTATGGAAATATTGCTTCCAGATGGGACCAGTTTTGCGTAGAAGTTTTGGATTTACAAGGGTATTTTGAATTGCCTTCCATCTCACATGCCACAGGCATTCTAAAAGATAAGCTAGACTTAAAAATTGAATTCGGAGAAAAGGTGATTTTTGAGGGGAGCTATGCGGATTACTTCCAAAAATACTTTGGAGAGGAGTATGAAAATGAAAATGACCTCAACCTTTCCAGGGACTATGGAAAATACATGCCTGAAATAGACGCTAGCAACACGCTCGTGTCAGTAGCCACTGTGGAGTCCTTTTACTACGAGATTACCTTGCCCCCAACGGAGATCTTCATCCCACAAAATTGGGGTGTAAAGTTTGTGGCTGTAGATGAATTTGGATTGGGCACCATTGACTTGTATTTGGTTTTGGGTATCTGCTATTCCAACATTCAATACGATGCCGAATATCCCGGAATAGGGCAAATTAGCTTTGTGAAGCTGGAGCCTGAAGAAGAGTAAGTGCTAGGCGGCAGAGAAGTAGCTTGACCCAGGTCACAAAAAGCCTGAATAGATTGCAAACGACATACACCTTGCATTCTGGTTTTTCAGGAAGAAGAATAAAAAATAGTTAATTGGAGGAAATAGAAAAATGAAGGTGCTATCCAAATCACGGTTTAAAATTGGGGCTGAATGCCCCAATAAGCTGTATTACACGTTTCACAAAGAGGAATTCCCGAGTACCAAGGAGGAGGATACCTTTTTGCAAGCCTTAGCCCAGGGAGGCTTTCAGGTGGAGGAATTGGCACGCATGCATTATCCAGGAGGTCATCTAATCACTAGTCCCCACAACGATTACCTAGGGGCGGTGGCAGAGACTACCGAATTGCTAAAACAAGAAAATGTAGTCATCTACGAAGCTGCTTTCCTTTGGAATGACCTGTTTATTCGAACGGACATCCTGGTTAAAAAAGGAAATCATATCGAGCTGATAGAAGTCAAGGCCAAACTTTTTGACTCCACGGATTCGTATTTTTTTGTAGGCAAAAAAGGGGGAATCGTCAGCAGCTGGAAACCCTACTTGTTTGACCTGGCATTTCAGAAATACGTGTTGTCCAAATCGGTACCTGCTGCTACGGTCACTGCTCACCTGATGATGGCAGACAAAACCAAAAAATCATCCAGGGATGGGTTGAATCAACTTTTCCGAATTCCTTCTGGCAAAAATGCGGACCCAAGAAAGGACATCCTCAAGCGGGTACAGCGCTTGGAAGAGGTGGGCGATAGTGTGTTGACCGTAAAAAATATGAATAGCCTCATTGAAGACATTTTGGAAGGAAAATACGAAGTACTTCCGGGGTATCCCTTTAAAGAGGCGGTCAGCTATTTGGCATCCGTGTACCAATCGGGACAGTACCCCAATTGGCCCACGAATTACAGCACTTGCAAGGGCTGCGAATTCCGAGCCACTAAGGAGCAACTTGCTTCCGGTAAAAAGTCAGGTTTCCAGGAATGCATGGCTAAGCAACACAGCTGGTCGGCAAGTCAGTGCAGCGAACCCAGTATTTTTGAAATTTGGAATTTCAGAAGCAAGGTGGTGCCCACCCTGTTTCAAGAAAATAGGCTGCTGATGCATCAGCTTTCGGAGGAGGACTTGGCGCCTGAGTACTGTGCCACGGAGATATCATCTTCTGAGCGTAGGTGGATCCAAGTAAAGCATGCGGTGCAAGCAGATGACTCCATTCATTGTGTCAAAGAGGAGCTCAAGCAAACCATGGGAAAATGGAAGTTTCCCTTACATTTTATTGACTTTGAAACCAGCGGGGTTGCTCTTCCATTCACCAAGGGAAGAAGGCCTTATGAGCAAGTAGCATTTCAGTTTTCCCATCACGTCCTTCGAGAAGATGGGAGCGTGCGTCATCAAACGGAATACCTAAGTAGCCAACCTGGAGAGTTTCCAAATTTTGAATTTGCTCGAGCATTGAAGTCCGCTTTGGGTGGGGATTCGGGCACGATTTTCAAGTTTGCCAGCCATGAGAATACGATTGTCAATGCGATCATTGAGCAGTTACTGGACAGTAGGGAAGCAGATAAGGAGGAGTTAATTGCCTTTCTGAAAGAGATCTCCACTTCCAAAAAGGACAGTGTAGCACAATGGGCAGGGACAAGGGACATGGTGGACTTACGAAAGGTGGTCTTAAGCTACTACTACAATCCCCTGACCAAGGGATCTAACTCGATCAAAGCTGTGCTGCCGGCGGTACTTCAAAGTTGCTCCTACTTGAAGGACAAATACAGTAAGCCCCTGAGTGAAAATGGAGTAAGCAGCCTTAATTTTCCAGGCACCCACAGCTGGTTGAAGGACGCTACCCAAGCATTTGTGAGTCCTTACAAACTGTTGCCGCCACTATTTGATGGATGGGAGGAGGACGAGAAAGAGGAATTGCTTTCCGAAATGGAGGGTATTGCCGATGGAGGCATGGCCTTGACGGCTTATGCGAAGCTTCAATATGTGGATATGTCGGAGAAGGAGCGGAACGAATTGACCTCTGGCTTGAAAAAATACTGTGAGTTGGATACCCTAGCCATGGTGATGATTTATGAGCACTTTCGAGAGATTACCCGGTAAGTGCGATTCCTATTAGGGGAAAAATAGTATGCGCTAATGACTCAAACCGTATCGATTAAGGGATCTCAATTTAGTATTGGTCAAAAAATTAATCTTGATGTTGCTAACCTTTTAAAACAATGACAATGAAACCACAGCAATTGTATGATCGAAACAACCGGCTTATCGGAAGAATTAAAGAACGGAGTGGTAAACTTGAAATTTTTGATGGCAACAATAAATACAAAGGAAGATACGATCCAAATACCAATATAACCTGGGATAGTAACAATAGAAAAGTAGGCACCGGAAATTTGTTGACTACGCTACTTTAATTGATAACTAGTCAACTGATACCCCTATCATAACCTTGTTTACCAACAAAATTTTCCTTCTTCCAATTCCTTCTCCCCATCAAACCGGTAAGCAACTAATTTTCCAGCTTTGGCGATGCTGTAATCCAGGCAGCAAACTTTTTGATTTTGGAGTTTTGGAGATTCTTCAGACAACCAATAATGTCCAAAAAATACCGGTTTATGTCCCGTTGAATAGGGAAGAATAGCCTGCATTTCGGTAGGAATTGGGATATTTAATTGCTCAGCCACCTCCGGTTTAAATGAATTTACGGCGTATTCTAAATAAGTTTTTCCCACTGGGTTTTCCCACCATTTCACGCGAACATGCGTTCGTACATGGCCCTCCACATCTTGGAAAGAATGCCCATTTGGAAGTTCTAATTCCCGCCCTTTCAGTAGGGTCTCTACTGCTTGATAAAGTTCGTTTTCTTCCTGAGTTGAAGCTTCCAATTGCTCCATTTTCAACAAATTGCCTCCCATTATTTGCTGAAAGGCCTCTATTTTTTCATCTTCCCAGCAGGCATGTACGACTCTGAAATACTCATTTTCATAAAATAGTGGAAGCTGCTTAAACCAGTCCAAACTTTCATTTAAGAAGCCATCGTCTCCAAAGCTGTTCAAAGTATCGCAGTGCTGTTTGATGTTTTGATTGGTATGTGGGCGAAGGAATTCTCCATTACTGCCTTTGGTATGATAGCATATCGCATTGTACTCGTGATTGCCCATCAAGGCTATCGCACTGCCATTTTCCTGCATCGCCCGTACGAGTTGCACTACTTGTCTAGAGTTTTTGCCTCGGTCTATATAGTCCCCTACAAAGATGGCCTGCCTGTCTGGATTGTAGTAATGTCCTTGTTCAGATTGGCTATAGCCCATCTTTTTTAGTAGTTCTAGGAGGTCATGGTAATGCCCGTGTATATCTCCAATGATATCGTATTTCATTTTGTACAATCAAATGTTTTATATGGTAATCAGACCTCTTTAATGCAGCGTATTGAATAGCCATTACCCTTACTGTCATAATTACCTCTGTAGACTTTATTACTGTCGTAACTCAAATGACGGGATAATGCATCGACTGAATCAGATTCTGTAGAACTCCACCAGTAACCTCCTTCACCAATTTCACTGTCTTCAAATTTTCCATAGGCATCTCTGAAACCTCCTGGAAGTGCCGAAAAACCACTCTCATTGTTTCCTATTCCTTCTTCTGCCCAATCATTTGAACTTTTCATTTTTATACCGGCAACAACTTCTCCACCTAAATTATTTGTTAGAATTGTCCACTGCTCGTCAGATGGGATACACCAACCTTCTGGAGCCAAACCCCGTGGATCATTTACAGCATGCCAATTATACAACTTACCATATTTATAATTATTTGAGGGCTCATAGTTATAATAACACCACCCGGGATGCCCATTTTCCCCAGCCTCTTCCCAATCTTCATCAAATTCAATATAAGGGATTTCATCACCGTTATTGAATGTTTCACAATCCAGGTTTAAACTCATCCATATTTGATCTCCGATTTTTATCTGTTTCATTTCTTTGAGGGCTAGGGAAATAGATAATTTTTTTGAATTCTGTCTAATAGCCTTTTAACAAGAAGTTTAGTCCTTGACACATCGCACAGAAATCCCTGCATTTTTATATTCGCTGCCCTTGCGAGCTAAATCATAAGGACACCCTAGTCCTCGTGTCCAAGGACCGTAGGTACCACCACCTTCTGAAGAACTCCACCAAGAACCAAAGCGAAAAAGGTCTTCGAATTGTCCATCGATGTCTCTCGCTCCTCCTGGAAGACCTGAAAAACTACTTTCATTCGATCCATTCCCAGATATACCCTTATTTTCCGCCCAAAATTCAGTAAATTTCATTTTTTTACCCGCTACCTCAACACCCCCTAGGTGATCCGTAAGAATTGTCCATTCTTCATCTGAAGGAATATGCCATCCAGAAGGTGCTAAACCTCTAGGGTCATTTACTGCATGCCAATTGAACAGTTTTCCATATTTTTCTCCATTCGCGGGATCGTTATCGTAATAGCACCAAGCAGGCTGTTTCTTTTTCCCAGCATTTATCCATTCCTCCTCCGTTTCGGCTTCTAAAATGGGGTCACCGTTTTTAAAAGTATCCACATCTAAATTTTTTACCATCCAGGTTTGATTGCCAATTTTTACCGTTTCCATAAAATATGTTACAATGTTTTTTATTTTCAATTTTTGTTAACTTAACAAGTGATTCTTATTATTTCACAACGAGTTTGATAGCCTATTATGTTACTTTTAATTTTAGTATATCAATTTTATTTCTTTTAGCCAATTTTATCTGGTTTAATCAATGCAGTTAGGAAAATGATAAAGTTTAATTTCCTTATATGTGTCCTTAGCAAAATCAAAATCTTTATTAATTTTTTCAATGATTTGTTTTGCAATTAATTTATGCTTTGCAGAAGAATAATATAGTGTTGGGTCTATTTTAGTTCCCTCCGGGATTTTTATATTTAAATCTTTCCCATAAGCAAATAATTTGCTCGGTACAGCATCTTTCTTTGAACGATTTTGGAAAACACTTAATGGAACTAGATTTTCTTCAATGTTTCCTGGCCCTTTTAGGATTTTTGGGACATGATGATCAATGTCGATTAAGTGTTCTTTTCCTTGCAATTTATACTTATGAAACAATGATTTTCGTAAACTGGTAGGAATAAAACCATGTAATTGACTGTCTATTTTTTGAATCCTGGTAATTTCGAAATCCTCTTCAAGTTTATACCAAGAATTTTGTTTTAAAAATCTTTTTTCTAATAAATGAGGCATTTCAAACGTGTTAGAATTTTTGAGTTTAAATTCAAGAACCCAAATTTTACCACCTTTGTAGTTTTCAGTAATTCCTTTCATTTTATTAAACCAGAATCTATCATGGCTTGTTTTGGAATAACTTATAACATAATTGAAAAACTCCTGTAGATTATCAAGTGATACTAATATCTTTTCTTCTACAACTCCACATCCAAAAATTGCATATCCTGACTCTGCAACAAAAATTAAGTCATCTTTTTTTAATTGCTCTGAAAACATTGGCCTTGACTGTTGAGCCTCAGCATACCACCCATCATTCAATTGGTAACTAAATTCACCCCCATCAATAATTTTGGAGCTTCGTTTAATTAAATATTTTGCCATAATTATTTAGTATTTATGAATGCCCTCTAATCCTTGATGCACCGAACAGAAAGGCCCGTTGCTTTTGGATCGGCAGCCCAAACCCAACCCCCTTGCTCATACCTCATCCAGGCATATTTTCGATCACTTTCACTGGAAGTCCACCAGCTAGCTCGCATGCCTATGTTTGCAAAATCTCCAACCCGAATTCGATATCCGCCGGGAAGAGCTGAAAACCCCACTTCATCCGTCCCTTTTTCTTTCTCACTCCAATCATAAGTTGCCTTGAGCTTTTTTCCAACTTTTTCCTTACCTCCCAAAAATGCTACTAATTCTTCCCAGTCTTCGTTAGTTGGAACGTGGAAGCCCATAGGAGCTAATCCCCTAGGATCGTTTACTGCATACCAATTGTAAAGCTTGCCATATTTTTCACCATTGGCTTGGTCGTTGTTAAACGAACACCAAGCGGGTTGTTCATTAACTCGAGCTAAATTCCATTCCTCTTCCGTTTTTGCCTCAGGAATAGGATCTCCATTTCTGAAAGTAGCTACATCTAAATTTTTTACCATCCAGATTTGATCTCCAATTTTTACTTCTTCCATTGTTCTATAATTTAAGTTTAGGTTCTTTTTATTCTTTACTCTTGTTTAACTTACTAATTATCGAATTCCACTCTGTATTTAATATGTTTAAAATTAATTAAACAAACCAAATCGATTCTTGTTTATGTTGGCTAAAAATAATTTAAGCGCTAGGATGAGCGTAACTGTAAGTGCCTCTAAACCTTTTTATTCCTACCTATTGGCAAAATCGCTAACTTAGATCCAGGGTAAATATACCCCTAAAGTAAATTCTACCTTTAAACCATAAACTCCCCCAAACCAACCACACAGATGAGCAATCCTACTCCTTCCAAAACCCTTCACATCAGCCTGTGGGTGGCACAGGTAGCCCTCGCCCTCGCATTTGGCATGATCGGAGTGACCAAATTGACCACCTCCGAGGCCGATATCATCCAACAATCTGGTGAGCTCGTTGAAAAATATGGAGTCGGCTTGATTCGATTTATTGGAATTGCTGAGGTCCTCGGTGCACTTGGCCTGATCCTTCCCGCTGCCCTCCGCATCCTTCCTGTACTTACTCCACTTGCAGCTCTAGGCCTAGCCATCATCATGGGCTTAGCCACAGCCTTGCATGCCTCCAAAGGAGAGCCTATCGTGACCCAAGTGGTCTTTCTTCTGCTTACCCTGTTTGTGGTTTGGGGACGATTCAGCAAGGCACCGATTTCAGCTCGCTAGCCATCCTTTTCCTCAATCCATTTTTGCTGCCGGCCGCTTTTCGGTTCCGGGCTGCTTGGTGAGGTCGTCTCCCAGCGTCTTTCGGTACTGCTCAGCTAATGCGCTCAGTGCGGCTACTACTCCTGGATTTTGGAGAGCCAGATCGAAGGTTTCGCCTGGATCTGTAGACAGGTCATACAGGGCGAGTGGGACCTCTATGGATTTGTAGATTCCAGGGAATCCGGCATTGCCCCGCTGGGTACCCAGATAGGTTTGGGAGAGGTGGGGAAAAACCAATTTCCATTTCCCCTGCCGAATGGCTTTGAGGCTATTGGCATCGTAATAATAGACAAAGTGGTCTCGCGGATTGGCATCGGTCACTTGCTGGAGCAGGGGCAAAATATTCACCCCATCGATTTTTTGACCAGGCAATGGAGCGCCTAAAAGTGCCGCCATGGTGGGGAAGATATCCATCGTAGCGGCGAGGTTGTTGGAAACCGTTCCTGCGGGAATCACACCCGGCAAGCTCATGATGCAAGGAACACGGACCCCGCCTTCCCAAGCCGACCCCTTGCCCTCGCGAAGTCCTCCACTGCTGCCAGCATGGTTGCCAAAGGTCAGCCAGGGACCATTGTCACTCGTAAAGATGACCAGCGTATTTTGGGTAAGCCCATTTTTTTCGAGTGCGGCCATCACCTCTCCAATCGAATCATCCAATTCGAGCATCAGATCCCCAAATAGTCCTGCACCACTTTTGTTTTTGTAGGGTTCGGACACCGCAATCGGCACATGGGGCATGGAGTGGGCCAGATACAAAAAGAAGGGGCGCTCCTTGTGCTGCTCAATGAATTGGACCGCCCGCTGGGTGTACAGCTGCGTAAGTTGAGCCTGGTCCTCCAGCGTGCGAATGGGCTTCACGGGTTCATTGCCTTCGAGTAAGAAGAGCGGAGGGTACTTGAATTTACGGTCTGCGGTGTCGGTCACCGGCTTGCCATCGTAGCCCATAGGCCACATATCGTTGGAGTAGGGAAGGCCAAAATAGGAATCAAAGCCATAAGAAGTGGGAAGGTAGGGAGCCTTGGCGCCGAGGTGCCATTTGCCAATCATGCCTGTTTGGTAGCCTTTCTTTTTTGCCAAGCTGGCAAGTGTCTCTTCCTCGGGATTCAGGGCCGTAGTGGACCAGGGCATAAGTGCACCGGAGATATTGAGTCTGTTGGGGTAGCAACCTGTCAGCAGGGCTGCTCTAGAGGCGCTGCACACGGCCTGGGCTGCGTAGAAATTGGTGAAGCGCATGCCTGATGCAGCAAGCGCATTGAGGTGCGGGGTCTGCTGAGGATAGCCTCCATAAACTGCTAAGTCCCCATAGCCCATGTCATCCATAAAGATCAGCACCACATTGGGGCTCTTGGATTGGGGCAACTTTTCCTGTGCTAGGGCGCTGAAATACAGAAAGGAAAGAAGAAGGAGAAAGAGATTTTTCATGGATTGGGAATCTTGAATAAAAAGTTAGGAATAAAATGGGGGAGTAAAAAGCTGTTTTTTTCGACCACTGCCAAGACCCACGGACCCAAGCAGGTTCGAATCCTTCTCTACCCAAGTTCTCTGACTACTGCTGATCACCTGAGTATTCAGCTAAGCTGGATTTAGGAAAGGAGCCGTACCAGTGCTATAACTTTATTTTGGAAAGAGGCCTTAATTTGATACTTTGAAAGGCAATACAATTCAATCCTGACCATTTACTAAGCTTCTAAGAGGTTTAGTGAATGCCAATTCTTTCCAATTTGATGAAAAAGTACAGCCTTATTTTTCTGCTTTCATTCGGCCTGTATTGGGATACCTATGCTCAGGCCAAGGAAGAATTCAATGTCCTGTTGATCCATGTAGATGATTTGGGATGGGCGGACATTGGAGTTTTGGGAAGTGATTTTTATGAAACCCCTTTTATCGATCGATTGGCCGCTGAGGGGATGCTGTTTAGGCAGTCCT
The DNA here is from genome assembly GCA_947457095.1 of Cyclobacteriaceae bacterium. Lineage (GTDB taxonomy): Bacteria > Bacteroidota > Bacteroidia > Cytophagales > Cyclobacteriaceae > Algoriphagus. Next base: position 31,658 of record CANGUK010000007.1, read on the forward strand.
ATGCTGCGGCCGCGATTTGCTCCCCCTCCCGAGCGGCCCTGATGACGGGCAAATACCCCGCTCGAATGGGGATTACCGATTGGATCTATGCGCGATTCCAAGGAGTAGGTACCACTGGTCTTCCCGGAGAATATGCAGAGAACCCAGATCAACCCCTTCGCACCCCAAAAAATCAAGGTTTTCTACCCTTGGAAGAGCTGACCCTAGCCGAGCGAATGAAAGCACAGGGCTACACCACCTACCACGTCGGCAAATGGCATCTGGGGGGAGAGGAAAACTATCCCGAGAAACAAGGATTTGATCGCAACTTTGGAGGCAATGACCTGGGTCAGCCCCCAAGCTACTTTGATCCATACGAGCCCGCTACCCCTACGCCTTTTTATGCCTTTGATCGGGTGACACCAAGGGATTCCGGCGAGTACTTAACAGATCGAGAAGGGGATGAGATTGTGAATTTTCTCCAATCTCAGGCGCAGAAGTTTTTCATCCATTGGGCTCCCTATGCCGTGCATACGCCACTCATGGCTCCGCAAGCCTTAGTCGACAAGTACAAGCGTAAAGCAAGCGGAAAACAGAAAAATCCTGTTTATGCCGCGATGGTTGAGAATTTAGATCAAAACGTAGGCAAGGTACTCGCCGAGTTGGATCGCTTGAAGTTGACCGAAAAGACCTTAGTTATTTTTACCTCAGACAATGGGGGCTTGATGGGTAATCCCACAAATCCCATCACGAATAACGAGCCCTTACGCTCCCAAAAAGGGTATCCCTACGAAGGAGGAATTCGGGTGCCCACGGTGGTGAAGTGGCCCGGAAAGGTGGCTGCTGGAAAGCAGTCTGAACTTCCCATCGTGACGCTGGATTGGGCTCCCACGATCTTGGATTACCTGGGATTAAATGCGCAAGAGCAAGGTCTCGATGGACAAAGCTTGGCGGGTGTATTGGCAGGGGGTGCTTTAGAATCACGGGACCTATTTTGGCATTTTCCTCACTACCGAGGAGCGGATGTAGTACCCTATTCCATCATTCGCTCAGGGGAATACAAGTTGATCCATTACTTTGATATGCAGCCGGACGAACTCTTTTCTTTGGCGGAGGATCCCTATGAAACCACCAACCTGGCGGCTCAATTTCCAGAGTTAGCTTCCCAACTTAAATCATCCCTCAAAGCTTGGTGGCTGAAAACAGGGGCCAGAATGCCTCAGAAAAAATAGCGTGAACCCCCACCAATTTAGGTTGGGCTTAGAAAAAATAGCGATGAAAAAAGGAATGTTAAGTTGTCTAATTTTTACGGGAATTGCCTTCGCTGCACTTGCTCAGGGCAATGGGATTGGACAAAAGGAGCGCCCCAACATCATTTACATTCTTGCAGACGACCTAGGGTATGGGGAACTCGGGGTGTATGGCCAAGAGAAGATTGAAACCCCAAATATTGATGCCCTGGCAAAAAGCGGAATGATTTTTACCCAGCACTATTCAGGTGCTCCCGTCTGCGCGCCAGCCAGGTACATGTTGCTGACCGGCACCCACGCAGGCCATGCCTACATCAGAGGCAATGATGAATGGAGCGAGCGTGGTGACGTGTGGAATTACCGAGCCACCATTCTGGATTCTACTTTGGAAGGGCAGCGCCCCATCCCCTCATCGACTGTTTTGCTTCCCAAAAAACTGAAAGAGGTGGGCTACCGCACAGGGATAGTTGGAAAATGGGGATTGGGTGCCCCTCATACGGATGCCATTCCTACAAAAATGGGATTTGATTTTTTCTTCGGCTACAATTGCCAGCGTCAAGCACATACCTATTACCCAGTTCATCTCTACCACAATGAGCACAGGGTCTATCTCGAAAATGACACGATTGCACCCTCTACCAAACTTGCGCTAGGGGCAGACCTAGAGGATCCAGAGAGTTACAAAGATTACTCCTTAAAGACCTATGCGCCCGATGTGATGTTTGACCAACTCCTGTCCTTTATCGGGGATGAACAAGGGAAGGAAAGCCCATTTTTTCTGTATTGGGCTACTCCTTTGCCACACAACCCCATTCAAGCGCCGCAGCGCTGGGTCGATTATTATACAGCGAAGTTTGGGAAGGAAGCCCCTTATCTTGGAGAAAAGGGCTATTTCCCCCATCAAAATCCTAGAGCCGGCTATGCGGCCATGATTTCATATTTGGACGAAAATGTGGGCAAGCTGGTGGCCTACCTCAAAGAAAAAGGTCTGGATAAAAATACACTGATCCTTTTTAGCTCAGACAATGGCGTGACTTTTACCGGGGGAACGGATGGGGCATTTTTTGAAAGTTCAGGGATTTTTGGAGAGGCCCAAGGTCGAGCCAAGGGCTATGTGTATGAAGGAGGAATCCGCGTCCCATTTATCGCCAATTGGCCAACCAAAATAAAGGAGGGTTCACGATCTGAACATCTTTCTGCACAATACGATGTCATGGCAACCCTCAGTGAGTTGACTGGATTTGAACTCGAATCGAGTAACGATGGCATCAGTTTTATGCCTACACTACTGGGTCAAGACAAGCAGGAGCAACATGAGTTTTTGCTCTGGGTATTTCCTGAATATGGTGGGCAAGTAGCGATTCGATTCGGGGACTGGAAAGTAGTACGCCAGCATCTGAAGGATAAGCAAACTCCAACCTTGGAGCTTTACAATCTTCGTACTGATCCTCAAGAATTAGTGAATGTGGCAGCTCAGCATCCAGAATTGCTGAGGCAGGCTGCAAAAATATTTGAGGAGCAACATGAAACTGCCTTCCTCCAAAACTTTCGAATTCCAATTGTGGAAAAAGGATTGTATTGAATTCTCAGCTTAAGTCCTTAAAAAGGGCGAATTTTCTTAATCAAAACATCCATTTTCTTTTGGATAAAAAGAAGGGAAATGGCTCAAGTATATATTCTACCTATCAGCATGAATCCGCACATGAACTATTTACGCCAAGTAATTAAGCTTTTCCTACTGCTACTTATCTCCATCCCTGCTTTCTCCCAGCAGCCGGCGTCTCCACTGGAGGCTTCCTTTCAAACGTATCGAAAGATGAAGGCAGAGACGCCCTACAAGTTGGACTGGATCGCTCTCGGCCCCACTGCCAACTCCGCACGAGCCGATGTGGTGCAGGTGGATGTCCAGAATCCAGGCACCATGTATGTTGGCTTTGGATCGGGGGGATTGTGGAAGACCACCAACAATGGCCTCACCTGGAAATCCATCTTTGAAGAGCAGTCTTCCATAGGTATTGGGGATGTGGAATTGGCTCCCTCCAACCCGAATATCATTTACCTGGGAACAGGCGAAAACCTAAAAAAGCCACGAAACTTCACCCTTCCCGGTACGGGTATGTTCCGCTCCGACGATGCAGGTACTACCTGGAAGTCTATCGGCTTGGAAGATTCCTGGTCCATCGCAGAACTGGAGATTCATCCGACCAATCCAGATATAGCTTTTGCATGCGTACTCGGCCACCTCTGGTCAAAGAATAAAAACCGGGGCTTGTACCGCACTACGAATGGAGGAAAAACCTGGGAACAGGTGCTCTACATCGATGAGCATACCGGGGCCAATGAAATCGTCATTTCACCCACCAATCCTCAAATCATGTATGCCTCCCTTTGGGAAATGAACCCGGGCATCTCTGGCCAAAATAGTGGTATCTACAGAAGTGTGGATGGGGGCAGCACCTGGATGAAAAGTACGCAAGGCTTGCCTGCTGGCCCCAAAGTGGGCAGGATTGGTTTGACTGTCTCTGCCACGAATCCGAACAAGGCCTATGCGCTGGTTGACAATCTAAATTACCCACAAGGGCAGTCTGCCGAACTGTATAAAACTACAGATGGAGGCTTGAGTTGGACCAAAACCCATTCTGGTTCCTTTCCCTTATTTACTACCATCGGCTGGTACTTCACGGATGTGTATGTGAATCCTAAAAACGACGAAGAAGTATTTGGCTTGGGCATCCGCCTTGCACATAGCCTAGATGGAGGCAAGACGTTTAAGTTTATCGGTGGTGAAGTGACGCGCATCAATCCAAGTTTGGCGCAAGGACTCCATCTGGATCAAACGGAATTATGGATTAACCCCACCAATCCCAATCACCTGGCGCTAGGGAATGACGGCGGGTTTTACGTGAGCTACGATAAAGGATTAACCTGGATGCATTACAATTCCATGCCAACGGGCGAGTTTTACGATATCAGCATTGACCAGGCCGACTACACGATTTATGGGGGCACACAGGATGATGCTACGGTATCGGGCCCGCCCAAAGAATTAAATACCCGCTTTCCAGACCCCTGGAAGTATGTATGGATTGATGCCTGGGATGGAGGCGATGGTTGCGTCACAGCCATTGATCCCGTGGATAAGCACATCATCTACTACAGCCGACAGCATGGCGATGCGATGCGATTGGACAAATCGAAAGACCTTGCTACCTCCATTAAGCCCATGCTCCCCAAAGAGATCAAGGATACGCTGGTATTCAATTACATGACCCCCTACTTTTTGTCAAAATACGATCACAAAACCTTGTATCAGGGTGGAAATTACCTGATGAAAAGTACCGACCGAGGGGATACTTGGCAGGCCATCAGTCCCAACCTGGCTAATTCTTCGGTGAAGGAAAAAAAATCAGTTGCTGCAGGAACTACTGTAGAATCTCCCCTCGCCAAGGGTCTGCTGTATGTGGGGACCGATCATGGGGCTTTTTGGGTTTCAAAAAATGATGGCACCACCTGGGAAGAGCATTCCTCAGGAATTGCCTCAAACTACATCCGAAGCATTTCACCCTCCAATCACAAGATCGAACGGGTGTACATGGCCATGACGGGCATCAATTACGATGACTTGCATAGTTATGTCTATGTTTCGGAGGATTATGGAAAAAATTGGAAGAGCATTGCTGCTGGCCTTCCAGATGAGCCGGTGAATGTGATCAAGGAAGATCCTACGAATGAAAACTTGCTGTACCTGGGTACGATGCGGGGGGTGTATGTGTCCCTTGATCGAGGAGCAAGTTGGGACTACCTAGGGGTAAATATGCCTGCCGCAGCGGTAGCCGATCTAGAGATTCACGAAGGATCTCAGGATCTGATTGTTGCTTCCCATGGAAGGGGTATCTATAAAACCAGTCTGAAGCTTCTCCAGAAGCACCTAACCCAAAAATTACCAAACGACAAAGATTACTTGGCCGAAATCGAACAGGTAAGCAGACCTTGGTTCAATTCCTCGCATGGGAATGTGGATTACCGCAGCCTTGAGAAAGTGTCCTTTACCTTCTGGTTGAAGGAGGCGAAGCAGGTCACTCTTTCGGTGCGTGATAGCGCAACCAACGAGGTGTGGAAGACGGTACTTGACGGTTCGGCAGGGTTCAATCAATTCCGCTGGGATCTGATCGTAGCCAAGCAGGAGAGTGATTCTCCGTATTTTGTACACTACGACAAATTTATTGATTCCGGTACCTACACGCTCGTACTATCCACTGCAGATGGAAGCATGAATCAAAAATTTAAGGTGGTCGATGCGATCTCTCCCTACATCGAGAATTAGGCTTGCTTCTTTCTGAGTCCCGCTACCAGCATGGTGGCTGAGGTATACAAAATAACTGCGAGGACTACCCATTGCAGGGTTTGTAAGGGCAGCGATTTGACAATAAACGCCGCGATTAATACCGCAATGGATCCAGGAATCGCCATGGCTAAAGCGGCCTTTCTGTTGTAGGAACCTGTCTTAATAAACTTCACGGAAGCTGGAGGCATCAGAAAAGCACAGGAGCCCATCATGATGGGAAAAGCAACCGTTGGTGACATCCCTAAGGCAAAAATCAAGGCCATACAAGGGGCGTACAGGCCTACCCCAGCTGTCATGATGGCGCCCAAAAAGAAATTGACCACCACGGCAAAAACTAATTTGTACCCCGTCAAGCCGATTGCATCGCCACCCCCTTGAATCCAGTCCATCATCCGGGCCAGCATAAATCCCGCGGTGATCACCAAGGCAATTCCCATGGTCAGCCTGATTTTCCGTTCCGAAAGTTTGGACACAATGCCCGCACCAATCACCGCCCCGACAGCAGCGGATACCAGCATCGAAATCAAGGTTAGCGGATCGACTTCGATGATGGTGATAAAAATAAATGCCTGCAGTAAGACTGGGATGGTATTGGCAACATTCATTGTCCCTGGGATCAGCTTGTCTTCCGTTTGCCGAGTAAATTTCAATAAGGCTGTTTGTGGAGCAAAGGCCCCAATGCCCAGCACGTCAAAGAAATTCACGACAAAGCCAATCACCGAAGTTTTGAGCCAGCTTGAATTTTCAAGGTTGGACCGGTTAGCTAGGAGGTCTTTTACAAACACAAAGCTGAACCAAACGGCCAATGCAATTAAGGAAACCCAAATAAAAATCAGCATAGAAGGAATGGAATTAGTAGCGGATGATTCAATGTAATGATGGGATTAACAAACCTTAAAAAAGGTCTTAGCGGCTTCTTGCTCTTGTTGATTCAACATCGCCTCAATTTTCTTCGCGGTTTTGGTAATTGCCAATCCCCCAAGCCCGGTGCAGCGAAGGGTATTCGGGATGGCATCTCCTACCTTTTTCATCGTCTCGACCACTTCATCCAATGGGATCAAATGATTGTAGTCCGACAAGGCCATGTTGGCACAAGAGATCGCATTGGTGGCAGCCATCACATTCCGATTCAGACAGGGAGCTTCCACGCGGTCGGCAATCATGTCGCAAATCATACCCAGCGAAGACTGCAAGGCCATAGAGGCAGCTCCTAGGGATTGATCCAAGGTGCCCTTTTTCAATTCTACAATACCGGCTGCTGCCATGCCTGAGCCCGAGCCGCATTCGGCCATACAGCCACCTACTTCTGCAGCAAAGGTGGCATGCGCGGCAATGAATACCCCGATGATACCGGCTGCCAGCATTGCTTTCACCGTTTCATCTTCAGGCAAGGAAAGTCCCCTGCTGATGCCAATGAGAGCGCCTGGGAGGGCTCCACAGGAGCCAGCAGTTGGGGCTGCTACCACCACGCCCATCGAACTTTTGACCTCCATCATGGCAGAGGTATAGAGGATCACTTGATTTAGAATATCGCCTTCCACCAGCTTTTTGTCCTCTAGCTGCTTTTGAAATCCAAGGGATTGGGGCCCTAAAATTCGGTCTGCGTACTTCGTTCCCTTCAATCCAAGATCGATGGAGTTTTGCATGATCTGCACAATGCTCCGCATCTTTTCAAAAACCTCCGCTCTCGAAATATTCCCACGCATGCTTTCATAGTCCACTGCGAGTTCCCAGAGGGCGTGGTTTTTGTCTTGGTTGAAGGATAACATTTCCTCGCAGGTAATGAAGGGTACTGTTAGGTCCTTTCGCGACATGACCGGAAGCACTGGGTTGATCTTTTTAATGAAGAGCACTTCCTCCATTCGGAGAAGCTCCTGACAGAGGTCCTCATTCAAAAAGCTACTTGCCTTGATTTCAATAAAGGTGGATTTGCCCTGACGCACCGCGATTTCATCGCAGGGCATGGACTTCTCAATAAACTCAGGGATGCTACCTGCCGTCTTTACATAGACAAGCGTCTGGTAAAAATCCCCCGCCATAGAGACCTGGGCACCATCGATTTCAATGATTTCAATCATGCCCCCACCGGTAGAAATGGCGGTTACCTCACGGGTTTCTTTCGGATTGGTTAGCGTGAGTTTGTAGGTATTCGGGTGAGTGGCACCTATGGGATGGATATCGATTTTTATTTGGATGCCAGCCTCTGCAATGGCTTGCAGGTATTCTGGGAGACGCTCTTCGTAGGCTTCCCAACCCAAAAATCCCCCAAACAAGCCCATGTCAGAACCTTGTCCCTTGTGTGTGGTGGCGAGGGAGCCGTTGGGGTCAAACTCCACATATACCTCCCTGATATTTCCATCCATCAAATCTCGGCACATTCGTCCAATTCGAATGGATGCAGCACAATGTGAACTCGAAGGGCCTCGCATGACCGGGCCAATCACATCATTGAAAATGCTTGGGTAGGTTTTCATAGGGGGTAATAGTTAAGGATTCTTGGATGCAGAATATTTTTAAATATACTGTTTTGTGTAATTAATCCATCCATTCCTGGTTTAGCTAAATGGGGTCTTGCAGCCGAGGCAAACGTGTCAGCTGTGCAAATTTTTGGAGGCAACACTGCCGGAAACTACTCTCAAAGATTTATTGAATTCGTTTCAATTTTTATATTTTTGAACTGATGAACCAGCAACCCAGTCCTACTTGTCTCAACTGCGAGGAGCCTTTGTTAGGGGACTTTTGTCACTGTTGTGGGCAGCAAAATCTACCTTTGAAACAGACAATAGGACAACTTTTGCTCGTGTTTTTTGGTGAATTTTTTAATTACGATGGACGATTTCTTCGTTCCATTCGACTCATGCTTTCCCAACCTGGAGCGATTACGCTAGCCTACATGGAGGGAAAGCGTACGACCTATGTCAACCCAGTTCGATTTTACCTGTTTACTTCTGCCTTTTATTTCTTAGTGATCAATTTTTTGCCCTTGCCTTCCCAAGATCCTTCTTCCAACTTTCCGCTTGCATCCCAGGTGCAGCAATCTTCTTCTGAAGAAGTAGCTCACGGATTTTTTGACGGGCTGAATGAAGGGTTGGCAGCAGCAGATAGTAGCGACGATGGAACACTAATTCAAACTGATTTTGAAAATTTTCAAGCATTTCAAGCAAATCAGGCGACCCTTTCCCCAGAACAGCGAGCTTCAGCGCTCGAGCTCCGATTTTTAGAGAAGGTGTATGAGTTGAAGGAAAAATATGGGGACACTACCAGCTTTACGAGTGCATTAGGTAAGGAAGTGCTCAAACGATTGCCACAGCTCTTGCTAATTACCCTGCCCTTATTGGCCCTAATTTCCAAATTAGTTTTTTTCAGGAGAAAGCACTTTTGGTACATCGATCACCTTGTTTTTATTTTATACGAATCTACCAGCCAGTTTTTCTTTCTATTTATCCAATATGGAATAGACTATGTGGCACTCAGTACAGAGCAAGGGTGGCTGGAGACCATAGCTCAATTGCTTACACTCGTTTGGATTGGATATTACCTGATTAGCTTCAAGCGATTTTTTGGAAAGAGCTGGGGCAAGACGCTGCTACTTTTCTCTTGGCTTGGATCTTTGCAAGTACTTCTCCTGCTCGGTGTTTTTATCCTATTTATGGCAGTTTCTTTGTTTAATTTGTAGCCTCATCTGCTTTTGAGTTTGAATTAGCTTTTAAGCTGAATTTAGGTGACTAAGAAAAGCGACTTTAAAAATTCTTCGCCTACACCAATTCCTCATGAAAAACTCCCTGCGATTTGTCCTGTTATTTTTTGTAATCCTGCAGACGACTACCCTTGCGGCACAGGATCGCTATACAGTGAAACCAGGGGATCCCAATGGCATAAACAAATGGTACATGGGGCGCCAAATTGCCCAAGTAATGAGCCACTTTGGAATTGACTGGCTTGAACGACAGGAAAGGGAGCAGGAGGAAAACACTTCGTTACTTTTAAAAAATCTCGCCCTAAAGCCCGGGATGGTCATTGCAGACATTGGTGCTGGAAGTGGCTACCACAGCACGCTATTATCCAACATGGTGGGCAACGGAAAAGTGTATGCCGTGGATGTGGAACGGGAGATGATTGCGTACTTGACTAATCGAATCAAGCGTGAAGGGAAAAAGAATATCATTCCCGTGTTGGGAACAGAAAAGGCAGTTTCATTGCCGGTAAACAGCATGGACATGATGTTGCTGGTGGATGTGTACCATGAATTTTCTTTTCCTTACGAGATGGCACTATCCATGTTGGAAGCACTCAAGCCAGGTGGCAAGTTGGTATTGGTAGAGTTCAGAGCTGAAGATTGGAATGTACCGATCAAGACCATCCATAAAATGAGCCAGCAACAGGCGGTAAAAGAGTTTAAGGCTGCCGGCTTTTCATTTGAAAAGAATATCAGCAACCTTCCTTGGCAACATTGCCTGATTTTCAGGAAGCCAAAAAATTAAATTGGCGCTCTATTTTAACTTGATTTTTTAGAGATTCCTGAAAAGCAAATTAAGGCAAGGTCACCTTTTCGACCGCTGATTGCCAACAGAATATTGCAAACTTTAAGCTAATCTCATTTACCTGATTTTCTCATTTATTTTTGTAAGCTTTGCCTATGTTTTAAATAGAATTAATCCTAGATGAGGTATTCAATCTTTTTTTTAATTGTTGTTTTAATATCATGCAAAGAACCTCTTGAAGAGCCAACATTACCAATTAAGGAATGTAAGGATGAAATAATTGAAGAGATAAATAAGAGCACATCTCATTATAACCCATATTTTGTCCCATTCATAAATTACTGGGCAATTTCAGGTATCTCTCCATCGAATTGTACTGATATTACAGGGAGAACATTTCTTAATATAAATAAGAATAACATCCCTGATTTAATTATTACCATCACGAATGGCTGTGGTTTTGAAAAAGGAAAAGCCTTTGTTTTTATTGACAATAAACTTCGATGGTCATTTGAGGATCCACAGATTTTAACTCGAAAAATTGCGAGAGGAGACTTGAACGGGGATGGTTTTGATGATGTTGTTTTATTTGGGCACGGTCATGATGGCCCACCCTATCCAGGAGATAAAAATTACATCATTTATTTTACACCAGGAACCTACGAACTCGTAGAGCTTGATTCGCAATCAGCATATCATCACACGGGTGCTATTGGTGATGTAAATAACGATGGGAAGCTGGACATAATTCCAATAGCAAACCAATACAAAGAGGGGTATGTTTATTTAAATAACGGAGATAAGACTTTCCGTAAAAAGAAAATTTTTAATGCTAATGAAGTGGATATTGCCTTTCACTTGGAATTATTTGATTTTAATGGAGATAGGATTTTAGACTGTATTATTGGGGGACATGAATGGATGGATTATCCATCCCATAACCCAAATACAAGGATTATTTTTGGCGATGGAAAGGGGAATTTCAACCCATTTGATTCAATAATTCTTCCAGCAGTAAATGGATGGGGAGTGATTACGGATTTTGACATCCATGACCTAGATCAGGACGGAAATGTTGAAATTATTGTAACTAGGACAGCAGGATCTTTAGGTACTGGAAGTAATGGTCCTAAAAAAAACCCGAATGGGTTTTATGATGATTTCAGAATTCAAGTGCTGAAAAAAGATGGAAACAAATACATCCAAACACAGCTTTTATCATCCCCAAGTGGTTGGGAAATAACAAGTTATCAATGGGTAAATTGGGTGAGTTTGAAAGATATTGATGACGATTGCAAATTAGATATAGTGGTAGATACCGAAAGACTAAACTTGCCTATTAATGAGTTGAAACCGTTTCATAAACTTTTCTATAAAGGTGATGGAAAGGGAGGTTTTTCGATTTCCTACAAGATTTAAGGTTTTTAAAATTTTTAATCAAAAAGTAATTGACGATGAGTTTTGCTGTTTGATTAGAAAATGACGCTCCATTATTTACTGATTGATAGTAATCAACATGCCAACCGGCTCTCAAAAAAAAATCTGTGCAGGGAGATTTTTTGCTCATTTTTTATAACCTAGCTAGGAATCCTGCCCACCGCAGGCGGGGAACCCATATCTAGTGTTTAGGAAACGCTTGTTCCATCCGTTGAACCACAAGGCCAACTTGTTCTCTAAGATAGCTCGAGCTGCAATTTTCCCTGAAATATTTCAGACCAACTTGTGGCATTTCAATCCTTTATCATATCTTTGCAGTCCAAAATTAGGATAGACGAGATCCATCCACTCACTAAAAACAGTTAATTATGTCCGTAAAAATCAGATTAGCACGTCGTGGCCGTAAAAAACAAGCCATTTACGACGTGGTTGTAGCTGATGCAAGAGCTCCACGTGATGGACGCTTCATCGAGAAACTCGGAACTTACAATCCGAACACGAACCCCGCTTCCATCAACATCAACAATGAGCGCGCTCTTAC
>CANGUK010000008.1 GCA_947457095.1 Cyclobacteriaceae bacterium
ACACCCACAACTCCATCATGAATTTTGCCGAGCACGACGTGGTCATCCCGATCACCGTCCTTGAGGAGTTGGACCAATTCAAAAAAGGCAATGACACCAAAAATTTTGAGGCCCGGGAATTTATCCGATTGCTGGATAACCTGTCTCGAGATCACATGATACACGAGTGGACTCCTCTGAATGGAAAAACTAAAGGGAACTTCAAGGTCTTGATGAACCCCGACAACAACCTGAATGCCAACGTGATTTTTGGGGAGGAAAAGAACGATCACAAAATCCTGAATGCTGCCCTCTACCTCAAGCAGCATGAAAAGGATCGAAAAGTCATCCTCGTTTCCAAGGACATCAACCTTCGCCTCAAGGCAAAATCCCTAGATATCCTCGCAGAGGATTATGAGACGGGAAAAATCAAAAATATCGTCGAGCTAGAGAATACGGGAAAGTACCTCTTGGAAGACTTGGATCCCCAGGCAATCAATACGCTGTACGAACGTGGATCCATTGAGGCCAAGGTGATTCTGGGCAATCGGAAACGAAAAGCGAATGCCTTCTACATCTTAAAGAGTCAAAAGCATTCGGTCCTCGCCTATTACAACTCCGATGAAAATGTGTTGACTCGGGTAGACAAACAGTTGGCCTACAATGTCAAGCCTCGCAATGCGGAGCAGACCTTTGCACTACATGCCATCCTAAATCCTCGCATCAAATTGGTCTCTATACAAGGGGTAGCCGGAACAGGAAAGACCCTTCTTGCACTCGCAGGAGCACTAGAGCAACGACGTGAGTACAAACAAATTTTTCTCGCTCGACCCATCGTTCCTCTGTCCAACAAGGACATCGGTTACCTTCCTGGCGACATCAAGTCCAAGCTCAATCCCTACATGGAGCCACTTTGGGACAACTTGAAGTTTATCCAAAATCAATACAAGGAAACGGATAAGGAATACCAAAAAATCACCGAGCTAGTCAACCAGGAAAAGTTGGTCATCCAGCCGCTCGCCTACATTCGGGGCAGGTCGCTGTCCAATATTTTCTTTATCGTGGATGAGGCCCAAAACCTCACCCCCCACGAAATCAAAACTATCATTTCTAGGGCTGGAGAAAATACCAAAATCATCTTTACGGGAGATGTGTTTCAAATTGACACTCCTTACCTCGATGCACAATCCAATGGGCTATCCTACCTCATCGATCGGGTCAAGGATCATCCACTCTATGCACACGTGAAATTGGAAAAAGGGGAGCGCTCCGAATTGGCCAATCTGGCAAACGACCTGCTATAAATAGGGCGTTGCAGTAGCGGGATCTCCTTGAAGGAACGTACTTAACTCTTCTCCGTATGGGATTTGTAGTTAGTCAAAATGGCTTGCCATCCAGATTGCTGCAGTTCTAAGCTATTCTCGTTTTCAGCATCAAAGACAATTTGGACCAAGGTTCCATCAGGTAGATCATTAAAGGTGATTTCAGCTTCTCGTTGATCCATGAAAACATACTTGATTTTTTGGAGCGGAACTATCTCGGTAAATTCTCCTTCAAAGTCAAAACCAAAACTTCCATCCTTCGCTTCCATCCGCCAAGAAAACTTCCCTCCAACAACCAACTCATTGCTGGCTGTCGGGCAGCACCAATCTTCGGAAGCAAAATTCCATTGGGTAATGTGGTGGGGTTCTGTGTAATGGCTCCAGGCTTTATTTCGGTCTGCCAGTACCTCCGCTTGGATGGTAATTTTGTTAAAAGGCATGTTTCCTTTTTTGAGATTAGAATAAAGTTAACGCAGAGAAAACGCTGTCTTGGAACTGAACTCGGCCTTCTTACAAACTCATCATTTCTTTGAAGCGTGCTGCCTGTCGCCGGCTAACTTCGATGCGATCTCCTCCCTTAAGCGTGACCACGAGGCCGCCATTAAACCAAGGCTCAATGGCCTCCACCCAGCCCAGGTTGATGATGTGCTTGCGGCTGGCTCTAAAGAATGATTTCTCGTCCAATCGCTCATCCAAAGCATTCAAAGACTTATGGATCATCGGCTTGAAGTTGTCAAAATAGACTTTGATGTAATTGCCATCCGACTCAAATAGGCGCACATTGGAAAGTCGCACAAACCAGCAGCGGTCTCCATCTTTGACAAATACCTGGTCCTCTAGGGTCAATTTCTTTTGATTGCCAAGTCCTTCCTGCTCTTCTCGTTTGGCAATGCCTTCCATTTTTCCCTGAAGCTTCAAGACAGCATCTTCCAGTCGCTTTGGCTCAATAGGTTTGAGGAGATAGTCGAGTGCATTGACTTGAAATGCCTTCAGCGCATACTCGTCGTAGGCAGTAGTGAAGATGACATGGGGCAAATTGTCCAGTTCTTCCAAGAGGTCAAATCCTGTTTTCTCCGGCATCTGAATGTCTAGAAATATGACATCCGGCTGAAGCTGATCAATCTTTTCTTTGGCGTCTTCCACATTCACGGCCTCACCTACCACCTCCACTGTTTCCAGCTGATTCAATAAATTGATTAGCTCCTTGCGGGCTAGGCGTTCGTCATCAATTACCAGGGCTCTCATATCAATTCGGTTAATTAGTCTAAAGTAAGTCTTTGTTTCGGAATTTTAATTTCAGTGGTCACATATTGGCTTCCAGAATTGAAGATTCGGAAGCTTGCCTTATCGCCATATAGGAGGGTCAGACGTTGTTGGGTATTGTCAATCCCATGCCCTTCCTCATCTTTGCGCCTGCTAGCAGACTGAGGTTCGTAATGTCCACTATTTTTGACTTGGATGTACAATTCGTCTTCTAATCCTTCTCGGCATTTAATTTCAATCAGTCCTCCTTTCACCAAGTTGGAGATTCCATGCTTGATGGCGTTTTCCACGATGGTCTGCAGCATCATCGGGGGGATCTTATAGGAATACGCCGCTTCCTCAATTTGGTATTCCACCTGCAAGCGTTCCTCAAATCGGATGGATTCCAGCGCCAAATAATCCTTTACTGTAGCCAACTCATCGGCCAAGTCAATCACCTGCTTTTTGTCCAGCATCAACGAGAATCGTAGCATGTTGGATATTTGGGTGATGGCCGATTTTGCCTTGGCGGGATCCTCATCGACTAGGGCGCGAACAGAATTCAGGGCATTGAAAATAAAGTGGGGGTTGAGTTGGCTTTTCAAATGGTTGAGCCGGATCTCGTTGATTTTTGCTTCGTACCGAAGTGTGGTGTTGTAGTTGTCCAAAAAGTGAAATACAAAGTACAGCAAGATCCAAAATCCATAGTAGAGCGTGCTCACAAAGAGATTGACAGAGATCACCAGGGCACGGAAATCAGCTCCTGGATTGAGCGTGCCAAAAGCCAAATTGATCAATACCTGAGCAAGGACATTGCTTATTGCCAAGACGGCAACCGCTAGGATAACCTGTGCCAGCAAGCGAAATACCCCCAACTTAAACCAGCCGAATGCTTTGACTAGTAACCTGAATGCATGCGTGGAAGCCAAATAATAGGCAGAAAGGGCCACAAAGGCCCAAGCTTGAAGGGGAGTAATCCCTTCAGATAAGGAAGCAAAAAACACATTGACAAAAGCAAAGCTTCCCCAACCCAGGACCTGCAATAGCCAATAGAGTGTGCTTCTGTTC
The DNA here is from genome assembly GCA_947457095.1 of Cyclobacteriaceae bacterium. Lineage (GTDB taxonomy): Bacteria > Bacteroidota > Bacteroidia > Cytophagales > Cyclobacteriaceae > Algoriphagus. The sequence goes on from CANGUK010000008.1 coordinate 3,612, forward strand.
ATGTGTGAAAGTTAATGAAGGAAGTCTAGGTTGACCTCCTATTTTGATAAGAGGGTGATTGGCTTGATTTTAAGCCTATTTTCAACGATGTAATTCCTGCTTCAAGAATCTACCGGTATGACTTTGCGGATGTGCAGCCACCTGTTCGGGGCTTCCCTGCACCACCACTGTACCCCCTTTATTACCGCCTTCTGGCCCCATGTCGATCAAGTAATCGGCCACCTTGATTACATCCAAGTTGTGCTCAATCACCAAGACGGTATTGCCTTTATCTACCAATTTCTGGAGTACATTCATCAACAAGTCAATGTCCTGAAAGTGCAAGCCGGTGGTCGGCTCATCCAAGATGTAGAAAGTTTTGCCTGTATCCTTTTTGGACAATTCGGTAGCCAACTTCACCCGCTGGGCCTCCCCTCCGGAAAGGGTGGTGGCATGCTGTCCAAGGGTAATGTAACCCAAGCCCACCTCGCTTAGGGTAATGACTTTTCGAAGGATCTTAGGTTGGAATTCAAAGAATTCCACTGCCTGCTCGACTGTCATATCCAAGACATCGGAGATCGACTTTCCTTTAAATCGTACCTCTAAAGTTTCTCGGTTGTAGCGCTTCCCTTTGCAAGTCTCGCATGGGATATGCACGTCAGGAAGGAAATCCATCTCCACCAACTTCATGCCTGCACCTTCGCAATCTTCGCAGCGACCACCTTTCACGTTGAAGGAGAACCTTCCCGGTTTGTAGCCCCTTATTTTTGATTCAGGAAGCTCGGTAAATAGGGTACGAATATCCGCAAACATGCCCGTATACGTCGCAGGATTGGATCTAGGGGTTCGGCCAATAGGGCTTTGATCCACTTCAATCACCTTGTCCAACTGCTTCAACCCTTCAATGCGGTCAAAGGGCATAGGTTCCTTTTTGGAATTGTAAAATTCTCGATTCAGCAGAGGAAACAAGGTTTCGTGGATCAGTGTACTTTTACCACTACCAGACACCCCTGTCACTACGATCAAGGTGCCCAGGGGAAAGGATACCGTTACATTTTTCAGGTTATTGCCATGAGCGCCTTTCAAGACCAACTGCTCTCCAGTCCCTGCTCTTCGGGTACTTGGTATATCCAATCCCAATTTTCCTTGGAGGTATCGTGCCGTAACCGAGTCAGACTGCAGCAGTTCGGCAGGAGGTCCTGCGGCTACCACATGACCTCCATGTCTTCCTGCTCCAGGCCCCATGTCCACAATGTAGTCCGACTCAAGCATCATGTCCTTGTCGTGCTCGACCACGAGGACGGAGTTGCCCAAGTCCCGAAGGCGCTTCAGCGCCTGAATCAATTTCACATTGTCTCGCTGGTGGAGTCCAATGCTGGGTTCATCCAAAATATAGAGCACCCCGACCAGCTGCGTGCCGATCTGCGTAGCCAAACGAATACGCTGTGCTTCTCCCCCTGAGAGCGTACGAAGGGGTCTATTTAAGGAAAGGTAATCCAAGCCGATGTCGAGCAGAAAACCGATTCGCTTTCTGATTTCCTTGAGTACCTCGGCACCGATCCGCTGCTGCTTCTCAGAAAGGCGCGATTCTAGTCCTTCAAACCAGCTCGCTAGCCCTTGGATGTCCATCATAGCCAACTCTCCAATATGGGTGCCGTCCAACTTAAAATGGAGCGCCTCCTTTTTGAGACGATAGCCCTGGCATTCTGGGCAGGTTTTGGAAATCGTAAACTCCGCTACCCATTCCTGGATTTTGTCGGAACTTCCCTCCTGGTATTTCTGGAGAAAATTGATGATCCCCTCAAAGGTGGTATTCCACTGGGTACCCGGATACTTTACCGAATCCACGGCCACCTCTATCTTGTCCCCATACAAAAGCACCTCAATCACTGCTTCGGGTAGGTCCTTGATCGGGGTACTCAGGCTGCATTTGTAATGCTTGAGTAGGGCTTCAATTTTTTTGAAAATCCAAATGTCTCGGTACTCCCCAAGTGGAGCAATCCCTCCTCGGGTGATGCTCAAGCTGGGGTCAGGAAAGATACTTTCTCGGGTGATTTCTTCCATAATCCCTAGGCCATTGCAGCTAGGGCAGGCTCCGTAGGGAGAGTTGAACGAAAAGCTATTGGGTGCCGGCTCCTCGTAGGAAAGGCCCGTTTCAGGGTCCATCAGGTACTTGGAAAAATAGTGAATCTCCCCATTTTCCTCCCGAATCATTAGCACCCCCTTGCCATGTTGCAAGGCCGACTTTAGGGATTGGGTGATTCGGAATCGGTCGCTCTCCTCCGCTACGATGCGATCGATGACGATCTCAATGTCATGGATTTTGTAGCGGTCCAACTGCATTTTGGGAGCCACTTCCAGTACTACTCCATCCACCCGCACTTTGGAGAATCCCAACTTGCGCACCTGTTCAAAAAGCTCTCGGTAGTGCCCCTTACGTCCTTTGACCACGGGGGCTAGGAGGTAGAGTTTTTTTCCAGCAAACTTGGTGAAAAGCTGTTCTAAAATTTGATCCTCCGTCTGTCGGATCATCGGCTTGCCACTGTGGTAGGAAAAGGCGTCTGCTGCTCGGGCATAGAGGAGACGCATAAAATCATAAATTTCGGTGACCGTACCTACCGTAGATCGTGGGTTTTTGGAGGTAGTCTTTTGCTCAATCGCGATGACAGGAGAAAGTCCATTGATTTTGTCCACATCGGGTCGCTCCATCCCCCCCAAAAAGGAGCGGGCATAGGCTGAAAAACTCTCCATGTACCTGCGCTGTCCTTCTGCATAGATGGTGTCAAATGCCAAGGAGCTTTTACCACTGCCACTCAACCCAGTGACTACCACCACCTTGTTGCGGGGAATCTTCAGGTCAATGTTTTTGAGGTTGTGCTCTCTAGCTCCAAATATTTCTAGGAATTCTTCCTGTACCGCAGGGGATTTGGTCATGATTTTGCGAAAATTAGGAATCGGTGAAAGTACATTATTTTTACCGAAAGGAAAAGGTCAGGCAGAAGACTTTACCCTAAGCTTAGTTGCCCGAAAAAGGGCACTTGCCAGCAGCAAAACTTGGGGTTTTTGGAGCTTCATCTTCCTTCCAAGCAGCAGGTTGGTAATAAAAATTCGGAGACAGAATTTGATTCTCCCAATCTTTATGAAATACCCCAAGTGTCGAGCCAGCGGCTGGGGGCACAATCCAGGCCCAATCTGCTTGTACCGATCTACCCTTTGCCTCTTCTTGCTTGCAAAATTCTAAAAACTGCTCGGAGGCAGTATGGTGATCCACCAAAGTCACGCCTTGGGATTGAAAGGAATGTAGCACTGCCTCCTGAAGGACTAGCATCGCTTTATCTTTCCATAGTGTTTTCACTTGGCGCGTGTCTAACTTCATTTTTTTGGCAAGGACTGGGAGCAAATTGTACCGCTGCTCATCCCCAAGATTTCTGGCCGCGATTTCAGTGAGCATGTACCAGCCATTGAAGGGGGCACAGGGAAAGGATATCCCCCCAATTTCCAACCGCATATCGGAGATCACCGGTACGGCATACCATTGGAGATTTAGTTCTTGAAACCAGGAGTATTCTGGATGGAATAAATTCACGCGAAGCACCTGCTCTTCAGGAATACCAAACCATTGCGCATGCTCTCCCTCCCGTTGAATGACTAGTGGCAGAAGATCAAAGGCCGTTTTCTTTCCCTCCCAACCCAAAGAAGTACAGTATCGGGTAAATGAAACCGAATCAGGGTCCCCTAGAATCTCTCCATTAGGAAGGGAATACCCTGCAAATCGGATTAGCTGCTTGTTTAAAATACGAAATCCTGAACCCCCCTCATCAGCCGTGGCGTAGACGGATAGCGTAGACCGAATTTTTCCTCCATGGGTAGCCGATTTGAGGTGGGCCATAGCATCGGCAAATACCTCTTCAGCGCTACTTAAACTCCTCCGATCTCTAACTTTTAAGGTTTTCCAAAAAAGTCTCCCCATGCAGCGGTTGCTATTCCGCCAGGCTAGCTTCGCCCCAAAGCTCAGCTCCTTTTCCGTCAAGCGATAGGTACCGGTCTGCAAAATTTCAACCTGCACCTGATCTAGCCTTTTTTCCACTCCCGAAAGGTTGGATTCGGAATAGTATTGCTGAAGAAATTCTTGGGCTTGTTCAAATAAGGAAGAAGTACGCATGAGAGAAGTAATGCTTGGGTAGGGATTTAGGCAAGGTTTGTCGAATTGGGTTACCCTTTTTTGAATAGGTAATAGGCAGCGGCAACTTTTTTGTGAACCTAAAAACCTATGGATAACACCAAACCCAATAAAGTAGTTTTGATTTTTTGGGGTTGATACAAAAAATAGATGGATTACTTTGTTGCCATCATCCCCAGGATTTCTTCCATAAATTCTCGGGAATTCGAAAGTCGAGGGACCTTATGCTGGCCTCCGAGCTTACCCTTTTTGGCCAGCCAGGCTTCAAAAAGCCCTGCAGGAGCGGCATGGAGCTGTAGGCGTTGGAGGGCTAGATCCTTGTGCCTCTTGGCATCGTAGTCGGAATTGACCTCCCGCAAGTGATCGTCCAACTTCTGCGCAAAATCTTCCAAATCCGCAGGTGGATTTTTAAATTCTACCACCCATTCATGGGCTCCTTTGGATTGGCTGTCTTCAAAATAAATGGGAGCAGCAGTAAAATTGGCGATAGTAGCCCCCGTTTGCGTACAGGCATGGGTAATCGCCGCCTCCGCATTTTCCACAATCACTTCCTCACCAAAGGCATTGATAAAGTGCTTGGTTCTTCCTGAGATACGGAAACGATAGGGTAGTAATGAGGTAAATTTGATGGTGTCGCCAATCAAGTAGCGCCACAATCCTCCATTGGTAGAGATTACTAGGGCATAATTTTTTCCTAGTTCCACACCTTCCAAAGAAAATATATTTGGATTTTCCTTTCCAAGTTCCTCCATCGGAATAAACTCATAAAAAATACCATAATCCAAGAGCAACAAGAGTTCATCCGAATCCGGCTGGTCCTGCATGCCAAAAAACCCCTCGGAGGCATTGTAGGTTTCCATGTACCGCATCGTATCGGATGGAATCAGCTGCTTGAATAAATTGCGATATGGTCCAAATGCGACCGCCCCATGGAAAAACACTTCCAGGTTGGGCCAAACCTCTAGGATATGGGATGCCTTTTTAAGTTCTAAAATCCGTTGGAGCAACACAATAGTCCAGGTAGGGACGCCTGCGATGGAGGTCACATTTTCGTCCATGGTCTCCCGCGCCATACGCTCAATCTTCGCCTCCCAATCCGACATCAAGGCTGTCTCCAGGGAAGGGGTACGCACAAACTGAACCCATATCGGCAAGTTATGCATGATCACTGCTGACACATCTCCCGCACGGGCAATGCCTTTGGGATGAAGTGGTTCCTTTTCAAGAGCCCCTCCTACGGACAGGCTTTTGCCTGTAAATAACTTGGTGTCGGGGTTATTATTGACATAAAGAGACACCATGTCTTTGCCCCCTTTGTAATGGCATTCCTCCAAGCTTTCGTCGGAGACGGGAATATATTTGCTTCGGCCAGCCGTGGTACCCGAAGATTTGGCAAACCATTGAATGTTGGAAGGCCAAAACACCTGCTGCCTCCCTTTGATGTTTTTCTCTAAAAAGGGAGAGAAGGATTCGTAATCGAAAAGGGGTACTCGTGCGGCAAAGTCTGCGTAGGATTTAATTTTTCCAAAATGATAGGTCTTGCCAAATTCTGTGTGCTTTGCAGCTTCCACTAGGTCAAAAAGTGTAGACTCCTGCACCGAGTGCGGGTCCTGCTTAAACTTATCAATCTGACCCAATCGGCTTTTGAAGATCCAGGTCATGAAGCTGTTGAGCACTTCCATTTAGGAAAAAGTTTTGCGCTTGAGTTCAAACTGGCTTCCCAAATACACCTTACGCACCTGCTCATCAGCTGCCAGCTCCTCAGCAGTTCCTGCTTTCAACAAGCGCCCTTCAAACATCAAGTAGGCTCGGTCGGTGATAGAAAGTGTTTCGTTCACGTTGTGGTCGGTGATGAGAATTCCAATATTCTTCGTCTTCAGCTTCGCTACTATCGTTTGGATTTCCTCCACCGCTATAGGATCTACACCCGCAAAAGGTTCGTCCAAGAGGACAAATTTAGGGTCTACGGCCAAGGCTCTGGCAATTTCAGTACGTCGGCGCTCACCGCCAGAAAGCACCATGCCGAGGTTCTTCCGTACATGGGTCAAACTAAATTCTTCGAGCAAGCTCTCCATTTTTTCCTTTTGCTGGGCCTTGGTCAGTGTGGTCATCTCCAGCACGGCCAAGATATTTTCCTCCACAGAAAGCTTTCGAAATACCGAAGCCTCCTGGGCTAGGTAGCCAATTCCCAACTTGGCCCGTTTGTACATGGGTAATCCTGTGATGTCTTGATCTTCCAAAAAAATCTTTCCCGAATTGGGTTGGATCAGGCCTACAATCATGTAAAAAGAGGTGGTTTTCCCAGCACCATTAGGGCCCAACAAGCCCACAATTTCGCCTTGGGATACCTGTACCGAAATGTCATTGACCACGGATCGGCCTTTGTATATTTTTAGAAGGTGCTCGGCTCGAAGAATCATATCAGTCAAATTTGATGTCTTTCACGTAGAGTTGCAAACTACTTTTGTCACGGAAGAAATTTTCCCGCATCTCAGCCACAATATCGAAACGCATTTTTCCGCGAAGCATATTGATGGTAGTGAGGTCAGGATCTTTGGTTCGGTCGGCCATGCCAAAGCCCAGGCATACCGGCGTGGTCACTTGCCCATCTTGCATAATTTTGAAGCGCAAGTGCTTGTCTTTGAGTACAGTGACCTCTTCTGCATATACATTTTGAATACGGAAAACAGGCTCGGTATTGCCCGGTCCGAAAGGGGCCATTTGCTTGAGAATGTTGTAAAACTTATAGTTGATCTGATCCAAAAGCAAGATATCGTCGACTTCAATGACTGGCTTGAGGTGCACTTCCTCGATTCGAGCACTAACTACCTCCTCAAACTTTTCCTTAAAGGCAGGCACGTTTTTGACGTCCAGGGTAAGCCCTGCGGCGTATTTATGTCCGCCAAACTGGTCCAATAAGTCTGCGCATTCGGCAATGGCTTCGTAAATATCAAAGTCAACCACCGAACGAGCACTTCCCGTAGCCTTGTTGTTGGACTCTGTCAAGATAATCGTGGGGCGGTAATACTTTTCAATGCAGCGGCTAGCAACAATGCCAATCACTCCCTTGTGCCAATCCTCTTTAAACAATACGGTAGAATTCCATTGCCCATCGGCTTCTTGGAGCGCTAGCATTTCAAAGGCTTCTTTGGTGATGTGCTCGTCAAAATTGCGGCGGGTGGCATTCACTTCATCGACGAGCTTGGCGCGATCGATGGCCTCGTCTAGGTTGGTTGCCAACAACAGTTCCACGGAAGCCTTTGCATGCTCCAGTCGACCTGAAGCATTGATACGAGGGCCAATCTTAAATACGATTTCAGAAATTTGAATCTCCTTCTCAAGCTTAGATAGCAGCATCAAGGCTTTCAGCCCTGGTCTGGGTGTATTATTGATCCGATCTAAGCCATAGTAGGCCAAAATTCGATTTTCCCCCGAAATGGGAACGATGTCAGCAGCGATACTCACGACCACCAAATCCAAATAGGCATACAAGCTAGACTCCTCCAATTGGTGTGCTTTGGCATAGGCCTGAATAAGCTTAAAACCTACCCCACAGCCACTCAGTTCCTTATATGGATAGTGACAATCCAGCCGCTTCGGGTCCAAAACAGCTACGGCCTTGGGAAGCTCCTCTCCAGGAGTGTGGTGGTCACATATAATAAAATCTACCCCAAGCTGAGACGCAAGTTCCACCTTATCCATGGCCTTGATTCCACAGTCTAGGGCAATTACTAGGGAAAACCCATTTTCAGCTGCGAAGCGAACCCCCCGTTCGGAAATTCCATAACCTTCCTTGTATCTGTCAGGAATGTAAAAGTCTACATGGGGGTAAAACTCACTTAAAAATTCATAGACTAAGGCCACTGCAGTGGTCCCATCTACGTCGTAATCCCCGTACACCAAGATATGCTCCTGGTTTTTTACCGCCTGGGTGATTCGCAGCACAGCGGCTTCCATGTCCTTCATTAAAAATGGATCATGCAAGAGACTCAAGCTTGGACGGAAGTAATCTTTGGCCTGGTCAAAATTCTCCACCCCTCGATTGATCAGCATATTGGCCAAGGTGGCATTGACATTGATGTCCTTGCTTAACTTGTCAATTGCGGCTTGGGCCGTTTTCGGTTTTTGTTTCCAGACGTACTCCATAAGGTAAAAGTAGGGGTTATTCGAATGTCAAATCCAATACCTTGGATTTGAACCTATCTTTTAAGCGTGCTTCGAACAAAAAGGTTCGAACAAAATCATTTCTCCCGACTCTTACGAGCCGACCACCAGAGACCTAAGGGGAAAACCAAGGCTTTCATTTTCAAGGCATTCTTTTGGCCAAAAGTAAGCTGAGGGTGCTGGTGAATTTTTTTATACCAGCGTGCTGCAGCCCATCCATGACCAAGGACGGCTACCAGCAATACAGAATAGACAATTAGTTCTACCATGTTACTTTTTTTGAAGACACAAGGCCGCCCAGTTGTCTTTGGTAGTTTGCATCGTTAAGAAAAGTCCCTGCACCCATGCAGCTTGCACCAAGTCATCGATATCTTCTGAATAAAACCCACTCAAAAGCAAAAGCCCTTGGGAGCTGAGCAAACTAGAATAAATCGCCAGCTCATCCAGCAGCACATTTTTGTTGATGTTAGCCAAAATAAGTTCGTACGGCCCCTGTGGCTTTACCTCACGGATGGTACCCAAGCCCATGCGGGTGGTCACTCCATTCAAATCAAAGTTTTCGTTGCCATTATCCACACACCAGGAATCAATATCGAAGGCTTCTACCTGCTTTGCTCCGAGCAGATGGGCCATGATCGCCAAGATGCCCGTGCCTGATCCTACATCCAAGACTCGCTTGCCTTGGTGATCGATTTTGCCTTGCATGGATAGCAGCTGAAAGGTGGTGGCATGGTGTCCAGTGCCAAAGGACATTTTGGGATTGATCACAATCTCGTATTGGAAGCCTGACTTCGGAGCATGAAAGGAAGCGCGTACATACACCAGCCGATCTACTTCGATTGGGTCGTAGTTTTTTTCCCATTCCTCGTTCCAATTGACCTTAGGTACAATGCTTTCAGCCACGGTGAGCGACGCAGGTTCGCGGTAGGTGGCGATGACTTCGTCAAAAGAATCTCTGTCAAACAGGTCTTGCGGCACATAGGCCTCCAGCCCGCTGTCTGTTTCCAAAAAGGAATCAAAGCCAATCGCTGCCAGTTCGGCAATGAGAATTTCCCGGTACTCCTCCAGGCAGGTGATGCTCACTTGTACGTAGTCCATTGGTGATTTATACATGGAAATGCGCCCTCCTCACAGGAAGGAAAAGCCTGAAAAAAGCCCCGCTTTTGCGGAGCCTTCCTTAAAATGATTTTACTATTTCAATGAAGTCACGAGATTTGAGGGAAGCTCCTCCAATCAATCCTCCGTCCACATCGGGCTTGCCAAAGAGTTCTTTCGCATTCCCTGGATTGGCGGATCCTCCGTACAAAATAGAAGTTTGTGCAGCAACAGCCTGCCCATACTTGCTCGCCAAGTGTCCGCGAAGTGCGGCATGCATTTCTTGCGCTTGATCGGCAGTGGCTGTCTTGCCAGTGCCTATTGCCCAGATGGGTTCGTAGGCAATCACCACCTTGGAAAACTCTTCTGGACTAAGGTGAAATAAACTTGCAGTCAGCTGTGCTTTTACCGTCTCTTCATGGGTGCCTGCCTCACGGATTTCCAAGGATTCTCCACAACAAAAAATTGGGGTCAGTCCATGGGCCAAGACCTGGTTGACCTTGGCGGCGAGGAGGGTATTGTCCTCCTTGAAATATTCTCGGCGCTCTGAATGGCCCAAGATGACATAGGATACGCCGAAGGAAGCGAGGATTTTGGTCGAAACCTCACCAGTGAAGGCTCCGCTTTCTTTGTCCGAACAGTTTTGCGCACCTACAGCCACTCCTGGGGTATCTCCCACCAATTTCTTGACAGGATATAGATGGGGAAAAGGCGGGTTCAGGACGACGATTACCTCCTGGATGGCCTCATCTTTATACATTTGCACGATCTCGCTGGTGAGCTGCTGCCCCTCTTCAAAGGTGAGGTTCATCTTCCAGTTGCCGGCTACGATTTTCTTTCTCATGGGTAGAATAGGGAAATAAGGTTTGAAAAAACTTGAGCGAAAGGTAATTTGCTTCAAAATTACCAAAAATGTCCACTTGGGGAAGAAATAACGAAGAGCAGTCGCCAAAAAAGAATTGGAGCCTGGAAGAAGCGCGAGGCAAATTGGAAACCTTCTGTTCCTACCAAGAGCGCTGTGCCTGGGAGCTGAGGCGCAAACTTTTTGAAAAAGGGATCTCAGGACCCGCCGCAGAAAAGATTCTTGCCGAATTGGAAGCCAGTGGTTTTGTGGATGATGAACGCTTTGCCCGCTCCTATGCCCGAGGCAAATTTCGCATCAAAAAATGGGGTAGGGCTCGAATCCGACAGGAACTAAAACTCCGAGAAATCAGTGCTTCGACTATTCAAAAAGGGCTTTCCGAAATTGATGGAGAGGAGTATTTTGCTACCCTGGAACGAGAGGCAGAGAAAAAGTGGGAGAAAACCAAGGAAACAGATGCCTACAAAAAAAGGTACCTCGTGACGAAGTACCTGATGAGTAAGGGCTTTGAACAAGACCTCATTCAAGAGGCCTTGTCTGCCTTAATTTCTAAAGAAAATACCTAACATTTACCAACTTCCTCCTGCGCCGCCGCCGCCAAAGGAGCCGCCGCCGAAGCCACCAAAGGAGCCTCCACCTGAAGAAAAATCTCCAAAGGAACCGCCTCCGCTACTTCCTCTTCCGCCACCACCAAGCAAATTTGCCAAAAAGAGAGTCGTCCAAAAATCGATTCCTCCACCGCGTCCGCCCATGTGGTTATTGTTGTCCTTCCGGTTTTTGATGATTGGCAATACAATAAAAATAAGTATGAAGAAGAGGACGAAAAGAATTCCCAAAACAGGGCTCTCTTCCGACATCACTTCATCTGCTGTGTACTCCCCGGAAGCCAACTTGAAGATCATGTCTGTGGCCTGATCCAGTCCCTGGTAGTAGGCTTCCATCTTGAAGTTGGGAAGTATCATGTCGGTCACAATCCGCTTGGCAAGCGCATCTGGGATAGCTCCTTCCATTCCTCGACCGGTTGCAATGAAGATTTTACGGTCCTCCATTGCGCCTAAGATGAGGATACCATTGTCCTTGCCTTTACCTCCAATGCCCCATTGTTCACCCAATTGAAAGGCATAGTCCGCTATATCGTAAGGTCCTACCGAACCTAAAAGAACGATGGACACCTGGGTGGAGGTACTATCCGAATAGGCAAGTAGCTTTTTTTCAAGTTGGGCTACTTCCTCTGCACTTAATGTGCCCGTAAAATCATTGACCAAGCGAGGAGGATTGGGAGCAGGAGGAAAGTCCTGTGCCATTCCGCAGACCGCTTGAAGCAAGAAAATTAGGAAAAGTAAGGGCTTAACTGCCGAAGGATACCTCATCAGATAGTTCGTTTTGGTCGGCCCGGTGATCGTAAGGAAAATGAGTTTTCAACTGATCCCCGGCATGGTGGATGCCTTCAATAAGGCCTTCGGTGAATTTGCCTTGGCGAAAAAGATTCGCCATCAGGTCTTTGGTGCTTTCCCAGAAGTTTGCAGGCACCACTGCATTGATGCCTGCATCTCCTAGAATAGCAAATTTGTGATCTTCTGCAGCCAAGTATACCAAAACACCATTTCTGTCTTTGGTTTGGTACATCTTTAGTACCTCAAAAACCTGAGCAGCACGGTCCAGAACAGACCCTTTGCAACGGCTTTCAATGTGTACTTGGATCTCTCCAGAGGTTTGGGTTTCTGCCTCTTTTATTGCGGCTACGATTTGGGCCTTTTGCTCTGGAGAAAATAGGTTGGATGCCATGCGCTTAGAATTCTACCTTAGGGGCATTTTCTGCACCTGCAGCCGCTTCAAAATAGCCCTTGGCTGCAAATCCATACCAACCCGCAAAGAGATTGTTCGGGAACACTCTCAAGGTAGCATTGTAGCCTTTGATGGACTCATTGAAGTTTCTCCGTGCCACAGCAATTCTGTTTTCTGTACCTTCCAATTGAGCCTGAAGCTCCAAGAAGTTCTGATTGGCCTTCAAGTCCGGATATTTTTCAACAGTCACGAGCAAGCGGCTCAAAGCGCCTGAAAGTTGATCCTGTGCCTGCTGAAATTCGGCAAGCTTTTCTGGAGTCAAGTTTGTGGGATCGATTTGCACGGAAGTTGCCTTGGAACGAGCTTCTACCACGCCAGTTAGGGTTTCCTGCTCAAAGTCAGCATAGCCCTTTACGGTATTGACTAGGTTTGGAATCAGGTCTACACGGCGTTGGTATTGAGTCTGCACCTCAGCCCATTCGCCATTGATGCCTTCTTCTAATTGCACAAATTGGTTGTAGGTACCTACTGCTTTCGAGTAGATTAAAATACCTAGGACAAGAAGGATGCCTACTGGAATTAAGATTTTTTTCATTGTTGATGTTGGTTAAATCGAAGAGTTACACGGAATTCATCTCCAAGATGTTGTCTTCTGCCTCAAAGTTACCCAAATTTTCTTTTCCCCTTGAAAAATCAAATCTGCTTTTTCAGGAGGAAACGGAAGCGAAGGTCTTCAAAAGAGGCAGACCCAGGCTGAGAATAGCGCCGCACCTCTAACTGGACCTCTTTTCCCTCTTCGGAGCGCAGCAATTTCACCAGCAGGTCCATCTCCCAAAGGACGATAGGGATGCTGTTGATGGTCAATATTTCGTCAAATGGCAAAATACCTGCTAGCTGTGCTGGGGAGCCCTGACGAACATCTCCCACATACCAGCGCTTTTGAGGGGTCAGCAGCTTTTTCACCACCAAGCCGCTCATATCAAATTCGAAGGGTTGGTAAAAACCTTGATTTCTCCTCACAAAAATTTCTTTTCTCGGGTAGTCCAAAATCACCGTCATTCGCCCCAATACCTCTGCTCCCAAGCTCCCCATCCGACCACTTTCCTTGATTCGGGCACTGGCAAAACTTTCCTCAGGAAAGGAGGTCAGAACCTGTGCAAACTGCAAACCTCGGATGGATAGCCCCGCCACACGCCCAATAGAGCCATACAGTACGCCGCCCAAGGACTGCCCCAGCTGAGTTTCTAAGTGCTTTTCTGGAAGTTGAATTTCAGGGAATGTCTCCCGATTCAATAGCAACCCATGGTTGGCACCGGTATCCACGAGCACCTTTCCCCCAAGCCTAGGTCCCGTATGCTGCCTGACTTTCACATCAAGGTAGGCCTTCCCCTCCTCGAATGTCAGGGCACCTTTTCGATAAAATGGTGACTTGAAGGCCAATGCCTCCGGGGCATAAAAGGTCAAAACAGCCTGTTCGTAATCTATTTTTACCGCGTTGTGATTGAAAAACTCGTAGCCCAAAATTCCATAGACCGGAATACCGATCACCGATTCCAGCTCCAGAAAATCTTCCTCCAACACCAACAAGCTTTGAAGTCTGCCCTCCACTTCCCCCAGACCCAACGTGTTTATCGGGGACACTTGCGCCCAAACGGTCGTGCTGCCATCTGCACCTACCATCCCTACCCTTCGGGTGTAGGACAGACCCAAGGAGTCTCCCATGGATTTACTAAACAGGAGGTTGGCTCGCACTCCAGTGTCCAATAAGAAATAAAGCGGTGCGCTTCCATTGATGGAGACCGGTAGCAAAATCAGGCTATTGGACGCCAAAAAAGGCAACTTCACCTTTTTCTGATCGCCGACAATAAAAAATCCAGGAACCTGCGCCCGAAGGCTGAGCCCCAAAAGAAAAAAAACAAACAATAGGAGGGCTCTAAGCATCATCCACTTCACATTTCAATTCCTTTAAATTACGGAGTTTTTGACCCGTGGTTCAAATAAATTCTCAAGAATCCTCTCTGGAAGAACTCTTCACTTTCCTTGTCAAAACCTGAAGAAAAGTGGATCTTTAGCATTCAACCCCTCAAAAAGATGGCCGATACCGCCTTAATTGAAAAAGCGAAGAAAATTTTTGAAAACTTTCTCCTTCGGCAAGGAAGCAGAAAAACCCCTGAGCGGTATTCCGTACTGGATGAACTCTACCTCCTCCCCGAAGATGAGCACATCGATGTGGAGGGGCTTTTTCTGAAAATGAGAAACAAGGGCTACACCATCAGCAGAGCCACGATTTACAATACCCTTGACTTGCTTGTCGAAAGCGGATTAGCGGTCAAGCACCAGTTTAAAGACAAAGTGGCACTCTACGAACAAGCGCTAACCTATACCCATCACGATCACCACGTATGCAATCAGTGTAGAAAGATTCGCGAGTTTTCGGATCCTAGGCTAACCGAAATCAAGGATAGCATGAGTAAGGAATTTAGTTCCACCATGAGCAGCCACTCCTTGGTGCTCTATGGAGACTGTCAAATCAAAAATTGCGAGCACCTCTTGACGGCTACTACTTTCTAAAAATCCGGCGGTAGATCGGCTTCCGATACCAAAATTGAAGCCAAAGGACTGGGTATAAGAGCGGAGTCATCCAAGAGAAGGCTCCCTCAAACTCGATTTCATCTGAAATGATACTTCCTGTTGGCTGCGCCAAAATGCGGTGACAATGCCTCCACTTCCCTAGAAAAAAAGGAAGTACGATGCCCTCATCCACAAAGCTAAACTCCGCTGCATCACAGTGATCTTCGGTGATTTTACTCGTCCATTTTTGCTTGAAGAAAATAAAGTTAAGCTCCAAGTCAACGGTATCTCCAGCCTTACAACCATCAAAACGCAGCACCTTCACGGGAGGAAAGGGTGGGGCCAACTTGGCAAATAAGGATTCGGTAAAACCGGCCTTCACTTCCAAGTAGGAACTAGCAACGGCAGTTTGTAGGTGAAGGCGCATCAGAAACTTAGGACAAAAAGAAGAAATAAAATCAGCCATACCGCATCCATAAATTGCCAGTACACGGTAAACAGGCGAATGCGTAGTTTTTCGTAAGGATTAGTCATCCATACGAGTTTGCGGACCATATCCTGCTCTATTTTTCGAAGTTGCAGGAGCAGAATCACCGCAAAAGACATGGCTCCTAACAAGTGGACCACGTGAATTCCTGAAAGCACGTAGAGAAAAGAACCACTTGGGACGCCCGTAAAGTTGATCCCCTTCTCGGTCAACTCCATCCATCCCAAGATCTGAAACACCGTAAAAAGTATCCCCAAAATAAAAGTGGCTTTCAATGAACGATGCAGCTTGACACTATTTTCTTCCTGGTAATGGATTCGCATTTTCACGGAAGTATAGCCAGAAAGCACCAAGAGAAAGGTAGACACCAAGAAAGCCAGTGGCATTTGCTCATTGAGCCCTTGCAGGTACTCCCTCCCAGAAGATAGAAATGCCAGCGCTAGAAACAAAAAGATAATCCCACTCCCAAGCATCCCGAGATACAGCAGTGTCTCGTAGGGATGGAGTTTCTCTATCTTTTGCAACCAAGTTTTTGGAGGGGCTGATCGTCTCATCGTTTCGAAAACATTTTGTACGGCTCTTAGTTCAAAAAATGTCAATTTCGGTTTCAATTCCTCGAGATAGGCCAAAAAAACCTAGATTTGCAGCCTCCCATCTCCTAAACCAAGCCCTTTGTGGATAGACCTTCTTTTCTCTCCATTTACCAGTCGGATCCCATTTTTCAAACCCTCGCCCACCAATTAAGTGAGGGGTCTCCTTTCCGGCTCCAGGTAAAAGGCCTTTCGGGTAGTTTGGACATGGTCCTCCTTGCAGCCTATTTTGAAAAACAAGGTGGGGTTCACCTCATCATCGCCCAAGACAAAGAGGAGGCAGCATATCTCAATTCTGACCTTCAAAACTTGTTGGGCACTCAGGAGCATGGGATTTTTCCAAGCAGCTACAAGCGTCCCTACCAGTACGAAGAAATTGACAATGCGAATGTCCTGCAACGCGCGGAGCTCCTCAACCAGCTTATAGAAACCAAGGGCAGCCCCCGTATCGTCATCACCTATCCCGAAGCATTGTATGAAAAAGTAGTCAACAAGCGTGCGCTCATAGAAAACACCTTTATTGCTCGGGTAGGTGAGGCAGTAGACCTGGAGTTTGTTACTGAAATTCTCACCTCCTATGACTTTGAGCGAACCGACTTCGTCTACGAACCAGGGCAATTTGCCATTCGAGGAGGAATTTTGGATGTCTTTTCATTTAGTAATGAATTCCCTTATCGACTAGAATTGTTTGGAAAAGAAATTGAAAGCATCCGCACCTTCGATCCGGAATCACAGCTATCCCTACAGCCCGTAGAATTCATTTCCCTGATTCCCAATGTACAAACACGCCTCCTACAAGAGGTGCGTCAGTCCTTTTTGACTTTCTTGCCCGAAAACACCCTCCTCTGGATCAAAGACTTCCAGCTCACCCTCGATGTGATGGACGAGTGCTATCAGAAGGCGGTGCAAGCATTTGCACAGCTGTCGGGAGGAAGTAAATCGGGTGCACTAGTCCTACAGCCTGAACAGGTTTTTGAACAGGGAACCCAGTTTAGCGAGGCAGCAAAAAAGTTTTCGGTAGTAGAGTTTGGCAGGCAATTTTACTTGAAGAATGCCACCAAGGTCAGTTGGGAAAGTCAGCCACAGCCTTCATTCAATAAAAATTTTGACTTGCTCGTGGCCAACTTGGGGGACAATGAAAAGGCGGGTTACCTCAACCTGATCACCGCCGAAAACGAAAAGCAGATCGACCGATTGCAGGGGATTTTCCAGGAATTGGACCCCACTTTACAGGTTCAAAGCATGCTGCTCAGCCTTCGAGAGGGCTTTGTGGACAAGCAGGCCAAACTCGTCTGCTACACCGATCACCAGCTATTTGAGCGCTTTCACCGCTACAAATCCAAGAGTAAATCCACCGCATCCAAAGCGCTAACCCTCAAAGAAATCAAGGCGCTCCATCCAGGAGACTATGTCGTCCATGTGGACTATGGGGTGGGCAGATTTGCAGGGCTTGAAAAGGTGGATGTCAGCGGCAAAATGCAGGAAGCCGTACGCCTGATATTTCGGGACGACGACCTCCTTTACGTCAATATTCACTCGCTACACAAGATTTCAAAGTATTCCGGGCAAGAGGGACAGGCACCTTCCATGTCCAAGTTGGGCTCCCCAGACTGGGAAAACAAAAAAGCGCGGGTCAAAAAGCAAGTCAAAGACATTGCCAAGGACCTGATTGCACTGTATGCCAAACGCAGGTCTGCTCCTGGATTTGCCTTTTCACGAGATTCTGTCCTTCAAGTGGAACTAGAATCCTCCTTCCTGTACGAGGACACTCCTGACCAAGCGGCTGCCACTGCCGATGTGAAGGCGGATATGGAAAAATCGTATCCCATGGACCGACTCGTGTGTGGGGATGTGGGTTTTGGAAAAACAGAAGTAGCCATCCGCGCTGCCTTCAAAGCCGTCAACGACAGAAAGCAGGTAGCCATCTTGGTCCCTACGACCATTTTGGCGATGCAGCATTACCAAACTTTATCTGAGCGTCTTGAAAATTTTCCCGTCAAGGTGGATTACTTGAACCGATTCCGATCGGCCAAGGACATCAAAGCCATCAAGGAACAAGTTGCCTCAGGGGAAATTGACATCCTCATTGGTACCCATAAAATCGTCGGCAAAGACATCGAGTTCAAGGACCTAGGATTGCTGATCATCGACGAGGAACAAAAATTTGGGGTCAAGGTAAAAGACCAATTGAAAAACCTTCGGGTCAATGTGGATGTACTCACGCTGACGGCAACTCCGATTCCACGTACGCTCCATTTTTCTTTGATGGGAGCGCGCGACTTGTCGGTCATTGCGACTCCTCCGCCCAACAGGCAGCCAGTGACTACGGAGGTACAGACCTTCGAAGAGGAAGTGATCCGAGATGCCGTGTCCTACGAGCTCCGACGTGGGGGGCAGGTGTTTTTTGTGCACAATCGGGTAGGAGAAATCGACAGCATTGCCAACCTCATCTTAAAGTTGGTTCCAGATGCCCGCGTCATCGGTGCGCATGGGCAGATGGATGGGGATAAATTGGAAAAAATCATGGTGGACTTCATCAACCACCAATACGATGTTCTAGTCTCCACCAACATCATTGAATCGGGTTTGGACATTCCGAATGCAAACACCATTTTGATCAACCGGGCTCACATGTTTGGCCTTTCCGACCTCCACCAGATGCGTGGCCGAGTAGGGCGGAGCAATAAAAAAGCCTTTTGCTACCTGCTCACCAGCCCCCTTTCTGGCCTTACCGCCGAAGCGCGAAAACGTCTTCAAACCTTGGAGGAATTTTCCGACTTGGGTGATGGATTCAAGGTGGCCATGAAAGATCTAGACATCCGTGGGGCAGGCAACCTGTTGGGCGCGGAGCAAAGCGGGTTCATCACTGACCTCGGATTTGAGATGTACCACAAAATCTTGGACGAGGCTGTGCAAGAACTGAAAGAAAATGAATTTGCAGCACTGTTTGAAGAGGATCTCAAGGAAAAGGTAGCCGTACTCGTGCAGGATTGCACGATAGAAACTGACCTAGAACTCCTCATACCGGAGAGCTATGTCAGCAACATCAGTGAGCGTTTGGGACTTTATTCCAAACTGGACGGACTCGAAAAAGAAGAGGAGCTGGATCAGTTTGGGCAAATGTTGCAGGATCGATTTGGCCCACTTCCAAAGGCAGTTCAAGACTTGATGGAAACAGTGCGATTACGCTGGCAGGCGGAAGAATTGGGGATCGAAAAATTGGTTTTGAAGAGCTCTCAAATGAAATGTTACCTCCTACCTGCAAGCAAAGAATCGTACTACAGCTCGGCAGTTTTTGGCAACATGATGAAATTTGTTCAAATCCATCCCAAGTCTTGTAAAATAAAAGAACATAAAAATCGTTTGATTCTCAGTGTCGATCAGGTCCTCAGCATACAAAAGGCACAGCATTTGCTTAAAGAAATGAAAACTTCCTAAAATGCGGGCTCTGGAGCAAAAAAATGGGTTTGGAAGGAATAAAACCCACAAGTGCCTAAGAGTAGCGGTGGAGGATTTGGAAGTACACTGGCGTAAAGGGAGTTCCCTTCAGTAAATTATCCTACTTTTGTGGGCGCTTCTATAAAAATTTGGAGCTTACTCCTTCTTTACTAGAGGCCTACACTAGATAACAAAGTTTAAACCAGCTTTGGTGCGATCACCGAAGCCCTTGTATATTAGCAACAGAAATAGACCAAACACATTTTACCTATGCGTCTACCCAATACTTGGAGGAGCTGGGCTATTGCCCTGACACTTGTGACAGCCACCGTTTTGTCCTCTTGCCAAAAAAATAACACCTACGGAAGAAGAACTGCGGGTGCTCCAGGAAAACGTAGTGCCACTACCGGTGCTGGATTTTCCTTTGATGCGGACGATTCCACCCAGTTTTTTGTAGCCAAAAAAGCAGAGCAGATCCCAGGACCAAACTTAAAATTGATCCAAGGCGGCCGTGCGGTTCTCGGTTCCCAGGAAGAAGATGTAATGGCTTTCCGTGACAATTTGGAGCGTACCGTTTCCATCTCCACCTTTTGGATGGATGAAACGGAGATGACCAACAACGATTACAAGGAATTTTTATACGCCATGAAAAAGAAGGTGAGTTTGGATTCCATGAAAAAACTAGAGCCTTCTGAGAAGGTCTGGAGAGGGGCCATGACCTTCAACGACGTCTACGAGTCCTACTACTTTAGATTCCCAGGATTTAATTTTTATCCTGTGGCTGGGGTGTCTTGGTCTCAAGCCAATGCCTATGCAAAGTGGAGAACCGAGTACGTTCAAAAAATTGAGGTTGAGCGACAAGGCTTGGACTCTGCCCTTACCCGCTCCCAGTTGATCGAACGAGGAATTGTGATTGCTGAATTTAGACTTCCTACTGAATCCGAATGGGAATATGCAGCCAAAGCCATGATTGGAACCCAGTACTTGGATGAAAATCAGGAGTATGGTCGAATTTATCCTTGGGATGGTAGAGGGGTAAGAAATCCCTACGATGGTCGTGGCAAAAAAGCTGGCAAGCAAGGTGATTTCTTGGCCAACTTCAAACGAGGCAGAGGGGATTATGCAGGGATTGCAGGGGATGAAACTAACGATGGAGAAATTATCCCAGCAAATGTGTACGACATGGCCCCAAATGATTTTGGCTTGTATAATATGGCTGGAAACATGAATGAGTGGGTATATGATGTGTACCGTCCACTTTCCTTCCAGGATACAGATGACCTCAACCCTTTGCGTAAGGATGGAGTCTACGATGAAAAAAATACCTATGGAACATCCCTATTGAATGACTCCATTCGAGTATACAAAGGGGGTTCTTGGAGAGATGTCACCTATTGGTTGGCCCCAGGAACACGCAGATTCATGCACCAAGATTCTTCCACCAATCACATTGGTTTCCGTTGCGCAATGGTTTCCATCGGCGCAAGAGGTAAGTAAGCACTACCGATCTGACTCAAAAAGGCTCAACGAATGTTGAGCCTTTTTTTTGTAATCTATTCTTGAAATGAAGTGAGTTCCAATTTTCAAAAACAGTCCAATTTTCAGCAATCGAACTATGCGAAATATGATCCTTACAAGTCTGCTCCCCACATAAAGATTAAGAACAATATCCCGAGGGCAATTCGGTACCATCCAAAGGCCGTGAAGCCATGGGTAGAGACGTAAGTCAAAAATAGTTTCACCGCTCCCCAAGCCGAAGCAAAGGCTACTACAAAGCCAATTCCCAATAACATCAACTGCTCGCTGCTAAAAGCGAGATCGGCTTTAAGAAGGTCATAACCCCCTGC
The DNA here is from genome assembly GCA_947457095.1 of Cyclobacteriaceae bacterium. GTDB lineage: Bacteria > Bacteroidota > Bacteroidia > Cytophagales > Cyclobacteriaceae > Algoriphagus. The sequence goes on from CANGUK010000008.1 coordinate 24,610, forward strand.
TGCGAGCATGGTAGGTACGGCAAGCAAGAAGGAAAATTCGGTAGCCTGCCGTTTGTCCAAGCCATTAAATACCCCTCCAATAATTGTGGCTGCCGCTCGAGAAGTGCCCGGCACCATGGAGAGACACTGGCAGAGGCCGATGAAGAAGGCGTTTTTGTAGGAAATATCTTCCACCTCCGCCACGGTGCTGCCTTGAGCGGCTACTTTTTTATCGATAAAAATCAAAATTATCCCACCTAAAATCAGAGAAACCGACACCACTATGGGGTTAAATAGGCAGGCCTTGATATAGTCGTAGGCCAAAAACCCAACTACCGCCGTAGGTAGAAATGCCGTAATCAACTTGAAATAAATGGTCAAGTTTCGGAAAAACCGCTTGATGTACATCAAGGCAATGGCCAAGATGGCTCCCAACTGAATGAATACTTCGAAGGTCTTTACAAATTCATCCTCGTGAATGCCCATGGCAGTAGATGCCAAAATCATGTGTCCCGTGGAGGAAATGGGAAGAAATTCAGTAAGTCCTTCGACTATGGCAATCAGGATGCTTTGAAAAAGAGTCATGCAGTGCGGGTTTCCAACACAAAACTAATCATCATGGGCAAACCTCAAGAAAATTTTAGGCTTATTCAATTAATTCAATCATCTAAGTGGGCCAAAAGACCTAAAATCCTAGGTGACAACTTTAGCATGATTTTGCGGATGAAGCGTATGAAATCCTAGTTTAGGCGCCCTAAAAATTTCCAAACGTTTAGCTAAATTTACCTTCCAACTAATCTCTCCATGAAAAATGTATTTGACCCAGCGGTAACCGCTGAATTGATCCATCGAATCGAAGAACTAAGCCCTGAAAGTCCTGCCCTCTGGGGCAAAATGTCCGTAGACCAAATGCTGGCACACTGCTGTGTAGCCTACGAAATGGCCTTTACTAATAAGCATCCCAAGGCAAATCCGGTGATGCGTTTTCTCTTGAAAACCTTCGTCAAGGCAGGGGTGGTAAATGAAGTTCCTTACAAAAAAAATCTGCCTACATCACCCGCCTTCCGCATCAAAAATGAAAAGAACTTTGAAGAAGAAAAGACACGGCTCATCGCTTTTCTGGAGCAAACTCTTGCAGCAGGCGAAGCAGCATTCGAAGGAAAGGAATCACCATCCTTTGGCCCCATGACTGCCAAGGAATGGAACAACCTACTCTACAAGCACCTGGATCACCACCTCACCCAGTTTGGAGTATAAGTCAACAGCCCATGGCTAAAGGAATACCCATTGAAGGACTAGGCAGCTGGAGAATCGGATTTTCTATTGGATTCGCCAGCTGCCTGCTTTCCTGTTGTAATCCAAAATCTTCCCAGGAATCGACTCCGATCGGAGAAAGTTCCCTTGCGCAAAAAACATCCCCTGCCATAGCCAGCGCCAATTCTTCCTGGGTAGGTGCCTACGAAGGCGTCTTGCCTTGCGGGCACTGCGAAGGCATAGAAATCTGGCTGACCCTAGCCGAAGGTGCTACCTTTGAACTTAAAACCAACTACCTCGGGCTGAATGACGCACGCGAGGAACAGTTTACCGGAAAAATCTCCTGGGGGTCTACTGACAGCTCCCAACTCCTCCTGCGAGGCATGATCGGCGATATGCCTGGACGCTACCTCCTTCAAGAAAACGGGCTCCTCCACCTGGATGCTGATGGCCAAAAAATAACAGGCCCCCAAGCAGCGCGCTACCTCCTGAAACGCATCAAGTGAATCGAACCACCTTCCCTTTGGCCTTGGAAGTCATCTCGAAAGGAATGGCCTCAGTGATCGCTTTGAATAGCAACTCCACCAATTTTTGCTTTAGAAAACTCCGGTTCAAGATGATGCTCACCTCCCGAGTGGGCGAGGCACCAACAAAGGGCCGGAGTCGGGATTTTTCCTCCTTGGAGAGCTCCCAGGTAGCGAGTTCAGGCAAAAGCGTCAGCCCCTTGTAGCGGTTGACCATGTTGCGAAGTCCCTCCAGGGAGCCACTCTCGTAGTGAAAGTTTTTGTGGCCCGACAGGCCTTGATCACAGAAGTTGAGCACCTGGTCTCGGAAGCAATGTCCCTGCTGCAAAACCCAGAGCTCCTCCGTTTTGATCTGCTCGGGACGAATCTCTTGCTGACCCAGCAACTCGTGTCCACTCGAAAAATAAGCATAGAATTTTTCGTAAAACATGGGCTTCTCCAACATTCCTGCCTCCCCCAAAGGGGTCACCACAATTCCTAAATCCAACTCGTCGTTCTTTAATTTGCGGACAATCTCCTCGGTCACCATTTCATGCACCTCCAACTTGACCAAGGGGTATTTCTCCAAAAACTTTCGGATAAATAAGTGCAAGAGGTACGGGGCTAGGGTGGGTAGGATTCCCAATTTCAGCACTCCGGAGACATCGCCCTTCAGCTGGGAAACCAATTCAAAAATCCCCTTGCTTTCAGACAGCACCTTCTTGGCTTGGGCAATTACCTGTACCCCAGACTCGGTGGGGATAACGGGCATTTTGCTTCGGTCAAAAAGAATCACGCCTAGATCCTTCTCCAACTTGCTCAGTTGGGCACTGAGCGTAGGCTGAGTCACAAAACAAGCCGCTGCTGCTTGACCAAAATGCCGGTACTTGTCGACGGCTATCAGATATTCCAACTGTTGAATGGTCATTTCGATTGATTTTATCTATGAAAAGCTCGCAAAACTAGGAAAAAATCGAGTAGCTGATGCTGAAAAAAGACACCGCCACTCAGGGGGCTATTGACTCCTTTTATCACAATCCCCCCAGAAATTGGGAAAAGAAAAAGATTTTCTACTACCTTAAAGTAGTTTTTATCCGACGACACCTTAACCTAAAATTCCCTATGTCTGCTTCTTTTTCACGTAGAAAATTCCTGGGCGCCAGCCTCTTGACCTCCGCAGGAATAAGTATGCTCCCTGGTCTTTCCTTTGCCTCGGCTGCTCCAACACCTCTTTTCCAAGCTGCTCACGAGCGCGTTCGCCTTGGATTTATTGGCGTGGGTCGTCAAGCCATGGGCTTGCTCAACAATTTTATGCGCATCCCTGGCGTAGAAGTAGTTGCCGGGGCGGATGTCTACGCCATCAAGCGGGAGCGATTTGCGCTTCGCGTTCAAAAAGGTCTCACTGACGCAGGCAAGACCGTCACCGCACCCAAACTCTACGAGGACTACCGAGAGCTACTCCAAGATCCAAACGTAGATGCGGTAGTCATTGCCTCTCCTGACCATTGGCATGCGCTCATGGCCATTGATGCCTGCAAAGCCAAGAAGGACATTTACCTCGAAAAACCACTCACCTTCACCATCAAGGAGGGTCAACTTCTCGTACAAGCTGTGCGTGAAAACGGCGTAGTTCTAGCCGTGGGATCCATGCAGCGCGCAGCGGTCAACTTCCAAACTGCAGCGATGCACGTGCAGCGCGGTCAACTGGGAAAAATCTCACAGGTGCTCGTTCACGTAGGAGACAATCCCCACCCCAAGCCCTACGACTTGGCTGCCCAGCCTATTCCTGCAGGCCTAAACTGGGAAAAATGGCTAGGCCCAATTCCGAGCCTAGCATTCAATGACCTACTCAATCCAGGCATTAGCCTGAATCCTGATAAGAACGAAACTGCCTGGGGAGCTTGGCGCTGGTACAAGGAAACCGGAGGCGGATTGATGACCGACTGGGGTGCGCACATGATCGACATCGCCCAGTGGGGTCTAAGCAAGGATAGAAATGGTCCAACCACCATCATCCCTGGATCCGGGACCCAGCCACTCACATACCGCTATGCCGATGGGGTAGAGATGATGATTACCAAGTTTGACGAAGGGAGACAAGGAGTGAAGTTTATCGGAGAAAAAGGCTGGATCAAGGTTTCCCGAGGCAATTACGACAGCTCAATCCCTGAGCTACAGCTCGGCAAAGAGCCTGAGAATTTTAACTTTAACGCCCACCACATCGACTTTATCGACTGCATCCGCAAGCGAAAAGACCCTATCGTACCCGTGGAAATCGGTCACAGCACCTGCACGGCCTGCACCCTTGGCAACATTGCCCACGAACTCGGCCGTACCATCACCTGGAATCCACAGACCCAATTGTCCACAGACGCTGCGGTGAATGCCAAGCTTCACTATGCCTATGAAAGAGGCTATAAACTGACCTAAATCACTCGGCCGTGAAGAAATTTTCTTGCACCCAAAACCTTGAAGACCCTTCTCAAGTTTGAAGAGTAGTTCCTAATTTTGGGGCCCAGCCCCAAAAACGACTCTAAAAAATCAAACAGTAAATCATACGAAACCATGGAAAAACTAATTGTAGACTACACCGCAGTAGCGGTAAACACCGGAGGCAGAAAAGGGCACGTGCGCACCGAAGACGGCATGCTTGACTTCGATGTGGCCATGCCAAAAGAAATCGGAGGCGAGGGTGGAAAAACCAACCCAGAGCAACTTTTCGCAGCGGGCTACGCGGCTTGCTTTGGCGGCGCCTTGGCAGCAGTAGCTGGTACCACCAGCTTGAAAGATTCCGAAATCAAAGTGAAAGCACACCTCGGACACTACGGTCCTGGAAGCTTCGGATTGGGCGTAGACATTGAAGTGAAAATCCCTCAGGCTGCCTCCCTAGCAGAAGCACAAAAGCTTGTAGACGCAGCACATCAGGTATGCCCTTATTCCAAGGCTACCCGAGGCAATATTGAGGTAACTGCCACTGCAGTAGCCTAAGTATTTACTTAATTTACTTCTAAGGCAGGCTCCAAAAAGGTCTGCCTTTTTTTGTGGCTTAACTTGCACATAGGTTAATAACCGTCCCTTTCCACTCGTCACTTTTCCAGCATCCGGTGGCACTACAATGAACAAAAGCGGTTAACTTTCTCGTCGAAACCCATTTTCCAAATGAAAAAATTATTCTTTTCGCTCGTATTCGCAATGCTTTCTGTGGGAAGCGTACTAGCCCAACTCAAGACTCCAGAACAGTTTCTCGGTTACAAACCGGGCGACCGATTTACTCCTCACCACCGCATGGTGGACTATTTTGAGTACGTCGCTGCTCAAAATCCAAACATCAAATTGATTTATTATGGGGAAACCAATGAAAAGCGACCCCTTATTCTCGCAATCCTAGCGAGTCCAGAAAACATGGCTCGACTCGAGCAAATCCGTACAGACAACTTGAAGCGAACAGGCATTCTTTCCGGAACTCCAAGCACCCAGGTTCCAATCAATTGGATGTCTTTCAATGTCCATGGTAACGAATCCGTGGGGATGGAAGCTGCCATTTCTACTTTCCACACCCTAGCAGATCCCAACAATGCCAAGGTACAAGGCTGGTTGAAAAATCAAGTGGTCATCCTCGATCCCGCCATCAACCCCGACGGAAGAGATCGCTATTCCAACTGGTACAACCAGAAAATGCATACCCAATTGCAGCCCGACATCCAGTCCATGGAACACAACGAGCCTTGGCCAGGTGGGCGTGCCAATCACTACCTATTTGACCTGAACCGTGACTGGGCTTGGCAAGTACAAGTTGAATCTCAGCAGCGTCTCAAAATGTACCAGCAATGGATGCCACAGCTTCACTTAGACTTCCACGAGCAGGGCATCGACAACCCTTTTTACATGGCTCCTGCCGCAGAACCCCTGCACGAACAGCTGACCCCATTTCAGCATGAGTTCCAAGATATTTTTGGAAAAAATACCGCGAAGTACTTCGACCAAATGGGTCGCTTCTACTTTACCAAAGAGCGCTTTGATCTGCTGTATCCCTCTTATGGAGATACATACCCGATGTATAATGGGGCCATCGGCATGACCATCGAGCAAGGTGGTGGTGGACGTGCCGGCATCGGTGGCTACAATGCAATCGGAGATACGGTCACTTTGAGTAGCCGAATTGCTGGTCACTACACCGCTGCACTTTCTGCAGTGGAGATGACCAGCCAGCATTCGGCTCGCCTGGTAAGCGAGTTTGAGCGCTACTTCAAAACCAACTCCACCGCTCCCAAAGGCACCTACAAAAGCTTTGTGATTAAGGGGGAAAGCAATCCTGCCCAGGTGGCCAAATTGCTGGAACTACTCGACAAAAACGGAATCCAGTACGGGAAAGGCATAGCCAAAACAGGCTTGAAAGGCTACGAGTACCAAAGTGGAAAGACGGGCGTCCCTTTTGCCACGAGCGACAAGGACATTGTCATTTCTGCCTACCAGCCAAAATCTGTCCTGACCCAGGTGCTCTTTGAGCCAAATCCTGCGCTTCACGATTCGATTACCTACGACATCACGAGCTGGGCTATGCCTTATGCTTATGGATTAAAGGCCTTTGCGCTGGATACCCGATTGGATCCAAGCGGAAGTTACGAGAAGCCTACGGCTGCCCCGACGAAAGTCAATGGTACACCAGTAGCCTACTTGGCTCCTTGGCAGGGTACGCGAGATGCGGCCTTCCTTGCAGGCCTGCTCAACAAAAAAATCCGCGTTCGCTATGCCGAATACCCCTTTACCGTGGAAGGAAAGTCCTACCCTGCCGGAACGATGATGATCACCAAGGGAGGCAATGAATGGGTAGCTAATTTTGATCAGACGGTACAGGAAACTGCCGCAGCACTGGGCATTACTTTGAGCACTACCCAAACAGGCTACGTGGAGCAGGGCAAGGACTTTGGGTCCCCTACCGTGCGCGTGATTGAAGCGCCAAAGGTAGCCCTTGTAGGCGGAACTGGCACCTCCTCCTTGAATTTTGGAGAGGTATGGCACTTCTTCGAAAAAGACCTGAAGTATCCGCTCAGCAGCTTAGATGCTGCTTCGATGGGCAATGCTGATTTGAGCAAATACGATGTGATCATTCTTCCATCCGTATTTGGTTCTGCCTTGTCTGCTTCCGCCCAAACCAAGTTGAACGACTGGGTGAAGGCAGGAGGAAAGGTAATTGCCATCGATGGCTCAGTAAACCTGTTTGCCAACAAGGAAGGCTTCAAGTTGAAGACCTTCGACACGGAAGATGAGAAAAAGGCCGCCGAGAAAGCTGGCCAGGAGCTCGCCAAGAAAGAGCGTTTGGAGCCATACACTGAGGGAGAGCGCTTGGAAATCGCAGGTGGTACTGCCGGAGCCATCTATGAAATCAAGATGGACGAAACGCATCCGCTAGGCTATGGCACAGGCGGGAAATACTACACCCTCAAGAATAACTCCAGCCGATTTGCCTTCCTCAGCGGAGGTGCCAATGCGGGGATTATTGCTTCCAACGATGCCTACAGAACAGGGTATATTGGCTACAAAATCAAGTCTCAAATGGGTCAATCCCTCGTGATTGGCGCGGAGTCTCAGGGAAGAGGACAAATCGTCTATTTTGTGGATAACCCAATCTTCAGAGGCTTTTGGGAGAGTGGAAAACTTGTGCTAAGCAACGCCATCTTCTTGGTAGGGCAGTAAGCGCACTATAAGACAGCGAAAGGGCCCTGAACTAGTACAAGTTCAGGGCCCTTTTGATTTTTGCGAGTGTAGGTAACTTAGAGAACTCCGCTCATACTAGAAAACCCCGCTAAGAGGGGTAAGTCAAACAAGGAAGAATTTCCATTGGTTAGTTCCGGATACAGCGAACAGATTTACCATCTCCTCTGACTGAGGTACTTACAAATGCTTGAGTAGCATTGATAACAATTACACGTGATCTGGTTCCGTCTATCGTACTCGTCCAATAATAGCCCCCAGTCCCCTCCAAAGAAATATCACTAGTACTGGCAGATCGGCTGCCTGCTAGGGGTAATTTCAACGAAGAGACGAGTGCTCCAACGTTATTGTTGCTATTCCAACTGGCGATTTCTAGGTTCCATTCTGCTACAGTAGGTAATCGGAATCCTGTTGGACAAGGGTTATTGCTACCCCCCACCCCTTGCCATAAGGTTGAATTCTGGGGATTACGCCAGTCTTGAGTCCCTGTCTTAATCGTGATAAAATCACTTGTTGCAGGCTTGTCAACACTAGCCAAGGTAGGCGTAGTGGCAGAAGTTCTTAGCTGATGGCCATCTTTAGCTCTTCCCCACTGGTAAAGATCGCCGAAGCCAACAGAATCCGTACTAGAGGTAGCAACTCGGGACGCCCCTAAATTCCGGTCCATCCAAACCTTCCCGTTTGCACCAACTACGGTATTCTCAGGTAAGGTGGTAAACACTTTGTCTTCTCCATAAGAGGTTTCTGAGCTGGTAGTAGCATAGGCTCTGACATAGTATTTGGTATTGCCGGCAAGACCTGTAACTGTGCTTTGGAAGGTTCCAGTACCAGTTCCATCACTTGTTTTGGTTGCTAAAGCAACAGTCGGCGCAGTTTCGGTACTCCAAACCACTCCTCTAGCGGTAATCGGAGCCCCGCCATCTGAGGTAATGTTCCCTCCAGATTTTGCGCCAACCGCCGAAACTTCGCTGACTGAGGTAGTGGATAGTTTGGGCCCACTAACCGTCTTCATCGTTACTTCATTGGAATACAGGGTGGATTTTCCAACTTGATTGGAACTATAGACCCTGTAGGTGTAGGTGGTGTTCAACGTTACAGTTTGATCAGAAAAAATAGTCACGTCTTTGGAAGTCGCCCCTATCTCACTAAAGTTGCCTGAGTCCGTCTTTCGTTCAATTTTATAAGCTGTTTCATTGGTGGAATTATCCTTCCAAGACAACTCCACTTGATTCGTAGAAGCCACCGTTGCTTTCAATTCTGTGGGCGGAAGCGGTATTTCTTCTTCGCTTGACGTTTCACAACCTATGCACAAAAGAAAAAACAACGGCAGTCGTATAAATTTTTTCATTGCAATTGGGTTTATAGGGTCATTCCTGCTAATTGAGTAATAAGGAAGTTTAATTCCCCTTAAGTTGCCCGGGGAGTCCCGATAAAAATCTATACCCTTTAAAAACAACTGTTACTCATCGGACTATCCGGGTAATGCAAGCAAGAAACATTGATTTTGGCTAAATGCCAAACCAGTTACCTTTTTAAAAGTGCAAAAGTTTGTTTTGGTTCACTAGATATCGGAAGCAAAACCTGTATTTTTTTCGAAAATCAAATCTTCGCCGTAGATTACTTGCTTGAATCTTAGCCACATGAAAAAAATAACCCATCCCGCCTTACTCCTTGCCTTGGGGGCAACGGTAAGCATGGCTGCTTGGATGCCTAAAACAACGGAATATCTTTTCCCCAACCTAGGTACCGAGTCCGTTCAGTCGGATAGCACCAAAAAAGACTCACTGAAGAATTATCCAAAATTCAAAGACCTTCCCCTCAAGCCTGAGCGGGAAGTAAGTTTCACCACTGCAGAAGGTACTTGGATGAGCTTGGACGTAAGTCCAGATGGCAAAACCATCGCCTTTGACCTCATGGGAGACATTTATACCATGCCAGTAGAAGGGGGTAAAGCCACTCCATTCACTTCGGGCATGGCCTATGAAACCCACCCACGGTATTCCCCAGATGGCAACAAACTCTTGTTTACCTCTGACCGTGCAGGAAATGACAACCTCTGGTACATCGATTTAGTCAAGAAAGACACCGTACAGGTGACCAAAGACAAGACGGGAGACGTGCCAGGAGCCCATTGGACTCCAGATGGTGAGTACATCATCGTTTCCAAAGGAAGACGAGTATCCAAACTATGGATGTACCACAAAGATGGGGGTGGAGGAATCCAACTCAACGATGCCCCTGCAACGATGAAGACCATCGACCCCTTTGTAAGTCCTGACGGAAAGAAAGTGTATTTCTCATGGAGAACCGGTTCTTGGAATTACAATGCCACGCTCCCTCAGTACCAAATCGGTTTCTACGATTTTGATAAAGGAAAAATCACCAGCATCACCTCTCGCTACGGCTCTGCCTTCACCCCTACCTTGAGTAAGGATGGCAACTGGATGGTCTATGGTACCAGATGGCAAGACAAAACAGGATTAGTTATCCGAAATCTCAAGACTGGCGACGAAAAATGGCTAGCCTACCCTGTACAGCGGGATGAGCAAGAGTCCATCGCTCCACAAGGAGTCCTTCCAGCCATGGCATTCACTCCAGACAGCAAGCATGTGATTGCTTCCTATGGGGGAAAATTCTGGAAACTTCCAGTGGATGGAAGTGCTGCCACAGAGATCCCATTCCAGGCGGATGTAAATGTAGCCATGGGTCCTCGCTTGTATTTCAATTACGAAATTCCAGATACTACGCACAAGATGGCCAACCAGATCCGTGATGCAGTTCCTTCACCAGATGGCAAAAAATTGGCGTTCACCGCGCTCAACCGCCTGTATGTGATGGACTATCCAAACGGTACGCCCAAGCGTGTAACCAAACATGAGTTTACCGAAGCCATGCCTGCCTGGAGTCCAGATGGCAGTCAATTGACTTTCGTGACCTGGGAAGAAAAAAATGGAGGAAGCCTCTACAAAGCTAGCCTTGGAGACAAAGGTGTAGTAACCAAGGTCACTACGGAATCTGCATTTTATTCTGGTCCAGTATGGGGACCTAAAAACCGAATTCTAGTATTCAAAGGTCCAAAAAGAGCCTTGATTGAAGCAGAAGGTCCATTTGTGGATGGTGCTGAAGGAGAGTTGGTGTGGATTCCTGCTGCAGGAGGTACCTTCCGCAAAGTCATGGACGCAGGCAATTATGGCAATGCGCACTTTACCCAAGATACGAGCAGAATCTTCCTCAATGGAGGAGGAGGAGCGCTCCTAAGTGTCAAGTGGGATGGTACAGACGAGAAAATTCATGCACGCATCACAGGGATCACTCCTTTTGGTTCGGCCGCTGACCCAGAGCATGCAGGACACGATCATGGCAGCGATGTGCGATACGTGATGGGCAAGGCATTTTCGAATGCCGATGCAGTCAACTACTGCATGCTTCCTGAAGGATCAAACTCTCGCGAGCCCAACATGATGCCTGCTAGTGCGAGCACGATCTACATGGCTCCAGTAGGAAATAAGGCCTTGGCTCAAATCAACAACAACGTCTACGTGGTCACCATCCCTACAGCGGGTAAAGTTCCAACCATCAACGTAGCCGAGCCTAGCGCAAGTAACTTCCCATCTAGACAATTGACCGAGATCGGTGGAGAATGGCCTTACTGGGAAGCCAATGGCAAAAAAGTACACTGGTCCCTAGGAAATGGACACTGGGTGTATGATATAAATAGAGCAGAGTTTGTAGAAGACTCCGTCAAAACAGCCAAGAAAGATAAAGTTCGCTTTGATGCAGATAGCGTAAGCACCTTGAAAGCAAAAGGAGAAGCTGCCGTTAAAATGGCGGATTCCTTGGCTAAAGCAGACAAGAAGCGAATCGATTCCCTATTCAAAGCCGATAAAGGACTATTCAAGGCAGACAGCCTCCACAAGGCGGACCTCAAAAAGAAAGAAAGCTACAGCCCTAGCGAGCATCAGGTAAAGGTATTCTTTGCCAAGGATACTCCTAAAGGAAGCATCTTACTTCAAAATGCACGGATTGTCACCATGAAGGGAGATGAGGTCATCGAACAAGGAGATATTCTCATTGAAAATAACCGAATCAAAGCGGTAGGGAAAACAGGTACCCTGGATGCTGCAGGCGCGAAAGTGATCGATGCCTCTGGCAAAACCATCACCCCTGGATTTATCGATACCCACGCGCACATGTGGCCTACATGGGGATTGCATAAAAACTCGGTGTGGATCTATTCTGCCAACTTGGCTTATGGTGTGACTACTACTCGTGATCCACAAACAGCCACCACAGACGTACTTACCTACGGTGACATGGTGGAAGCAGGTATGATCCCTGGACCACGCGTGTATTCTACAGGTCCAGGTGTGGGCTACTGGATGTACAACCTGAAGTCTTTGGAGCAAACCAAGAGCGTCCTCAAGCAATACAGCAAGTACTACAATACGCAATACATCAAAATGTACTTGGTGGGCAACAGACAGCACCGACAGTGGGTAATCATGGCTTCGAAAGAGCAGAAATTGATGCCTACGACCGAAGGTGGATTGGACTACAAACTCAACATGACCCAGCTTTTTGATGGTTATCCAGGTCACGAACACTCCATTCCAGTGTTCCCACTGTATAAGGACGTGACACAGACCGTAGCAAAAAGTAAGATGGCTTACACGCCTACACTCTTAGTGGCTTACGGAGGTCCATGGGCAGAAAACTTCTATTACACCACGGAAAGCCCACTTCACGATCCAAAGCTCAACCACTTTACCCCTTACAACGAACTCAATGAGAAGGCGCGTAGAAGAGTAGGTGGACTTGGGGGCTGGTTTGCTCCAGAAGACCATGTCTTCCAAAAGCATGCGCAAGGAGTAAATTCAATCATCACGCAAGGAGGTATTGCCGGCGTAGGATCGCATGGACAGCTTCAAGGACTAGGCTACCACTGGGAGCTTTGGTCCATCGCAAGTGGAGATATGAAGAACATCGATGCCTTGAAGGTTGCAACCATCTTGGGTGCTGAGGCACTTGGATTGGATAAGGAATTGGGAAGTATTGAGGCGGGCAAATTGGCCGACTTGGTGATCCTAGACAAAAATCCATTGGATAACATCAGAAATACAAACACCATCACCCACGTAGTGAAAGATGGTCGCGTATACGATGGAGGAACCTTAGACGAAATTCTTCCAACACCACGTAAACTGGATGCCAGTCAGTGGACTAAGGAAGCACCTAAGGTGACCACTTCAGTAAAAGAGTAAAAAGAGGAATTCTCAATTAAGCCAGTCAGCTATGCTGACTGGCTTTTTTTATGGGTTAAGGGACCAGATGGTCGCGTTCAGTACCGTTGCGAAACTTACCCAAAGCAGGTAAGGAATCAACAAGGCGGCAGCCCAAGAATTGATTTGGCGAAACTTTAAGATGCAGACAAGAATTGAAACCCACATCGGGAGAATCACTACAAGACCTAGGAGGGGGTTTTGGGCACCAAAAAATGCAGGTGACCAGAGAAAGTTAAGGAAGAGCTGCACAAAGTAAATGATCAGGGCCTGCTTTTTGAGGGGGTGGTTGCTTTTCCAGATCAGAAAACAAGCAATTCCCATCAGCACATAGAGCGTGGTCCATACCGGACCAAAAAGCCAGCTGGGTGGATTCCAGGAAGGTTTGTTGAGCGTCAGGTACCAAGTTTGAACGGAGCTCAGAGTAAAGAAAGCTCCTAAACCTCCGGCAATTTGGGGGAGGAGCAGGCTGACGAAGAGTTTGATGGCGTTGGACATGGCTTAGATCGTTTCCAACAAGGTACGAAAAGCAATCGCTTGATCCTGATAGCGCTCCTGAGTTTTGCTGCGCAAGGCTGGGGCATGGATTCGTTCGTACTGCAGCATGCGATCCATGGATTCCGTAAAGTATTGAATGCAATAGTTGACCGAGCCATCTTCAGAATGGTGGATCAATCGATAGAAGACATGGTGATGGAAAATCCCTGTGGCCAAGACCTCTGGTATGTGGGTAGATTTCATCCAGGAGATAAAGTCTTCCTCGATGGTTGGGCTCAGGGTAAAGGTAATATTGTAGAGAATCATGGCTCTGGTCTTGGGTTTTATTACTTTTGCATAGAACAATTTCTAGCCCACAAAGTTAGGAATCCCAAATGGAATCCCCCCAAGGCCTCCGAACTATGCATAAAATCGATTCTTCTGAAGTAAACAATAGGTGGTCACGCGTGGGGATAGGCAAAATTATTTTGGTTGCCTTCCATGTAGTCGGAGCCATTGGACTCAGCCTGCCCGAGTATCGAGACCTATTTTTAGCTTTGACTCCCTTTCATTTGTTGGCCACGATGGGGCTTATTCTGGTCTATCACCGAGGTTGGACGGATTCATTTCCCATTTTTGGAGCGGCAGCATTTTGGATTGGATTTGGGTCCGAATTGATTGGGATCCACACCGGCTATTTGTATGGGGATTACGTGTATGGCCCTACACTTGGTGTGATGCTGTGGGAAGTCCCTTTGGTGATTGGGGTCAACTGGTTTGTGCTCAGTTACTTGACTGGCTCAGTATTCCACAAGACTCCCAACGATTGGTACGCGGCCTTTTTGGGTGCCTCTGCCATGACTGCACTTGATTACATCTTAGAGCCTGTGGCCGTATCGCTCAATTTTTGGGCTTGGAAGTTGGACATCATTCCTGTCAGCAATTACCTCGGCTGGTTTGGAGTATCCTTCCTGATTCAGCTCATCTGGCGGAAAGCCAAATTTGAAAAATACAATCCATTGGCCACTTGGCTTTTGATTACTTGGATCCTCTTTTTTACACTCTTAAATTTTACAGTACTGCCTTAAATCTTTTTTAAACCAGACTAACTATAACAATTTAGCCTGCAAACAAGTTTCTACTTAAATGTTGTTGTCTATCGTCTATATCGCTCTTGGATTTGCCGCCATGGAACTCTCTGGCTGGTTTATTCATAAGTATTTGATGCATGGCCCACTTTGGATGATTCACAAGACCCATCACCAGCCTTCCCATTCTTTTTTTGAATGGAATGACCTGTTTTCCTTGTTGTTTGGAAGTATTGCGATGGTGTTGATCTTTTTCGGAGTGGAGCAATTGGATTACCGCTTTTGGATGGGAGTAGGGATAAGTTTGTACGGCATGCTCTATTTTGTATTGCATGACGTCTTGGTTCACCGCCGCTTGCGGTGGTTTAGCAAACCCAAGCATCCTGTATTGAAGGGAATCTACAAGGCGCATCAGGCACATCACAAAACCAACCAAAAGGAGGATGCGGTTTCTTTTGGCTTATTTCTAGTACCCAAACAATTCTTTAATAAGGAGGAGCAGTGAGCACGTATTCAATAAAAGATCTCGAACAATTGTCAGGCATCAAGGCCCATACGCTACGGATATGGGAGCAGCGGTACAACTTGCTGCAGCCCAAACGTACGGATACCAACATTCGGTATTACGATGACGATGACTTAAAGTTGATCTTGAATGTGGCTTTGCTCAATGACAATGGGGTAAAAATCAGCAAAATTGCCTCCATGTCACCAAACGAGTTGCGTGAAGAGGTAATGAAACTCACCGAACGTTCCTTGACTCACGACGACCAGATCCATGCATTGACCATCTGCATGATCGAAATGGATGAGGAGCGTTTTGATAAAATATTAAGCACAAACATCATTAAACTAGGTTTTGAGCAAACGATGCTCAATATCATTTATCCCTTCATGTCCAAGATTGGCGTACTCTGGCAGACGGGAGCCATCAATCCAGCACAGGAGCATTTTATTTCCAACCTGGTACGACAAAAATTAATTGTAGCTATCGATGGGCAGATTCCACAGCGCGGAGGCAAAAAATTTCTGCTCTTCTTGCCTGAAGGAGAACTTCATGAAATTTCCATTCTTTTTGCTAGCTATTTGATCAAATCCAAAGGCCATAAGGTGATCTATTTGGGACAAAGCACACCGAATGATGACTTGCTTGCCGTGTACAAGTTGCACCAGCCAGAGTACCTATTGACAGTGATCACTACCTCTCCTTCCTCGGAATATGTGCAGGAATACATCAATGCGCTATCCGATCGATTTGGCAACGCACAAATCTTAGTTACGGGATACCAAGTGCTGGGGCAGGATCTCAACTTTCCTGGCAATGTCAGCCAGATGAGTTACATCAGAGACATCAAGGACCTACTTGAGGAGATTGAACCTGTGTTTCAAGAGAAATAGTTAAACAAAATTGTTTAAGTCTTAAACAAACCTGTTTTTGAAAAAACGGCCTTAATTCATCATTAAGGCTATTTTTTTGCCTTTCTCATCCCATTTCAGTTTTTCTGTTTAATCTTTTTTATTTTTTATTCCACAAAATAGTTGGATTTTGTTTAATCGTTCTTAGATTTGATTAAACAAAACGCCATCAGCATGACTACTCTAGAATTTAGCTACTCCTTACAAAAGCTTTCTAGCTCCTTGAAGCCATTTGCCATGAAGCTTACCCGTGATGTAGACGATGCCAACGACCTCTTGCAGGACACGATGGTAAAGGCATTCACCAACAAGGATAAATTCACAGAGGGAACCAATCTGAAGGCTTGGTTATACACCATCATGAAAAACACCTTCATTACCAACTACCAACGGATGGTAAGAAGAGGTACCTTTGTAGATACCACAGACAATTTGCATTACATCAATTCAAGTGATGCGTTGATTGACAATGGCGTTTTTGGCAATTTCACAATGGATGACATTCAGGAAGCCATCCAAAAGTTGGACGAAGTGTACCGGACTCCCTTCCTGATGCACTTCCGAGGATTCAAGTACCATGAAATTGCAGACAAGCTTGAAATTCCTATTGGTACTGTGAAAAATAGAATCCATATTGCTCGCAAGCTATTGAAAGAAGACCTGATGGTCTACAAGCACAAAAATTAATTCTATGTCAAAAAAACATGTGGTAGTCATCGGATCCGGATTTGCCGGGCTTTCCGCAGCTACCCACCTGGCAGATAAGGGCAACTGCAAAGTGACCCTACTTGAAAAAAATAATTCCCCTGGTGGAAGAGCTAGAAAGTTCGAGCACCAGGGGTTTGTTTTTGATATGGGGCCCAGCTGGTACTGGATGCCCGATGTATTCGAAACTTATTTTGCCCACTTCGGGAAAAAACCAGCCGACTATTACGACTTGATCCGTTTGGATCCTTCCTATGCTGTCATCTATGGGGAGCAAGATGTCCTGGATATCCCTGCCAACTTGGACGAATTTAAAGCCATGCTGGAAGGCATCGAGCCAGGAGCAGCCGCCAATCTGGACAAATTCCTTGCTCAGGCCAAGTACAAATACGAAGTCGGCATTCACGACTTAGTTCACCGCCCAAGTAGATCACTATTCGAGTTTGCCTCTCCTCGCCTACTCCTGGATATGATGCGGATGGACATCTTCCAGTCCATGTCCAAGCACGTGCGCAGCTTCTTTAGACACGACAAGATCGTGCGACTTATGGAATTTCCCGTTCTTTTCCTTGGGGAAACAGCCAATAACATCCCTGCACTTTACAGCTTGATGAACTATGCTGACATTGCCCTAGGAACCTGGTATCCCAAAAAAGGCATGCATGAAATCATCAAAGGCATGGTGGCTTTGGCAGAAGAAAAAGGAGTGACATTCAAGTACGATGCAGAAGTTGAGAAAATCGAGGTGACCCATGGCACTGCCAAAAGTCTCCTCCTCCGTTCCGGTGAGCGCATTGAGGCAGACATTATTGTAGCAGGAGCGGATTACCACCATGTGGACAAGCATTTGCTGGAACCGGCCTACAGCAACTACTCGGAAGAATATTGGAACAAGCGTGTAATGGCTCCTTCGAGCTTGCTCTTTTACCTCGGAGTAAACAAGCGATTGAAAAACCTACGCCACCACAACCTGTTTTTTGATGAGCCGCTTGGGCCACATGCCGATGCGATCTACACCAATCCAAGGTGGCCAGAAAAGCCGCTTTTTTATGCATCTGTACCTTCGATTACGGACCCTACAGTAGCTCCGGAGGGGATGGAAAACCTCTTCTTGCTCGTACCACTTGCGCCAGATTTGGAGGATACGGAAGCAATGCGCGAAAAGTACTTCCACATGATCCTAGACCGATTGGAAAAAATCACCGGCCAAGAAATCCGTTCGCACATCGTCTTCAAACGATCCTATGCACACAACGACTTTAAGTCGGACTACCACGCCTTCAAGGGCAATGCCTATGGGTTGGCAAATACCCTGATGCAGACGGCCATTTTGAAGCCTAGTCTCAAAAGCAAAAAAGTGAGAAACCTTTATTACACAGGGCAATTGACCGTCCCTGGACCGGGTGTACCTCCTTCCCTGATTTCAGGGCATGTAGTAGCAAAAGAGGTGATGAAAGAAAACAATTTGTAAACAAAAAGGTATATTACGTACATGGATGCCATTTCCCTATATGACCAAACTACCTTAGAGTGCAGCAAGCTGATCACCCAGCGCTACAGTACTAGTTTTACTTTGGGCATCAAAAC
>CANGUK010000009.1 GCA_947457095.1 Cyclobacteriaceae bacterium
AGCATCTACATCAAATCGGTTCATTAAAGCAGCGCAGATCCCTACGGTTCCAGGACGCTTTTTGGTACTTATTTTCTCCAAAAGGCCATTGGGATGCTTCTTGTAGATATACTCCTCTCGGTGGTAGGTTACATCCACAAATGGCGGGTTAAACTCCATCAAGGGAGCTATTCCTTCCAAAAGTTCCTTCAAACTCTGCCCCTTCAAAGGCGGTAGAATCTCAAAGGAAAAAAGTGTTCCTTTTGCGTTGGCTAAATGTTCTGTGATTTTCATAGGGTTGAATTCTCAAGAATGGGGGTTGGGGAATAGGCCAAATTCGGGGACAATAGACGTTCCGCCTCTTGGAGGCTGATGCCTTTTCGAATAGCATAACTTGCCACTTGGTCTTCGCCGATCTTGCCGAGACCGAAGTAACTGCTTTCAGGATGGGCAAAGAAAAATCCTGAAACCGAACTCGTAGGATACATGGCATAACTAGAAGTTAGCGTGATACCCACCGTATTTTCCAAATCTAGCAATTCAGAGATCGTCACCTTTTCGGAGTGCTCCGGACAGGCAGGATAGCCTGGTGCAGGACGAATACCCAAGTATTCTTCCTTGATCAAGGCCTCGTTATCCAACTTTTCGGTCGTAGAATGACCCCAATATTGCGTTCTTACCTGCTCGTGCACAAATTCGGTGGCCGCTTCTGCCAATCGATCGGCTAAGGCCTTGAATAAAATATCGTTGTAATCGTCTCCCGCCGCTTTAAATTCAGCAAGTTTGGTTTCCATACCCAAGCCAGCCGTCACGGCAAAGCAACCGAGGTAATCCACCTGATTGGGATGCAAGTAATCCGCCAATGATCGATTGGGCACGTCTTTTCCTTTCTTGCCTTGCTGCCTCAAAAAGTGGAAACTTGCCACTCGATTTCCTTTTTCATCAAGTACGAATGCGTCATCCTCTTCCCGCTGAACAGGAAACAAGGAGAATACCGCCTTGGCAGAAAGCCATTTCTCTTTTATCAAAGTATCCAGCATGGTCTGCGCTTCGGCAAAAAGTTTAGTTGCCTCCTCGCCTACCACGGAGTCGCTTAGGATTTTAGGGTATTTCCCTGCCAGCATCCAAGTACTGAAGAACGGTGTCCAGTCGATGTATTTACGAAGGATGTTTAAGTCTAAGTCCTCAAGAACCGTTCTGCCCAGCACCTTCGGCACTACCGGCTGGAATCCCTCCCATTGGATGGAGACAGGATTTCGTTTTGCTTCGGTGTAGGAGATCAACTGCTTGACCGTTTGCTTCGCCTCATGCTCCTCACGCAGTTTTCGGTAGGTTTCCTTGAGTTGAACACGGAAGGAATCCTTGGTTTCTAGAGAAATCGATTCCCCAGCAATAGGTACTGACTTACTCGCATCACTCACATGCACCACTGCACCCGAATACACGGGATCAATTTTTACTGCGGTATGAATTCTCGAGGTAGTGGCTCCACCGATCAGCAAAGGAATGGTAAGTCCTTGACGCTCCATTTCGGAGGCCACATTGACCATTTCATCCAGAGATGGGGTAATCAAACCACTTAATCCGATGATGTCCACCTTGTTTTTGATTGCTTCGTCAATGATTTTTTGAGCATCCACCATCACCCCCAGGTCAATGATTTGGTAGCTATTGCAAGCCAAAACTACACCTACGATATTTTTACCGATATCGTGGACATCGCCTTTTACGGTAGCCAATAAGATCTTCTTCAAAGAAGAAGCCTCTTGCCCCTCTTCAGGAAGTGGCATGAATGGTTCGAGGTAGGCAACTGCCTTTTTCATCACACGGGCAGACTTCACCACTTGAGGGAGAAACATTTTTCCTTCCCCAAACAGGTCACCCACCACATTCATCCCATCCATCAAAGGACCTTCGATCACCTTCAATGGATTGACCAATTCAAGACGTGCTGCCTCGGTATCCTCGATGATAAAGTCCAAGATACCTTTTACCAAGGCATGTTCGATTCGCTTGGATACAGGCGCTGATCTCCAGGCCTCGTTGACTACTTCTTTTTTATCTGCTGACTTTACCGTCTCCGCAAAGTCTAATAAGCGCTCAGTAGCATCCTCTTTGCGGTCAAACAGTACATCTTCTACCCGCTCAAGCAATTCCTTGTCGATATCATCATAAACTTCCAACAGGGTTGGGTTGACGATACCCATGTCCATCCCATGCTTGATGGCATGGTAGAGAAAAGCAGCGTGCATGGCTTCACGCACGGGATCATTTCCCCGGAAGGAAAAAGATACATTACTCACACCCCCACTGACCTTGGCTCCAGGTAGGTTTTCCTTGATCCAGCGTGTAGCATGGAAGAAATCGAGCGCATTCTTGCGATGCTCCTCCATACCCGTAGCCACTGGGAAGATGTTTGGGTCAAAAATGATGTCCTGTGGATTGAATTTTACCTGATCTACTAGGATTCGGTAACTACGTTCACAGATTTGGATGCGTCGCTCGTAGGTATCAGCCTGTCCTTGTTCATCGAAGGCCATGACCACTACTGCAGCTCCAAACTTTTTGATGGTTTTGGCTTGATGGATAAATTCTTCCTCTCCATTCTTTAGGGAAATGGAGTTGACAATACCTTTTCCTTGCACACACTTTAATCCTGCCAAAATGATGCTCCATTTGGAGCTATCAATCATAATTGGAATTCGGCTAATTTCAGGTTCGGAAGCGATAAGGTTGAGAAAGCGCACCATGGCAAATTCCCCATCCAACATCCCTTCGTCCATGCAGACGTCCAAGATCTGAGCACCTCCTCGGACTTGGTCCAAGGCAATATCGAGGGCATCGTCGTATTGTCCATTTAGGATCAGGCGAGCAAATTTTTTGGAACCGGTGATGTTGGTTCGCTCTCCCACATTCACAAAGTTGAGCGTAGGGGTAAACACCAAAGGCTCTAGCCCCGATAATTTCATGTAGGCTAACTTAGGCATGTTGCTCCTCCTCTTCCGTTACTTGATCAATTTTTCGTGGGGAATATTCTGCTGCCATATTTGCTAGCGCGCGAATGTGATCCGGTGTGGTGCCGCAGCAGCCTCCCAAAATATTGAGCATTCCTTCTTTCAAAAAATCACGAACCTGGTCTGCCATTTCATTGGCCCCCTGGTCATAAGCACCAAATTCATTCGGCAGGCCTGCATTTGGATAGGCTGACACGTAAAAAGGTGCCTCTTGAGCCAATACCTTCAGGTATGGGCGTAGCTCCTTTGCTCCTAAGGCACAATTGAGGCCTACGGAGAATAAGGGTACGTGTGAAACTGAAATCAAAAATGCTTCGGTAGTCTGTCCAGAGAGGGTTCGACCAGAGGCATCCGTGATTGTGCCAGAGATCATGATTGGAATGCCACCTTCTTTGGGATCGAGTGGAATATTTCGCTCCTCATACACTGCTTGGATTGCATATAGCGCTGCTTTGGCATTGAGGGTATCGAAGATGGTCTCCACAAGAATAATATCAGCACCCCCATCCAATAACCCACGTACTTGTTCGGAGTAAGCTTCTGCCAACTGATCAAAGGTAATCGCCCGGTAGCCTGGATCGTTTACGTCTGGAGAGATGGATGCGGTACGGTTGGTGGGACCCATGGCGCCTGCCACAAATCGAGGCTTGTCAGGAGTGGTTAATGAATAGGCATCGGCTACTTCCCGTGCAAGTTTGGCGGATTCAAAATTGATCGCATATGCCAAGTGAGGCAATCCATAATCCTCTTGGGCTATGGTTGTACCGGAAAAGGTATTGGTTTCAATGATATCTGATCCAGCCTTCAAATACTCCAAGTGAATGGCACGAATGATATCGGGTCTACTTAATGAAAGTAGGTCATTATTGCCTTTTAAAGCCTTGGGATGGTCTTTTAATGCAGGAGTTCGAAAATCTTCTTCTGTCAGCGTGTAACGCTGAATCATGGTACCCATGGCACCATCTAAAATTAAAACCCTAGAATTGACTGCCTGAAGCAGGAGTTCCGTTCTGTTTTGTCTCATTGTTGGTTAAGTTGAAAAAACTAATCGAGCAAAACACGGAGAAAAGTAGGTATTCGTACTAATCATCTCATCTGTTCCTGGCTTAATCCAGGAGGGGAGTTAGCACCTTGGTTACAGGTTGCTAAGACGTCGTAGGGCCCTTCCCTCGGTCTTTCTCGATAAGTTGCTGCAAAAGTAAGCCAAAAAATCAAATAAACCAGGGTTACGCTCCTTTTTTCCCGGAAAAAATTAGTTTCTACTAAAAAAACAGAAGAAAATTAGGGGCGTATT
The DNA here is from genome assembly GCA_947457095.1 of Cyclobacteriaceae bacterium. Lineage (GTDB taxonomy): Bacteria > Bacteroidota > Bacteroidia > Cytophagales > Cyclobacteriaceae > Algoriphagus. Next base: position 4,288 of record CANGUK010000009.1, read on the forward strand.
CCCACCCCAAAAGTCACAAAGGGACCGGATTGGTAAGAATTCATTGAGACTCCCCCCAGCTTGAAGGCAGGAAATGCTTGTTCGTACCCGGCAGTGGTGGTGAATACTAAATCAAACATCTTCCGCTTGGTCATTGGCAATCCATATTCAACGAGGACCTCAGGTTTGAGAAAAATACCGGATTTTCGGAGGTAGCCATCGAAATTTCGCTGATCGAGTAAGGCTGGGAAATCAGGTTTTTGATCTTGAAGTAAGGAGTAACGCAAGTTGCCATAGCCTAAGCCGCCTAGGGCACCTATACCCCAGTTTTTGTATTGAAAGAATTTTTTACCCACGTTGGCATAGATGCGCAGGCTATTCAAACTGTGAGTTTGGGTAGTACTGGCACGTCCTTTTAAGGCCACATTAAACACATCCATGCCATACAGGAAACCGTCTGTTTCCCCCAGGATTCTGAATCCAAACTGAGCAGGTCTCCCCTCCAAGGTCTGGTAACCCTGCTCTTTCAAATAAGTATTGAACTTATCCGGTTTGGAAAAGTGCATACCTCTTATCAAGGAGATTCCAATGGTAGCATCCTTGTAGAAAAAATTCCGGTCGGGAAGGCTTATCCCTGTTCCTACCCGAAAAAAAGCTCCGGCTTGCGCATTATCAAAGGAGATTCCATTGAGGTTCCAACCTTTCTCAAAAGGACTAAAGGAATACCCTGCTTTGGCAATGATTTCCAAGGCTTCTTTTCGATTGGGAATGGGGAGATCATAGGAGATTTGAAAACCGATTTCTGTCAAGAAATTACCATAATTGAGGGTTCCGCGTTGGATGTCATTTTTTCGCAACACAAATCCTTGACCTGGGTCTTTAAGGAAAGAACTGAGGTCCTTAGATTGCTCTTGCGGAAGCAATTGCACATTCATATAACCCAATCCCATGGATAGGTAATGGATCAATTGGAACTTCCCTTCTTCGGTAAGCGAGTAGCCAAGATTGACTAGGGCGCGGGAGGTTCGGTACTGGAAACGATGGGTGTCCAAATCCGCTGTTCGACTTTGGTGTTGGGACACCTCCAAACCAAAAATAAAATCATTTAACCTGGCTTGGTATCCCAGTCCAAAAGAATTGTACCGATTGGGAATGGGAAGTTGCCCCCTTTCAGTTAGTAAGGTGTTGAATTGACTCAAATTGGCCCCAGAGGTCCCTGTAAATGCATACAGCGAAGAACGGTTGGCCAAGAAACCTTGGGCATGAAGACTAGCTCCCGAAAGAAATAGCGAAACAAAAAGGATGAGTCGATGCACCATAGGAAAAGGCATTGCCAGAAGGCTCCGCAAAATTAATGGGAATTGCCAATTTAACCGGTAAATCAGAAAAATCACCTGTTTATTTATTGAATACTAAAGGTAATATGGGAACACAAACAACCTATTTACTCAATTGGTGAACCCACCCTGAAAAACCTTAGATAAAATTTCTCGTATTTCGATTCAAACAATCAATCAAAGTAAATCACAAGTATGATCCTATCCACAACTTCTACCCTTGAGGGCCATCACATTGAAAATTACCTCGGCATTGTTTCTGGGGAAACCATCATAGGTGCAAACATCTTCAAAGATTTTTTTGCAAGTATCACCGACATTGTTGGCGGAAGATCTTCGGCATACGAACAAGTCTTGCGTGAAGCAAAAGCAACAGCCATGGCCGAAATGGAGATGCAAGCAAGGCAGCTAGGCGCCAATGCCATATTGGGTATCGACCTTGACTACGAAACCATACGAGAAGGCATGCTTATGGTGACCGTCAGCGGTACCGCAGTGAAAGTAAATAAGCTTTAAGTGAGGTGCAGATTGAATTACTGACTTGACATCCACTGCATAATCAAGCCGCTGATATACGCTCCATAGGTACCCAAGGCATAGCCTAGTACGGCCAAAAGCACCCCCACGGAAGCTAAAGAGGCATCAAAAGCAGAAGCCACGATGGGTGCAGAGGCTGCACCGCCAACATTGGCTTGGGAACCGACTGCGACATAGAAGAAGGGAGCCCTGATCAGCCAAGCAACGAAAAGCATCAGCGAAACGTGGAACAGAATCCAAATTATTCCAATCAAAAATAGAATGGGGTTATCAAGAACAGCACCCAAGTCCATCTGCATGCCAATGGTGGCCACCATGACGTAGAGAAGAACTGAACCCAAACGGGAAGCACCCACCCCTTCCAAATGTCTGGCCTTTGTAAAGGATAAAACCAAACCCAGCGCAGTAGCAATGACCACAATCCAGAAGAAGGCTGAATTCAAGGAATACTGGTTCCATTCAGGGTGATTGGCCTCAAACCAAGGCGCAAGGAAATCTGCACAGTAATGCGATAGACCTGTAACCCCGAAACCAATACCGAGAATTAGTAAAATATCGGTTAGGCTAGGAATAGCAATACTAGCTTCCCTTGCCTTCGCAATTCGGTCCCTGAGCTCATAAATAGCCGATGTATCTGCTTTTAAAAATTTATCGATTTTTTCTGGTTTGGCAGCCCAATACAACAAGATGGCCATCCAAAAATTCGCTACCAAGACATCTACAGCAATCATCTGCCCAAACAAGACTGGACTGGCTCCAAAGACCTCCAACATGGCAGTTTGGTTGGCCCCTCCACCTATCCAACTCCCTGCAATCGTAGATAAGCCCCTCCACAATTCATCAGGGCCTGTTCCTGAATACAAATCAGGCTGAATCCAGCCAACGATAAGCAAGGATACTGGACCACCGAAAATTATCCCTACAGTCCCGGTAAGGAATAGGATCAAGGCTTTGGGGCCCAAGCGAAGAATACCTTTCAGATCCACGCTGATGGTAAAAAGCACCAAGGAAGCAGGAAGTAAGTAACGGGAAGCAACTTTATACAAATTTGATGACTCCCCAGAAATCAAGCCCATGGAATTGTATACTGCAGGAATAAAATAGCAAAGCAAGACCGCAGGTACATATCTGTAAAACTTTACCCAAAACGGATGCTTGCTAGAAGAAGAGGTGAAAATAAAAGCCAGAGTGGCCATGAGCAGGCCAAAAACCACGGCATCATTCGTTAAAAAAGGGGCTGTACTTTCTTCCATGTTCTACTTTTTCTTGATTACAACAATACCCACAATTGTCAAAACGAACAACTCTTACCCTCCTTTTTGCTTCAACACCTGAATGAGCTCGCTTAATATCATGGCCGTCGCACCCCAAACGATCTCTCCAGCAATGTCAAAATACGGAGTTTCCAAGTACTTTCCACCTCCCAATGAAATAGGTGTCTGTTTGATAATTTCTGGTTGAATCAAGTAATTCAAGGCTGTAGGGATGATCCTGGCAACCTCCCGCTGCTCGGGAACGAAGGTGGGCTTATGATCTAGAAAGCCCACAATGGGCGTAACCAAAAAATTACTAACTGGAATGTATAACTCAGTCAGGCTACCGATCACCTCCACCTTGCCGGCATCAACTCCGATTTCCTCCTCTGCCTCCCGAAGTGCGGTAAATACCACATCTGGATCCCCCTCCTCTACCTTTCCTCCAGGCAATGCCACTTGACCGCTATGTGCACCTGGATACTGAGGACGCTTGATCAAGGGAAAATAGATGTGGGAGGCATCTGGATAAAACAAAAGTAAAACCCCACTCTTCCGATGATCATCAGGGACCTTGGCAGCTATTCGCCGGGGATCAATGGGTTGCGGAGCCATACGTAGTTGCGCATCCTTACCTGGAAGTGCCCCTTGAAAGGCCAATTGCAATTGTGTCCTGAGTTTTTCAACTGGCATTAAGCGCGCGCATTTTTTAGGGTAAGCAGTGGATTTAAAACAAAGATTTCTCCACCAAATAACAAAAAAAAGGCCGGAATATAATTCCGACCTTTTCCTGCTCTCAAACCTATTAAACCTATTGTAGATATTCAATTCATGAATACCACCGAAAAATAGAAAATGTTTTTTTTACTTCAAACAATCGATTGCGAAAAATTTTCAAAATATTATTCGGTGGCACTTTAAACCCAAAAGAGCGCATTTTCATTGGAGTAATAACCCAGAAATTGAAGGGTTCATTTTTGCTAATAAGGGTAAAACCTCCCCTTTTTCCAGTTTTATTTTCTCCTTGGAATCTTAACTGGAATAGACTAGATTTAAGTATTACTTTTTAATCTATCTTTAATGAAGTTTAGCCTGATTTTTTGCTTCTGGCTGATGTTGTCTTTACCTACATCTGCCCAAATTGACCTATCCACCCAAGCCTTTGGCGCAAAAAGTCAGGGTCTAGGAACTGTCAAATTATACCACCAAGATGCTTGGAGCCTATTTAACAATGTGGGAGCCCTGGATCGAATTGAAGATTCCGAAATAGGACTTGCCCTAGATCAACGGTATGGTATCCAGGAATTAAGTACCGCCGCTCTTTCACTGGTTTTCAAAAAACCAGTAGGGAGTTTAGGAATAGGGGTCTCTCGGTTTGGCGGAGAATTTTTTCAACAACACCGACTGGAACTTGGACTATCCACCACCCGAGGCATCCTGAGCTTCGGGGCAAAAGCAGCCTGGTTTCAAACCTATATCGAAGGCTTTGGAACCGGAAATGCCCTATTACTATCCCTAGGAGGGCTCGCAGAATTAGGCCCTAGGTTTTTCTTTGGGGCTCAGCTATCCAATTTAAACCAAGCCAAGATTAGCAAACAGTCTTCCCAGCCTATACCTACCCTCCTCACGCTTGGTATCACCTACCTTCCCGCCAAAAACCTCGAAATCCATAGCGAACTGGAAAAGGATCTAAACCATCCTCCCCTTTTTAAACTTGGACTGAATTACCAACTTGAAAACTGGATATTCCTGCGAACTGGCATCCATTCCGCTCCTAATTCTCTCCATTTTGGCATTGGTCTTCGAAAGAAAAAATATGGACTAGACTATGCCCTAGGTCAAACTACCGCCCTAGGGAGTACACATCATCTTTCTCTTTTTTTAAAGCACTAAGGCATGAAACAAGTCTTTAGTTTGCTAATCCTACTTCTTTTTTCCCTACCCACTTTCAGTCAAGAAAGGCCTCCTCAACCCTTGGATATTCAACAGTTGATGGAACGGCTTTTCCCAATCCAGGAGGAGGATGTAGATTACGAGGCACTCTACGAATTACTTACAGAACTCTATCAAAACCCACTGGATATCAACCGTGTAAGCGGGGAGGAACTGGCAGGAACATACCTACTCTCGCCACCACAAATTCAGGCATTCCTGGATCACCGCAATCAATCGGGTGAGTTTCTTTCCTTGTATGAACTCCAATCGCTCCCCCATTGGGACAGTACCACCTTGGACAACATCCTTCCTTTTCTCAGCCTAGAAACTGGTAAATCAAGCCCCAAATCATTTCTAGAACGCCTGCGAAGTGAGGAAAACAGCTTCCTTCTCCTCCGTCACCGCCACACCCTTGAGTTGCGAAGAGGATACAAAAATGATAGCACCGGCAATCCGAATAGTCGGTACCTTGGTGATCGGAATGATTTATTTCTTCGTTTTCGAATTCAACATCCCAAGGATTTCAGCGTTGGTTTTCTACTCAAAAAAGATGCCGGAGAAGCGCTAGCCTGGGATCCAAAAACTAGCCGCTATGGGTTTAACTTTGCTTCCTTTCACCACACCCGTTACAATTTAGGAAAATGGAAAACCCTAAGCATTGGGGATTTTCAGGCTAGTTTTGGTCAAGGGCTAGTCTTTGGGGCGGGATTCAGTTTGGGTAAAGGTGCGGAAACCGTTCCAACGGTGAGAAGAAGCACCTTGGGAATTCTACCTTACACGGCAAGCCTAGAATCGGGCTTTTTTCGAGGGATTGGAATCACGAGGCAACTCGGATCCTGGCAGAGTTCCCTGCTTTTCTCCTCCATTGGAAAAGATGGACGGATAGCATCCCACTTAGACTCCATCGGAAATTCAAATCAGGAACTAACCAGTCTTTCGCAAACAGGATTACACCGCAGCCAAAGCGAACTCTCCACTAAAAACCAACTTCGAGAAACGAACCTTGGAACAAACATCCAGTACCAAGCCAGATCTGGCAAATGGTCGGCAGGAATCAATGCTTTGCATAGCCTGTTGAGCATTCCCTTGATTCGGATCCCAAATCGGTACAATCAATTTGAATTTTCAGGACGCAGCAATTCGGTAGGAAGTGTGTACTTTAATTTATCCTGGAAGAACTTCTCTTTCTTTGGAGAATCTGCTCGTTCCAGCAGCCAAGGCCAGGGAACCGTACTGGGATTTATCAGTAGCCTAAGCAGAACGATTGACTTCTCCCTACTATGGAGGCGCTATGACCGCCACTTTCATAGTTTTTATGCTACCGGATTTGCCGAAAACACCCGTCCCATCAACGAACAAGGCACCTACCTAGGCATACAAATCAAACCTTCCTCCAAAGTTAAACTCAACGCCTACGTAGATTTTTTCCGATTCCCGTGGCTAAAGTTTCGGGTGTACGCTCCTTCCCAAGGGCAGGAATGGTTGGCACGATTGAGTTACCAACCACAAAAAAATCTACTTGCCTCAGTTCAAGTGAAGCAAGAGAGGAAAATGAGAAATTCGGGAACCGAGGAGGCCACTTCACCAACCTACACCTTAGTACCGATCCTGAAAAACCAAGTACAGGCAAGCCTGGAACTAGCTGTCTCTCCAGAATTCTCATTCCAATCCCGTATTCTATGGAACCAAGTGATCCTTGAGCAAGCAAACACGCAAGGCTGGATGCTGCTTCAAGACATTTCCTTCAAACGAGAAAAATGGAAACTTACTGCGCGAATGGCACTAGTTGATACCGAAACCTTTGACAACAGGCTTTTTGCCTACGAACACAATGCCCTTGGGACCTTTGCTATTCCTGCATTTTCTGGAAGAGGAAGCCGACAATACCTCTTAGTTCAGTACAGAATCCATCCCAAGCTCACTGCCTACCTCCGAATCGCTCAGACCCGCTATGCAGATCGTGAAGTCATCAGTTCGGGCATGCAGGAGATTAAAGGTCCCAAACAAACCGATACCGTATTGGTGCTTCGGTATGCACTTTAGTATTTTTTTCACGAGTGGTAGGATACGCGACAAGCTTTTTGATAAATTGACAAAAAAATACACGCTCATGAAAAAAATTGGTCTCCTCCTCCTTCTCCTGCTTCAGTTTGGTTGGCTCCATGCTCAGGATTTTTCAAAAATGACTAAGAAAGAAGGATTTGTTCCCTTCTACTTAGACGAAGAAAAAGGAAAAATTTACTTGGAAATCAACAGCCTCAACCAGGAATTACTGTATGTGAATACATTGACTTCAGGCATTGGATCCAATGATATTGGCCTTGATCGAGGTCAATTGGGTGAAACCCGAGTAGTAGAATTCCGAAAAGCAGGCAATAAAATCCTGATGGTTCATAAAAATTACGACTACCGAGCCTACACCAAAAACGCATACGAAGCCAAATCCATCCAAGATGCTTTCGCAGAATCTACGCTTTGGGGATTTGAGGTGGTAAAAACAGAAGGTGCAACCTATTTGGTAGACGCTACCAATTTTTACCTGCAAGATGTGCATGGCGTGAGTGAAACACTTGCGAGGTCAAAGCAAGGGAGTTACAAGGTAGATGCTAGCCGCTCTGCATTGTATTATCCTATGACCAAGAATTTCCCTAAAAACACCGAAGTTGAAGCAAGCATCACCCTTACAGGAACAGGTGCGGGAGCAAATTTACGATCCGTAACCCCAAGTCCTGATGCAGTGACGGTGCGCATGCGGCATTCGTTTATTGAATTGCCTCCGCTGTATGCTACGCGCGAATTTGATCCACGAGCAGGTTATTTCTTTATTAGTTACCAGGATTACACTACTCCCATTGATCAGCCCTTGGTCAAGCGATTTATCTCCAGACACCGTCTGGAGAAAAAAGACCCCACAGCGGCAGTGTCTGAGGTGGTGGAACCCATCGTGTACTACTTAGATCGGGGTACTCCAGAACCCGTAGCTAGTGCGCTTATTGAAGGAGGAAATTGGTGGGCTCAGGCCTTTGAGGCCGCTGGCTTCAAAAACGCCTTCCGGGTAGAGCTTGCTCCTGAGGGGATGGACTTGAATGATGTACGCTACAATGTGATTCAATGGATTCATCGCTCCACAAGGGGCTGGTCATACGGTTCCAGCATTCAAGATCCTCGAACTGGAGAAATCCTGAAGGGCCAGGTATCCCTTGGTTCCCTACGCGTACGTCAAGATTACTTGATTGGTCAAGGCCTTTTGCAGCCCTTTGAAGAAGGAAATGAGGCAGATCCTAAGTTGATGGAATTTGCGTTGAATCGACTGAAGCAACTTTCTGCGCACGAGATTGGGCATACCATCGGCTTGGCACACAGCTATGCCACCTCTGCTACGGGACGCTCCTCAGTGATGGACTATCCCCACCCCTTGATTAGCCTAGATGAAAATGGGAAGGTGGATTTTGGAGATGCATATGATCTAAAAATTGGCGAATGGGACAAGTTGGCCATCACCTATGGCTATGGACAGCCCGCTGCGAACCAAAGTGAGGAAGAGTTTTTAGAAAAAACGCTTCAAGCGACCTATGCAGCAGGTTATGAATTTATTACCGATTCAGATTCCAGAAACCCAAGTGGAGTACATCCTCGCTCCCACCTTTGGGACAATGGTGCTTCTGCTTCGGAAGAAATGAAGCGCCTCTTGGACTTGCGTCAAAAACGCATGAAGACCTTTGGTCTCAATGCCATCAAAGCCGGAGAGCCTCAAGCAATCCTTGAAGAAGTATTTGTACCCCTATACCTGATGCACCGCTACCAGTTGGAAGCAACCAGCAAGTTGGTTGGTGGAATGGACTATACCTACAAAATCAAAGGTGATAACCAAACTGCCCATCAATGGATCAACGCAAAGAGTCAAAAAGATGCCTTAGATGCACTCCTACTTTCCATCAGCACTGCACAATTGGAGATTCCTGCCTCGATTTTGGCCTTGATTCCCCCTCGACCTTATGGGTATGGAAAAAATCGAGAAACTTTCCCTTCACGCACCGGACCTGTCTTTGATCCAATCGCCCCTGCGGAAAATGTAGTGGATGCCACATTCACCTTCCTTTTCGAGTCTGGAAGAGCCAACCGCATTTACTTGCAGCAACTTCAAGATAAATCTTTACCTGGCCTAGAAACGGTGTTGGAGAAAGTAAGTAATCAAGTATTTAGTAATTCCATGCCAAATGGACTTGGAGTGGAAATTAAGCTCATGACCGAAGCCAAATTGGTAGACCACTTGATTGCCTTGTCGAAAAATGCAGGAGCATCTCAAACTGTTCGTGCATTGGTACGAAATCAATTGCGCCAGCTAAGCAATTCCCCGGGTTCATATCCTACACTATTGCAAGCACATCGGGATTACTTAAAGCAAAAGATTGATGCCTACCTGAGTCTTTCTGAAGAATTAACTCCTCAGCAAGTGCTCAGCATCCCAGATGGGGCTCCTATTGGCATGGAATCCATGACTTGTGACTTCCACTAATCGAATCAAAGGCCAGGGTTTTCCTGGCCTTTATTTTTTATAGGACAGTAACTAGAATTTGAGGGAAGATTCAGGTTAAATCCCCTGCAAATCGGTAATTTTGCAACAGTATTTTAGTAACCTGCAACGCATTACCCATTCGCTTTCATGAGCAACCCGCTACTTTCCTCGTTTACCGGACCTTTCAACACAGCACCTTTTCCAGAGATTTCGACGGCTCATTTTCAACCGGCTTTTCTCGCAGCGATAGAAGAAGCAAAAAAGGAGATTGAAGCCATCAAGACGGTGTCCCTTCCCAGTTTTGAAAATACCGTGGAAGCTTTGGAAAAAAGCGGGAAGCACTTAGGCATCCTATCTGCGCTATTTTTTAACCTCAATTCAGCAGAAACGAATGACGAATTACAAGGGCTTGCCCGCGTGATTTCTCCACTACTTACAGCGCATGCGAATGATGTCTTGTTGGATCAGGAACTATTTCAGCGCATCGCTCAGGTATATGAGCAGAAAGAATCTCTATCCTTTACAGCGGAACAATCCACTCTTTTAGAAAAAACATACAAGTCCTTTGTACGCAATGGAGCCCAATTGGGGGAAGCAGATGCTGAAACCCTTCGGGAAATAGACCAAGAACTTGCACAATTGAATCTACAATTTGGAGAACATGTGCTTGCAGAGACCAACCGATTTCTTCATTTGGTAAATCAAAAAAGTGAGTTGGAAGGCCTCCCACAAGGAGCGCTAGAAGCAGCGGCGCAACTTGCGGAAGAAAAGGGGCATGCAGGCAATTGGGCATTTTCCTTGGATTATCCCTCCTACATTCCGGTGATGACCTACGCCAAAAACAGAGACTTGAGAAAGACCTTGTTTATGGCTTTCAATACCAAATGCGCCAAAGGAGACGAATTAGATAACCAGGACATCATCAAGCAATTGGTATCCCTGAGGCACCGTCGCGCAAAACTCTTGGGCTACGAAAGTCATTCACATTTCACCTTGGAAGAGCGAATGGCTAAAAGCCCAGGTACCGTTTTCGAGTTTTTGAATTCACTTTTGGAAAAAGCAAAGCCCAAAGCCAAACTTGATGTGCAAGAGGTAGCAGAATTAGCCAAGAAGTTGGATCAATTGGAAGTTTTAGAAAAATGGGATTTCGCATACTATTCCGAACTGCTTAAAAAGGAAAAGTATGCATTTGACGAGGAGGAACTTCGCCCTTACTTCAGTTTGGAAAATGTGATTTCAGGAGTCTTTGCTACTGCCTCTCGCTTATTTGGACTTCGCTTTGTGCCCAATTCAGAAATTCCCGTCTACCATCCGGAAGTGACCGCATACGAAGTGTACGACCGCGAGAATCAGTTTTTATCGGTGTTTTATGCAGACTTCTTCCCCAGACCTGGTAAGCGAAATGGAGCTTGGATGACTTCCTATCGAGGTCAATACAAGGAAAGCGGAACCGATCATCGGCCACATATATCTATTGTGTGCAACTTTACGAAGCCAACCAAGTCAAGCCCAAGTTTATTGACATTTAACGAGGTAACTACCCTATTCCATGAGTTTGGGCATGCCCTTCACGGAATGCTGGCTCGAGGGGTATATGAAAGCCTATCCGGCACAAGTGTGTTTTGGGATTTTGTGGAACTACCCTCTCAAATTTTTGAGAACTGGTGCTACGAGAAGGAATGCCTGGATTTATTTGCTCGTCATTACCAAACAGGAGAACCCATTCCCGCTGCGCTGGTGGAAAAAATCAAGAAGGCCGCCAATTTCCAGCAAGGTTACATGACCCTGCGCCAATTGAGTTTTGCTTTATTGGATATGGCCTACCATAGCCAAGATTCAAGTCAAATCGAGGACATCAAAACTTTTGAAAAGGAGGTTCTTAAGGCTACCGAACTGCTGCCAAGCATTGAAACTACCCGCATCAGCACCAGTTTTTCACACATTTTCCAAGGGGGCTATGCTTCAGGGTATTACAGTTACAAATGGGCTGAAGTGCTCGATGCAGATGCCTTTGAATTGTTCCAAGAAAAAGGAGTATTTGATTCACATACCGCCATTTCCTTTGAAAAAAACATACTTTCTGCTGGAGGAACTGAGCATCCATCCCTCTTGTATGCTCGTTTTCGCGGACGTGAACCAAAACCAGATGCCCTCTTGAAGCGTAGTGGCTTAGTAGTGGGTAATTAACGGCTATCATTAACACAACACCCAAAACCGCTGATGACTCCAAAAACACTTCAACTCCCACCCTACCTCAAGGCTTTGGCAGTTTTGTCTTTGTTGATTGTGGTACTATTTATCCTAATTGTCGGAAAGTCCATTCTAATCCCATTGGCTTTGGGGGCATTTTTTGCGGTATTATTCACTCCATTAAGTCTTATTCTAGAAAAATACAGGTTTCCTCGCATCCTGTCTAGCATCATTTCTTTGGTGCTAATGATAGGTTTAGTGGTTGGATTGCTGAGCTTTATTGTAAGTAATTTGATTAGTTTTTCTGCGGATTTTGCAGGTGTTTCAGCCCGAATTACCACACTTATCCAGCAAGTAGACCAGTTTACAAGCACGCAACTCGGTTTTCAACAGAAATTAGCAGACCAATTGGACCCGGATGTCTTGCTCAGTTTACTCAATAAAAATAGCAGCAGTATTTCTGCATTTGCAATCAATGCCATCGGATCCTTGAGTAGCCTTATTTTGATACCTTTATTCATGTTTTTCTTTTTACTGTATCGGGATCACTTAGTGAGCGTACTGATCGCCATTTTTAGAGATGCTGATCCAGCAGAAGTCAAGTCACAATTAATCCGCTTGCGAAAAGTAGTACTAAACTACATCTCCGGGGTTGGCAAGGTAATGGTGATTCTTGCGATTCTGAATATCACCGCCTATTCCCTCATTGGAGTAGAACATGCCATATTTTTCGGGGTGATTGGGGCGATTTTAAATATCATCCCTTACGTGGGGCCATTTATTGGTGCATTACTTCCCATGAGTTATGCCCTATTGACCATGGACAACCTGCTCTCCCCTCTGTTAATTCTCGGGGCATACCAGGCCATTCAACTCTTGGAAGGTAATTTTTTAACTCCAAAGATTGTGGGAAGTCAAGTCAATTTGAATGCATTCATGACCTTTCTTGGACTCCTTCTAGGCGCCTCCATTTGGGGCGTTGCTGGCATGATTTTGATTATCCCCATTTTAGCCATACTGCGTGAAATTTTTGATTTGTCTTCTTCCACCAAACCTTTTGCATTGCTACTGGGTGAAGAACCAAAGGCAGACCCACCCAAACCAACTCCCGATGAAATTTCGAATTCCTAATCTACTCCTCATCGTAGCCCTTCTTTTTTGGATGGGATGCGATAGCATTGATGACAAAAAAGGCAGATTCTTGCTCAAGGGCAACAAGAAAATGGAAGAAAATGACCCCAAAACTGCTTTGGGGTTTTATGAAGAAGCCATTGCGCTGGATTCCAATTTTGTAGACGCCTACTACAACAAGGGGATGGCGCACATTCAATTAAACCAGTTGGAGGCTGCTATTCAAGATTTTAGTGATGCCATTCAAAAAAAACCAGACTATACGGATGCACTTTTCCAGCGGGGATTGGCTTATTTGGACTTAGGAGCCAATTACAATGCCAAGGAGGATGCTGCCCGAATGGTTACCCAAAATCCAACGGATTGGAGGTCCTATTTCTTGAAGGGACTTACTGAAGAGAAACTCAAATCCTATTCAGATGCACTACAATCCTTTCAAAAAGCAGCGGAATTAGATCCCAAAAATTCGGACCTCTTGGTCAACCAAGCAACCATTCATTTCTACCAAAAAGATTACGTATCCGCCATGTCACTATTGGCAAAGGCAGAGGAGATAAATCCCTTGGAACCCAACCTTCACAACTTGCGGTCAATGATCTTGTTTGAGGAGAAAAATTACGAAGGAGCGCTTAAATCCGTAGAGAAAGCCATCACGCTAGACAATCGACAGGCGTATTTTTACAACAACCAGGGATTGTACCATCTCTATTTGAATCAATTGGAAGAAGGTCTTACGCTGATCAACCAAAGTTTGGCGATGGATGACAAAAATCCGTTTGCACTTCGAAATAAGGGCATCTATTACACCTTAGCGGGAAAAAAGATAGAAGCCTTGAGTTTCTTGGAAGAATTGGCAATCAGCCATCCCGAAATGGACTTGGTGCAGGAGTACCTTTCAAAAGCGAGAGCCTTGTAGAAATCAATTCCAAGGGAGACAAGTCCCTGATTAGATACCAAATTCAACCTGGAATAGCCCAAACCAATAGTTTGCCGTTTCAGATAGTAGAAATTGGTTATTGGCCCAGGAATATCCCAAATTTCCTTGCAACTTCACCCGGTGACCTCCTACATAATGGGTATAGCCAAGCGTGGTCTCCTCTCGCTGCATTTCCAAATTTCGGATCGATTGCTTAGGGGTGATTTGTGCATAGCGGATGGCAAGTTCTCCCTGCTTGGAAATCAGTTTACTTACTTGAAAATTTTGGCCTGAACCCACCCATACCGCTTGTCGGAGCCCAAGTGGATTGTAGGTGATGGGATTGGAAGCGTTTCTGGAAAAATACTCACCAAGGAGGGCCCATCCCTTATATTTCAACATCATATCTGCAATAAACACACGCTGATCCCGCTTTTGATACAACTCCGGCCCCAACTGCCCTCGAGACCGTGAACCACTTTCGTTGTAATTGTAACTGGCACCTAAAGAAAGTTTGGGGCGAGCCTCCAACTCAAGGTCTCCTTCGGAATAATCCCCTCCGTTGGTGAATTTTCCAAAAGGCAAGACTTCCATTCTTCCCGTGTAACTCAAGCCTCGATCTCCTACGGAAGGATTTCTTCCTTCGCCCGAGCTAATCGCTCCTTTGAATTGGTAAACAGCCTTACCCTGACTGGGAATAGTGTAATAGGCAAAAACACCAAAATCTCGATCTAGGGTAAAAAAAGAATTGGCTATGGATCGCTCTGCAAACTGCAGATTTCCAGAACTAATGACACGCTCTCGGTTACCTGGGAGTTTGGCTTGTCCTAAACCAACATAAAAGTTCGGACTAAAATGATAATACAAAATGGCATCTCGAATAGGCTGGGCGACCTCTCCCCCATCCAAGTCCATGTCTGATTTGGAAAATCCGAGTTGGATGTAGTACTGAATACGTGGATTGAACACAAAACCATCCAATCGCACCCTTAATCTTCGAATACGAAAATCAGTCTGTTCAAAACTCAAATCCTCTCCGCTTTCCGTTCGAAAGCCAATGCGGTTTTGCAATCGAAAACGCATATTCAAACTGAATAAGGAGTCTTTGGTAAAACTTATCCCCTTTTGAACTTGGAGCAAAGAACGTTCATCGGATTCATTTTGCGCCACCACGGTTTGGCTTAAAGCCAAACCCAAGCAGACCATAATTAACTGAAACAAAAGAATCCTTTTCATAGCGTTTGGATGTAAAAAAAGCCGTAACGAAGTAATCATTACGGCTTTCTTAAATTAAAACTTGCTTAAGCTTTGGCTGCCTTGATCAGGTTCAAAGCACTACCTGCCTTAAACCATTCGATCTGTCCTTCATTGTAGGTGTGATTAGCCACCACAGTGTGGGAGGTACCATCTGCATGATGGAAGACCACTTCCAAGGACTTTCCTGGCGCAAACGTAGTCAAGCCATTGATGTCGATTACATCATTTTCTTGGATCAAGTCGTAATCCGACGGATTTGCAAAAGTCAATGCAAGCATGCCCTGCTTCTTTAAGTTGGTCTCGTGAATACGAGCAAATGACTTCACTAAGATCGCGCGAACACCTAGGAATCTAGGTTCCATGGCCGCATGCTCTCTGGAAGATCCTTCACCATAGTTTTCATCTCCTACCACAATGGATCCAATTCCTGCTGCTTTGTAAGCACGTTGCGTTGCTGGAACTTCACCATAACCACCAGACAATTGATTTTTCACCGAGTTGGTGGCATCGTTGAAGGCATTTACCGCTCCGATGAGCATGTTGTTGGAGATATTGTCCAAATGACCTCTGTATTTCAACCAAGGGCCTGCCATCGAGATGTGGTCCGTGGTACATTTTCCTTTGGCTTTGATCAATAACTTCAAACCTTTCAAGTCCACGCCTTCCCAAGCTGCGAATGAATCCAATAGTTGCAAACGATCAGAAGTTGGGGAAACGAGTACCTGAACCTTGGATCCGTCTTGTGCAGGAGCCTGGTATCCAGCATCTTCCACTGCAAAGCCTTTAGTAGGCAATTCCAATCCTCTTGGCTCATCCAAGCGAACTTGAACACCTTCAGAGTTGGTCAAGGTATCCGTAAGTGGGTTAAATGTTAGGTCGCCAGCGATTGCTAGTGCAGTCACGATCTCAGGAGAGGCTACGAACGCGTGTGTATTAGGATTTCCATCCGCACGCTTCGCAAAATTTCGGTTAAATGAAGTAATGATGGAGTTCTTCTCTTGCTTTTCAGCGCCATGTCTGGCCCATTGTCCGATGCATGGACCGCAAGCATTGGCAAGCACCACGCCTCCCATTTTGTCGAAGGTGTCCAAAAATCCATCTCGAGCCACAGTGAAACGAACTTGCTCAGAACCTGGGGTGATGGTATACTCCGACTTGGCAACCAACTTTTTATCTACTGCCTGCTGCGCAAGAGAAGCCGCTCTAGAAATGTCCTCGTAGGAGGAGTTGGTACAAGAACCGATCAAGCCCACATCCAATTTCGCTGGCCATCCATTTTCTCTGACAGCGGCAGCGAATTTAGAGATTGGCCAAGCCAAATCTGGTGTAAATGGACCATTTACATGCGGCTCAAGTTCAGAAAGATTGATTTCAATTACCTGATCAAAGTACTGCTCTGGGTTAGCATACACTTCAGCGTCACCAGTCAAATGTTCTGCGATACCATTTGCGAGTGTCGCGATATCGGAACGACCTGTTCCGGAAAGGTAGGCAGCAGATTTTTCATCGTAACCAAAAATGGAGGTAGTAGCACCAATCTCAGCACCCATGTTACAGATGGTTCCTTTACCAGTAGCGGATAGGGAGCGAGCTCCTTCTCCAAAATACTCAACGATCGCGCCAGTTCCACCTTTTACGGTCAGGATACCTGCAACCTTCAAAATCACGTCTTTGGCAGAAGTCCAGCCCGACATTTTACCGGTCAACTTCACACCAATCAATTTTGGAAACTTCAATTCCCAAGGCAATCCAGCCATTACGTCACAGGCATCAGCACCACCTACACCAATCGCAATCATCCCAAGTCCTCCTGCATTGGGAGTATGGGAATCAGTACCGATCATCATTCCACCTGGAAAAGCATAGTTTTCCAACACCACTTGGTGAATGATTCCTGCTCCCGGCTTCCAGAATCCGATGCCATACTTATTCGATACAGAGGCCAAAAAATCATATACCTCTTTGTTTTTATCTTTTGCTTTGCTCAAATCTTGATCTGCTCCAATTTCTGCTTGGATCAAGTGATCGCAGTGAACTGTAGAAGGAACAGCAACCTGAGAACGACCTGCCTGCATAAATTGCAAAAGGGCCATCTGTGCAGTAGCATCTTGCATCGCAACGCGATCGGGTTGAAAATCAACGTAGGAGGTTCCTCTTTTAAATGCCTGACTAGCAGCCCCTTCAGTTAAGTGAGCGTAAAGAATTTTTTCAGTCAATGTAAGCGGTTTGCCGACCACCTTTCTTGCCGCTGCAATACGACTAGGGATCTGTGCATACACCTCTTTGATCATTTCGATATCAAAAGCCATCGTTTTGTATAGTTTATGGAGTAAATGGTTCAAATTTCCGACTGCGAATATAGGAAAAAGCAACAAAAAAGGTAACGAACATTCCGCTTATCGGGTTGCCTAAATTGAAGTAAAAACCTGGAATCCTCCTGGAATTTTTCCTAAACTCCTAACCCACTTAAAAATTGAAGGGTATCTACGCCATCTGCATAGTCCCATGGGGCTGGACACTGGGTTTGACCAAACGGAATTATTCCAGGAATACTTAAGCTTGAATGCCCCACCACGCATTGGATCTGGCTCGCTAAGGCTGAAAGTTTGGATTGCAAGGCTGCTTCGTCCTCGTAGACTTCGTAAAAAAGCACCCCTATGGGAGACACTAAGTCTGCAGATTCTTTTAGCAGGAGAAAACCATTGTCCAAGTGCGGAGTGCCATTGACCAAATAAATGGACTTGTTGTACTCGTAATTGTTGAAGTACTTGTGGTGATTGGCCACCCAATCAAAGGCTTGAATTGCATCTAGAAGTTGCGTCAACTGCGCTTGATTTTTGACAAATACTTTGGAAACGTTTCTACAACCCAAACCAAAGTAATCAAATATATCGTTCCCCAAGGCTTGCAAATCGGCAAGAGATTCATCCCCTTGAAGAATGGCCACAGAAGTCCGATTGGAACGAATCAAGTGTGGATATTTCCCAAAGTAATAGTTGAAGTACCGGGCAGAATTGTCGCTCCCAGTGGCGATGTAGGCCTGTTTGTTTTTTAAGAGTTCTTCAATAAAAATTCGCTCTGAAAAACGGGGCTCAATGGCCTTCAATTGACGGAGTAACCAAAGTGGCAATGCAGTATCCTGAGAACTTAGTTTGATGCATGCAAAATGGCCAGCAATCAATACTGCCAAAATATCGTGAAAGCCTACCCCAGGGATATTCCCAGCAAGCATTAATCCGATTTGCTGCGGCTGATCCGTTTCTGAAAAAGAATAGTTGGCCACCCACTTTTCCAATGCCTCGGCATCTAAGAGCACCTGAATTCCTTTCAATGCCTGATCCAAGGATTGCGGGGTAAACCAAGCATTTTGATTTTGGGCTTGTTGAAAAAGTTCAAATTTTTCGTCGCCTTCCAAATCAGACAAAAGGTTTCCTAGGCGAATAAATGCCGAAATTCGATCAGAAAGCGGGAAATTAGCGTGCATGATGCAAAGGTACCCAAAAAGAAAACCCTATGGAATAAAATAAAATTAATTAGTGTGACAACTTTTTTATTGCCTAGGTGTTTAGGAGGTTGTAACTTTGAATTCAAATTTGACTACCTATGGCAATAATGATTACAGACGAATGCATCAATTGTGGTGCATGCGAACCTGAATGCCCCAACACGGCAATCTATGAAGGTGGAGTAGAATGGACTTGGGCTGGAGGCACCAACTTGAAAGAAGTGACCCTTGAAGATGGAACAGTGGTGGTTGCTACTGCTAAGCAAACTCCTGTTTCAGATGAATTTTATTACATCGTATCGGATAAATGTACCGAATGCAACGGCTTCCATGAAGAGCCTCAATGTGCGGCTGTTTGTCCGGTAGATTGCTGCGTAGATGATCCTGATCACCGAGAAACTGAAGAAGCGCTTCTTTCCAAGAAAGCTTTCTTACACGGAGAATAAATTTTTATGACAACCGAATTAGGCTGTTTCTTATCAGAAACAGCCTTTTTTTTTGCCGCTGACTTTAAAAATGCAGGCTTCATTTGTATGCACAAAGCATCTCTCTGTTAACTTTTTTTACCTGGTTATTTACTTCATAACCAAGATTATAGGCTATATATTTCTTCGTTTTAACCTGTACTTCTTGTTTAACCAAATGGGGTTTGTGTCGGTTTTATATCCTCTTGTACTCTTTTTTTTACAGATTTTTAAAAAAAAGGAGGACTTCGTTTTGAATTCTACCTTGCTTTTCCCTTATCTTAGACCCAATAATTAAATCATTCCAACCAATAACCCCTACAACATTGGAAGATCACCGAGGATACGATAGAGATGAAATTTTCTCTAAAAAAGTAAAGGCAGGAAAAAGAACTTATTTTTTTGATATCAAATCAACCCGTGGAAACGATTATTACCTGACCATTACAGAGAGCAAGCGAAGAACAGATGGTGACAGCTTCAGTTATGAGAAGCACAAAATCTTCTTGTACAAAGAGGATTTTTTCAAATTCGTCAATGCACTGAATGAAGCAGTAGACCACGTGAAAAACGATTTGCTTCCTGACTTCGATTTTGAACAGTTTGAGAACGAAGAATCTGAGAACGAAGTAAATAATGACCTACGCTGGGAATAAACCAGTAGTACTTCATTAGGGATACTATTCTTATTCCAATATATTTGAGGAGGCTTCTGCCTCCTTTTCTTTTACATCCATGCAGCGGTTTTTCGTCTACCTGATCCTCTTCTTTCTCACCTTCCTGGTGTTTGGTTGGTATTTTTCTGCTATTTCACTGTATTTGGTCGTATCGTTGATTTTGGCTGCCTTGCTTCGCCCCTTGACCAATCGAATCAATGAAGTACATATTATTGGTCAGCATATTCCGAGAGGCATTGCCATTCTTGCCTCTTATGCCGTGGTAGTTTCCATTGTATTCTTATTGGGACTCCTCTTTTTCCCCCTAATCAATCGCCAAGTTATTCTTTTGAGCGAGTTGGATTTGGATAGCATCTACCTGCAAATGGAAGTTCCTTTAGAGAAGCTCGAGCGATTTTTGATGAAGTATCAACTGATTGAAAATAAGAAAGGAATCCTTCTGGAAGAACTTCGCCTTTCGGTGCAAGAGGCATTGAAGAAATTTGACATCGGCGGTTTTATATCGGGAGTCATTTCGGTAACCAGCAATGTATTTATTGGCACCATGGCGATTGCCTTTATTACTTTTTTCCTACTTCTAGAGAATGGCCTGCTTCGCAGAAATCTCCTGAACCTAATCCCTAATGCCTACTTTGAATTGTCTGTAGCAACCTTTACTAAAGTTGAAAAACTCCTATCCAATTACCTTTTTGGGCTTTTGCTTCAAGTATTGGCTATTTTCTTACTCGCAGCATCGGGACTTACCTTAGCCGGTGTAGAATATGCGCTGACTATTGCCCTTTTTGCATCAATTGCCAACCTTATCCCCTACGCAGGTCCGATACTAGGAACGGTTTTTGGCATCGTTGTAGGCATTTCCACAGGGGATTTTACCGCAGACAGTGAATACAATTTCTTCCTCTTTAAAATTATTTCTGTATTTGCGGCAGTTCAGATTACTGACAATGTGCTCCTGCAGCCGCTTATTTTTTCCAAATCCGTAAAAGCACATCCCCTTGAAATATTTGTTATTATCTTTGCAGGTGCAAAAATCGCAGGAATCGTAGGGATGATCTTTGCCATACCCGTTTACACCATTTTCAGAGTATCGGTCTTGGAATTTTACAGTGGGTACAAGTCCTATAAAATATTTAAAATTAAAGCAACGAATTAATGGCATTACAATGTGGCATAGTAGGTCTCCCCAATGTGGGCAAATCTACCTTGTTTAATGCGCTCTCTAGCGCCAAAGCAGAAGCAGCAAATTTTCCTTTTTGTACCATCGAACCCAATGTGGGTGTAGTCTCAGTTCCTGATGTTCGCTTGCAGGAACTTGAAGCCTTGGTCAATCCGCAACGTGTGGTTCCCACCATCATCGAGTTTGTAGACATTGCAGGACTTGTAAAAGGTGCCTCCAAAGGCGAAGGATTGGGAAATAAGTTCTTAGCCAACATTCGTGAAGTAGACGCCATCATTCACGTGATTCGCTGCTTTGAAGACAACAATATCGTTCACGTCGCTGGTGGCGTAGACCCGATTTTTGACAAAGAAGTAATCGACACCGAATTGCAGTTGAAGGATTTGGAATCCGTAGAAAAAAAGATTCAGCGGATCGAAAAGATGGCTAAATCCGGAGACGCCAAAGCCAAGCGTGAATTGGAAACCTTGCTCCGATTTAAAGATGGACTGACTTCAGGACTAAATGCACGTGGCATCGAAGTAGATAAGGAAGATTTAGAAGCCGTTCGTGACCTTCAACTTCTCACCATCAAGCCAGTACTCTATGTAGCCAACGTAGACGAGGCAAGCATTCACACAGGAAACGCTTTTGTAACCAAACTTCGTGAAAAAGTAAAAGAGGAAAATGCAGAAGTCATTATCCTTTGTGCAGCCATCGAATCCCAAATCGCCGAATTTGACGACCCAGAGGAAAAGGCACTATTTCTAGGAGAGTATGGACTCAACGAAAGTGGGCTTAATCGTCTGATTTATGGTGCCTACACCCTACTCGACTTGATCACTTACTTTACCGCCGGTGTGCAAGAGGTTCGCGCTTGGACGATCCGTAAAGGATGGAAAGCGCCGCAAGCCGCCGGGGTGATTCACACCGACTTTGAACGAGGATTTATCAAAGCCGAAGTAATTCGACTTGCAGATTATAAACAATTTAAGAGCGAGGCAGTTTGTAGAGATAATGGTAAAATCTCAATCGAAGGCAAAGAATACGTTGTCCAAGATGGGGATATTATGCATTTTAGATTTAATGTTTGAGTTTTGATAAGAAATTAGTGTAATTTTACATCAAGTAGTTAATTACCAAGGCTTGGCGAAACCAAGGATTGGATTGTTTCATTTTATTTTTCACCACCGTGAGAGTACGTATTATATTTTCCTTAAAAAACAAAGGCTCCTTTTTGCCTTTCCACCACCAGTACATTCTGGCTCAATTCCTCAAAGGAGTCATCGTCAAAGGAGGGAAAGAAGAATTCTTCAACTACAATTTCTTCAATTTCTCAGGATTGAAGGGACAAACCAAGGTGAGCCGTAGTGGATTGCACTACTACTCCAGTTTGGTCACGCTTGTCCTTTCCTCTCAGAGTGAAGAGTTTATCGATTACTTGCTAGAACAAGTATTCGCCACTCCAAAAATTGAGTTGGGCAACTTAATCCTTTCCCCTGAGTACACCGAACTAGAGACTGAACCTACCTTGGAGGTTTCCAATAAGTTTGTCTGCATCTCTCCTTTGGTGCTCATCACACCAGCATTCAATGAAGAAGCGGGAAAGCGATTCATCAACCCAGACAGTGATGAATTCTCTGATTTATTGTATGAATCTACCTTGACTCGTATGGAAAAATCAGGCTGGTACACCCCAGAACAAATGGAATCTTTCTTCAAGTTTCAGGTAGTGCCCGATATGGTCTATGTGAACAAGTTAAAAGAACAGCAGAAAAAGTTTGCTCGAATCTACGCGGTCTACGACCTAGACGTAAAATACGAGGTACGAGGATATACACTTCCATTCACCCTTTATGCCGCTCCTGAAGTACAGGATTTTGTATTCAAATGTGGATTGGGTGCCTTTACCCATAAGGGTTTTGGAATGATGGACTTGGCCACGCATCCTGCTGACAATAAAACTACTCCTTACAAGTTTAAAAGAGAAGGTTTTGTGCCTTACAAAGCCACTGGCGAACGAGTTCGACAAAATGTAGCCCCTACGGAAGAAGAATCTGAAGCCTCTACTGAGGAATTTTAATTCCTTCGACTTACCTCTATAGACCCCCAAAGAGTTTTTCTTTTTGGGGGTTATTTTTTGGAAAAAAATGAATTAGAGTCTCCGCTTATTTGGTTGCAGGTACACATACCCCACCAATTGATCGTAGCGAGAACCAAGCCCTCGGTAATACACAAATACCTCGTACTCATTCTCGGTTTGAAAATGACTTCCCTCCAAAGATTCAAAGTCAAAGGTCCCATCTCCATTTGCATAAGCAAACTGATAGTCATACCACCCTTGCTTCAATAAAATAGAAGTGGAATACAATCGCTTTTTGCTATCGTACACCATGGTCGCCTCAGGAGCCTTTCCCCATTGACTGAGTGCTCCCATCAACTTGATGTTTTTTCCAGGCGCATCATTGAGGTAAAAAGTGGTGTAAACGTATTCACTTTCTACTTCTGGATCTCCGCCTGGTCGATCATTCGTTTGCACCACATAGAACCCATTGAGATCCAAATACTGAGCATAGGCCCCACCTGGACGTGGTAAATCCACCCGTGCTTCTGCAGCCACCAGGGTTTCTTCCACCTTGACCGAAGCTACATTGACCCCTGTTGCGCGGATGAAGCGCAAGTCAATAAATCGAAACTCGTTTCCGGCTCGAAAGGTACTTTCCCCCTCAAAGGGTTCATACCGAAGAAGTTTGGAATTTTGATTCAAAAAGGTAGGCTTACTCAATACTTTTGCGTTGTCCCAACGCTGGTTCTGTCGAAAAACTACTTTGATTTGAACCTGAGGATCAACTACTTCCAGATTGCTATAGTTGACCGAAGTATTGATTTGTTGCAAGGTTCTACGATCCTCGGTCTGTGCGGGGGGTACCACTTGAGCGGCTACTGCAGCCAAACTCTCCACCACCATAAATCGCTTGGTGAAGATGAGTGCATTTTCATCACGATTTTTGTACACCTTCAGCAGGTAGTTTCCAGATTTACTTACCCGAGGAAGGGTAAAGGAATACCTAATGTAAGGCATCCGTGTATTGACTGAATAGGCATAGTCCGATAAGGTGAATTCATTGAATGCCAAGGAAAAATCAGTGTCCCGCAAAGCCGATTTTTTCCAGTCTGCGTCACAGTGAACCAGTTTGGCCGTGTACATCTCCGGGTCATAGGACACATCGTCAAACCATACCACCAAGGATTTGGAATCGGTCAAAGAAACCACAGGCGCATTCAATTGACTCTCTATATCTCCCCCTTGAGGGAACATTCGAACAGATAGGATGTGGTCTGCATACACCTTATCCTCAAGCACCTGTGCATTTCCCAAAAAAGAGAGGGTTAGAAAAAGAATGAACAATGCCTGAGTTTTCATGTGCCTATTCTAAGTTAAACCTAAGCTACTTGTTGTTGGAGTGTGGAGATTTGATCCACCAGCTGCTCCCAGGTGGCATTCACTTTTTCAAGTGAAGATTGAACCTGCTGATAACTGGTCTGAATTTTCTGGGCTTCCACTTCATTCAAGTATAAGGTAGGTTCCGCCAATTTGACTTCCAAATCCTGTTTTTGAACTTCCAATTGGTGGATTTCTTTTTCGACAACTTGCAATTGATCCTCCAATTTTTTCAATTCCCGTTTGACTTGCTGCGTATCTTCTTTACTTTTTGAAGGCGTCTCTGCTACTGGTTTGACAGACTTTTGCACGGGTGCGGCGGCCTCCTGAGTTACCTGCTGGCTTCTCCAAAACTCATATTCCTCATAGGTGCCTGGGTATTCCTTGATTTCATGCTGTTCGATATACCAGATTTTGTTGGCCACCCCTTTGATAAAGTGTCGATCGTGAGAAACCGTGATAAAAGTACCCTCGTACTGCTGCAAGGCCTGAATCAATATATTTACGGATTGAAAATCCAGGTGGTTGGTCGGTTCATCTAGCAACAAAAAATTGGCCTCAGAAATCAGCGTTTTGGCCAAAGCCACACGCGACTTCTCCCCTCCTGACAGCACCTTGATTTTTTTGTATACTTCTTCGTTGGAAAAAAGGAAACATCCCAACACGCCACGAAGCTCCATTTCTGTTTTTCCACTCCCCGCCTGAGACATTTCTTGAATGATCTCATTATCTAGCGTCAGAGCTTCCAATTGGTGCTGCGCAAAAAAGGCCTTGATTACGTTGTGGCCTTCAGCTCGCTTTCCAGAAATTACCTCTGTTCCAGCAATGATACGAAGCAAGGTAGATTTTCCTTTTCCATTGGCTCCAATCAGGGCAATTTTATCCCCTCGCTCAATGCGGGCTGTGGTATTTTTCAAAATTGTCAAGTCCCCATAAGCCTTGGATACCTGATCCAAAGTCACCACATCGCGACCTGATTTTTGTGAAAACTTGAATTTAAAATTCACGAAAGCCTCGTCATTCACCACCTCATGCACCCGCTCCATACGATCCAAAGCCTTAATTCGAGATTGAACCTGATTGGATTTGGTAGCTTTTGCTCGAAATCGTTCAATGAAGCGTTCAGTTTGTTTGATATGCTGCTGCTGGTTTTCGTAGGCATTCTGCTGCAACTCCATCCGCAACTTTTTTTCTTCCTTGTAAAAGGAATAATTGCCTGGATAGGAAGTTAAGGTCTGGTTAGCCACTTCCACCGTGGTACTGATGCAATTGTCTAGGAAAGTTTGGTCGTGAGAAACAACCACCACTGCACCTTCGTAATTTTTTAAGTAATTCTCCACCCATTGGATGGAAGGAAGATCCAGGTGGTTGGTAGGTTCATCGAGCATCAACAATGCTGGCTTTTCCAAAAGTAATTTGGCAAGCATTACCCGCATTCGCCATCCTCCGGAAAATTGGCGCAGCGGCTTCTGCAAGTCGTTGGTTTGAAATCCAATCCCCTCCAATACCTCCTCTGCTTTGGCTTTGATGGTATACCCCTCATTGGATTCAAATCGATCCTGCAGATAGGCTAATCGATTGATAACCTCCTCTGAATAGTCTGTTTCCATCAGCTTGAGCACCTGATCGATTTCATCTTGAATCGCCAAAGTCTCCTTAAATGCTGCCAATGCCACATCCAAAATAGAGTCATCCGACTGGTAGGAAAGTAAGTCCTGATTCAAAAATCCAATGGTACAATCCTTTGCCTTTTGCACCTCTCCCGTTGTAGGTAGGTAATCGCCGTGGATGATTTTTAACAAAGTTGATTTTCCGGTACCATTCTGACCAACTAGTCCAATTTTATCCTTGGGCTTGATGTGTAAGTTGGCATTTTCGTACAGCGCGCGGCCGCCAATAAAATAAGAGAGGTTACTAATGGATAACATGCCGCAAAAATAACCAATACTCCAGTCTAATCTGAATCATTCTCAGAACTATTCGGTTAAATTTACCCAAAATTAAATCGCATGATTCGAACCCTTCGTCTCTTCCCTATTGTTGCTTCAATTCTTCTGCTAAGCCTATTCGCTTGCGGAGAAGAAAAATCAGCCAGTTCTACTACTCCTGTAGGAACAAAAATCTCGATTTCGGAAGCAAAAGCCGATGTGCAGTTGGCAAAACTAAAACTCCCAGAGGGATTTAGCATTGACGTATGGGCACCAGATGTCCCGAATGCACGATCGATGGCCATTTCAGAAAGTGGGATTGTATTCGTGGGAAATCGGCAAGAAAAAAATGTTTATGCCCTAGTGGATGAAAATGGAGATGGAAAGGCTGATAGCAAATACATCCTAGCTAATGACCTCCGGATGCCTAATGGAGTGGCCATTAAAAATGGAGACCTGTATGTAGCGGAAGTTTCCCGTATCCTACGATTCAAAGACATTGAAAAAAACCTTGAAAACCCAACCTACGAGGTGGTTTTTGATGGCTATCCTGACGAAGCCCATCACGGATGGAAGTTCATTGCATTTGGCCCAGATGGCTTACTATACATACCTGTAGGTGCTCCCTGCAATATCTGTGTGTCCGAGGATCCTATTTTTGCGAGCATCACTCGATTGGACGTGAGCAAACCAGGTGCAAAACCTGAAATCTATGCCCATGGAGTCCGCAATTCAGTAGGTATGGATTGGCACCCTGTCAGCAAAGAACTTTGGTTTACAGACAATGGACGCGATATGCTTGGCGACGATATGCCGGACTGTGAACTCAATAGAGCCACTAGCCTCGGTCAGCATTTTGGATATCCGTACTGGCATGCAGGTACTATTCAAGACCCAGAAGTAGGTACAGAAGGTAAAGAAGCCTCGTTCTACACCGAGCCAGCAGCCAAATTAGGTGCCCATACTGCCCCTTTGGGAATTCGCTTTTACGAAGGGGATCAGTTCCCCCCCAACTACAAGCACCAACTTTTTATAGCTAAGCATGGCAGCTGGAATCGCAGTAAAAAGTCAGGCTACGAGGTGGTCTTGGCACGAATGGATTCTACTGGAACGGTTACGGACCAAGAAGTATTTGTAACGGGTTGGCTAGATGCAGAAAGCCAGGAAGCCTGGGGAAGACCAGTAGATGTTCAGGAATTGAAGGACGGAAGTCTGCTGATCTCAGATGATGTAGCCAACTGCATTTATCGGGTGACCTATTCCAAATAATCCTTTCAATAAGTGGAAAAAAACAAAGAGGCTGTCGAATTCGACAGCCTCTTTTTAGTTCAACCAATCTGGCTTGGTGGTATCCACCGTCGCTTCAAGTTGATTGAGCAAATTGTATAAGCCAAAGTAAGTTCGATTGATATACAAGCCATGTCGGGACCCTCGGGCTTGTCTGGAACTTTTGAACATTTTATCGTTTGAAATTCGATCTCCAAGCAAGAAGATTTGTTCAAAATAGGTATCGTCAGAAAAATCAAATCGATCGACGTGAAATGGTTTGCCAAGTAAGGAGATCATTTCAGTAAAGACCCCCTTGAAATACGTTTTCTCCACTTCGGTATCCTTGTCTGAGATAAAGTCAAGGCCGTAGAAGATTTGATCCAATTCGGCTGGATTCATCACCAATTCCCGCTTGATTAAAGCGAAGTACCCTTGGTAAAAATCCTCTGGAATCACTTTTACACAACCAAAATCAATGATTCCCAAGGTTCCATCTTCTTGAATGATAAAATTTCCAGGATGCGGATCCGCATGCACTTGCTTCAAATTATGCACTTGGTGGTGGTAAAAATCCCAAAGCGCTTGCCCTACCTGGTTTTTCAACTCTTGGCTAGGCTTCGTTGCCATCCATTCCTTGATGTGCTTACCCGCAATCCAATCCATTGTGATAATTCGCTCAGCGCTATATTCATCGTAATAACGCGGAAATCGAAGATTCGGAATGTGCATGCAAGCTTCTGAGATTTCCCGAGAACGTGTGACTTCGAGTTGGTAATCCGTTTCCTCCAGTAGGCGCTCCTCCACTTCTCCCATGTAGTGATCCAACTCCTTTTCATTCATGTTAAGTAGGCGAAGTGCAAAAGGACGTACCAGTCGTAGGTCCGAGCTTACTGAATCTGCCACTCCAGGATACTGAATTTTCACGGCCAAGGTTTTGTCTCCTTTGGTTGCCTGGTGCACCTGCCCGATGGATGCCGCATTAATAGCTGACCGGCTGAAGGTGTCAAAGAGTTGCTCCGGAGTCTTCTGAAAGTACTTCTGAAAAGTCTTCACCACCAAAGGATAAGACAAAGGGGGTGCAGTATACTGCGCCATGGAAAACTTATCCTGGTAGGCCCTTGGAAGTAGATTTTTATCCATGGACATCATTTGAGCCACCTTGAGGGCAGAACCCTTGAGTTCACTTAGAGAGTTGTAGATATCTGAAGCATTATTCTGGTGCAATTCCTCCCGATTGAGCGAGGGATTGACCATTTTTTTTGCATAATGTTTGACGTAATTCCCCCCTACCTTCGCTCCTGTAGAAATAAATTTGGCCGCACGCTGAACCTTAGAAACAGGAATAGATCCCTGTTCTTTTACCTTGTCAGACATTCCTTATTTGGTTTGGTAAAGAAACTTCGCTAAGTCTAAAAAAGAGTCTAAGGCACTTTTCCCCATCAAGTCGAAGGCAAAATTGACCGACTTTTCGATGGCAGCATCTGTTTTTTCAAATCGTGGGCTGTTATCATCTAACCAGTAACGAAACACAAAGGCTACTTGTAACCACAGCGCCTCATCGTATTTTTCGGTGATCAAGGGACGCGTGGCAATTTCTTGTGTTTCTTTTCCCTCTAGGATCAGGTCTGATGCAAAATCGGTGAATCGTTCCTTGAAGTCTCGTGTATCGGCGGGTAAATTTTTGAACGTAGCAGCCTTGTCCTTGTAAAGTGACAATAAGTAGGATCTGTTTTTTTTGAGTTCCTCCACCCAAGTAAATAGGAAGGAAAGGAATTTCTCGCGTACTGCGTATTCCTTATACACCTCTTGCTCCTCCAATTGGCGATGAGTTTCTTCAAATAAGGCTACCCAGATCGCTGATTTTATGGCTTCAAAGGAGGTGTAATGATTGTAAAACTCGGCTTCTTTGATTTTTAAATCTTTGGCAAACTTGAAAATGGAAGCAGGTTCTTTGCCATGCTCAAGCACATGCGAAACAAACCCCTCTAAAATCAATTTTTGAAAATCTTTTTTCCCTGTCTTTTTTGCTGTTGCTGTGTCCATCTGAAATCGTGAAGTATAGGGTTATAACATCAAAACAACCCTTCGGGTTTGCTAGAAATAAAAAAAAGTCGGAATTCTTTCCGACTTCATCCGTAATGGGTGGGGAAGATTAAGAAGTTACCTTTTCGACCACCAAATTGTGATTGGTGTAGATGCAGACATCTGCTGCGATATGGAGACTTTCACGCACCATTTCTTCGGCAGAAAGTTGGGGTGCAAACTTCTTCATCGCCCGTGCGGCAGACTGGGCATACACGCTGCCCGAACCGATGGTAGCAATTTCCATATCGGGCTCGATTACATCGCCATTTCCAGAGATAATCAAAATATCGTCCTTATCTGCCACAATCATCATGGCTTCCAAGCGGCTGAGCATGCGATCCATGCGCCATTCTTTGGCAAGTTCTACGGCAGCACGCTTCATGTTATTGCCAAAGGCTCCAAGTTTCTCTTCAAACTTATCTAAAAGCGTAAAGGCATCGGCTGTAGATCCTGCAAAACCAGTTACAATCTTTCCCCCTTGGAGAACTCTGATTTTCTTCACTGTACTTTTTGCTACTGTATTGCCTAAGGTGGCCTGTCCATCTGCGCCTATGACTACTTCACCCTTGTGGCGGATCGCTACGACGGTGGTTGATTTTATTTTTTCCATGGAAAGTTAAGTCTCAAGTATACCAGGAAAATACCCTAGTTTGAGAAGCAGTTCAAAAACCGTACAAAAGCAAAAAGTCCTTTTTGACTAGGACTTTTTGACAGGTAGTGTTTAGATTAAGATACGCACTGGATCTTCGAGCAAGCCCTTCAGCGTCTGAAGGAATGCCGATCCCACGGCTCCATCCACGACACGGTGGTCGCAAGAAAGGGTCACCTTCATGACGTTGCCTACTTTCATTTGGCCGTCCTTCACAATGACAGTTTCCTTAATGCCCCCTACTGCCAAGATACAGGCATCTGGTGGATTGATGATGGCGGTAAATTCATCGATGCCAAACATTCCCAAATTGGAGATGGTGAAGGTATTGCCTTCCCAATCCTTAGGTTGCAACTCCTTGTTTTTGGCACGCTGACCCAAGGATTTGGCTTGATTTGAAATCTGAGTGAGGGAAAGTTGATCTGCAAAGCGGATCACTGGAACTAAGAGTCCCTCCTCTACTGCTACCGCCATTCCAATGTGAATGTGGTCGTTGTAGCGGATCTTATCTCCCAGCCAGCTGGAGTTTACTTTTGGATTTTGACGCAATGCCGCGGCTGATGCTTTAATGACCAAATCATTGAATGAAATTTTTGCGGTTGCAAACTCATTCATACTCTTTCTTGCCTCAATTGCCTTGTCCATGTTGATTTCCATGGTCAAGTAGAAGTGAGGTGCTGAATATTTACTTTCAGCCAATCGCTTGGCAATTGTTTTACGCATCTGAGAAACCTTCTCTTCTGTGAAGCTTTCTTGACCCAATGCAGGACTTGCCATTGCCTGGGTGGAAGATGCCTGTGGACTAGCAGTTGCAGCTGCAGGCACAAAGGTTTCAATATCTCTTTTGACAATACGACCACCTTCACCGCTTCCGGCTACTTGACGAATGTCTACCCCTTTTTCAGAGGCTATTTTCTTGGCTAGTGGAGATGCCTTAACACGCTCATTTCCTGTTGAACTAGTAGCTGGTACTGCAACTGGTACTTGAGCCACTTCTGGAGCAGAGGCTGCTACAGCCGCAGGTGCTTGAGAACTGGCTACTTCAACAGGTGCTGCGGTAGTTCCTCCAGCCTGGTGGGCAGCCAAAAGGCTTTGGTAATCGGCTCCTTTTTCACCAATCACGGCAATGACCCCATCTACGGGAACACTTCCTCCGGCTTCAACTCCAATGTACAACAAGACACCATCTTCGTAAGACTCCAATTCCATGGTAGCCTTATCGGTCTCCACTTCTGCTATAATTTCACCAGACTTGACAGTGTCACCTACCTTTTTCAACCAAGTAGCGATGGTTCCTTCCTGCATCGTATCGCTCATTTTGGGCATTGTCACCACAATGGCAGGTATGGAAGCAGTGGATGCAGCTGGAGCTTTTACTTCTGCCACAGCAGGTGCTGGTGTAGGAGCTGGGCTTGCTACTTCTGCTTTTACAACTTCGGCAGGTGCACCAGACAACAAATGTTGAAATGCTTCTCCCTTCTCTCCGATTATTGCGATGATTCCATTGACAGGAACCGAATCTTTCTCTTTTACTCCTACATAAAGCAAAACCCCCTCTTCGTAAGATTCCAACTCCATGGTAGCTTTATCCGTCTCGACCTCTGCAAGAATGTCTCCAGGCTTGACAGTGTCACCTACTTTTTTCAACCAGGATGCGATCACACCTTCTTCCATGGTGTCACTCATTTTTGGCATTCTAATAATTTCGGCCATGTTCTATTCGCGCTTGTAGTTTTTAAAGAGCCCAAAAATAGTTTTTAAAAACGCTTTATTCAAATTTATATGCTGTATTTTCCAATCAGTTTTTGACCGATTGCCTCCATGCCCTTACTTCAATCCAGTTCCTACCAAAGGCCTAATTACCTCTTTAACGGACACTTAGAAACAGTTTATCCAGCAATTTTTCGCCAAGTAGAACTATCTCCCACCTCTAAAGAACGGGTAGAAACCCATGATGGGGATTTTTTAGAAATTGATTGGCACCAGCAGGGCAACTCAAAATTGGTGGTAATTAGTCATGGATTAGAGGGAAATAGTAGCAGGGCATACATTTTGGGAATGGCCAAAGAAGCTTTGCGCAATGAATTCGATGTATTGGCCTGGAATTACCGAGGCTGTGGCGAGGAACTCAATCGAAAGGCAGTTTTTTACCACAGTGGTGCTACCTACGATTTAGACACAATCATTCAACATGCCTCTCCAAAGTATGAGGAAATTTTTCTAATAGGCTTTAGTTTGGGTGGAAATCTGACCCTAAAATACCTCGGCGAAAAGCGTACGCGAATTCCAAAAATCAAAAAAGGAGTAGCCATCTCAGTACCTCTGGACTTGGGTAGTTCTTGCGATCAAATTTCAAAGACTGCATTTGGCATGTATACCAAACGATTTCTAAAGACACTCCGGCAAAAAGTTGAAAAAAAGGCAAAACTATTTCCAGCAGAGTTTGACTTGACTAAGTTTTCTACAATTCAGACGCTGCGCGATTTTGACGATACATTTACTGGGCCTTTGCATGGGTTTTTTGACGCAGAAGAATACTACCAAACCAACTCCTCCCTGCAGTTTTTGCCAGACATTTCTGTTCCCACGCTCGTAATTAATGCCCAAAATGATCCCTTTTTGAGTAAAACTTGCTTTCCTTCAGACTTGGCAAAAAAGTTGGATCAAGTGAATTTTGAATTTCCAAAGCATGGAGGCCATGTAGGATTTATGTGTGCTGATTCGAATAAAACATTTTACTCCGAAACTCGAGCAGTTGAATTTATTTGCCAGGATCCCTAACTTCGAACAAATTAGTTGACTACTGCAATCATGTGTGGAAGATATTCACTTGCCAAAAGTAAAATTGAACTCGAAGAACGCTTCCAAGCAGAAATGCTGGTAGATTTTTCACCTCGGTACAACGTTGCTCCCACCCAACTAGTGCCTGTCATCACTTCGGATAGTCCCAAAGGATTCTCCTTTTTTTATTGGGGAATTACACCTGACTTTGGACAAAACAAGCCCGTATCGGCAAAGTTGATCAATGCAAGAGCAGAATCTGTCCATGAAAAAGTTTCCTTTAAAACTTCCTTCCAAAAAAGAAGGTGCCTGATTCCGGCAGATGGGTTTTACGAATGGAAAAAGGTGGGAAAGAAAACCAAAATACCCCATCGCTTTACCCTTAGAGATGAGGAAACTTTTGCTTTTGCAGGGATTTGGGAAGAATACGAAACCGTTTCTGGGGAATCTCAGCATACCTTCTTGATTTTAACGACTAGCCCCAACGATGTTGTTTCCGAAGTTCACGACCGGATGCCGGTAATTTTGAAACGGGAGCATGAAAAAAAATGGTTGGATAGTTACAGTTCCGAGTCTGAACTGTTGGAACTATTGCAACCCTATCCAAACGAATTGATGCTTGGCTTTACTGTATCTCCCCTAGTCAATTCGGTACAAAATGATTCTCAGTCGGTCCTTCGAAAAACTTCACCCATGGACCAATTTGGAAATTATACCTTGTTTGGTTGAAAAGTCGAGCCCTTTGCTTTAGTTGTTGAAATAAATTCCAGTCCCGATATTGCGGGGATTTTAGTTCGCCATCACCCCATCCTACCTACCCATGTATAACTCACGCATTCTCGCTGCCGGACATTATGTTCCTGAACGAATTGTTACGAATGATGAACTTTCCCAGATGATGAATACCTCCAACGAATGGATCGTGGAGCGTACGGGAATTCAAGAAAGACGTTGGTATACTCCAGGAATTGACACGGTGACGAACATGGCTGCCAAAGCAAGCAAAATGGCCATGGATCGTGCTGGTGTGCAGCAGGATGACATTGACTTTATCATTTTTGCAACCATCACTCCGGATTATTTTCTACCTGGAAATGGGGTACTCCTTCAGCGGGAAATGGGCTTTAAAACCATCGGTGCCCTAGATATTCGAAATGCATGTTCTGGTTTCATCTACGCACTATCAGTAGCGGATCAGTTTATCAAAACAGGCATGTATCAAAAAATATTGGTAGTAGGTGCTGAAATACAATCTTCCGCCTTGGACAAAAGCGATGATGGCAGATCCAGTGCAGTGATCTTTGCAGATGGTGCGGGCGCCGTGGTGGTGGGTAGAGCTGAAGCTGGACAGACCGGAATCATCAGCACCCACTTGCACTCCGAAGGATCCCATGCCGAAGAACTCTATTGCATCGCACCTAGCTCCAGTGGGAAAGAACGAATTTCCAAAGAGTTGATTGAGCGAGGAGACTTTTTCCTGAAAATGAATGGAAATGCAGTGTTCAAGCATGCCGTGGTTCGATTTATGGAAGTGATTCAAGAAGCCTTAGCTTTCAATCAGATGACCAAGGACGATATCGATCTTCTCGTTCCGCACCAGGCCAATTTGCGCATCTCCCAATACATTCAGCAAAAATTGGAGTTGCCCGATCAGAAGGTATTTAACAACATCATGCACCTGGGCAATACCACAGCAGGTACGATTCCGATCGCACTTTCTCAAGCCTGGGAACAGGGTCGCCTAAAGGAAAATGACTTGATTTGTTTGGCTGCTTTTGGTTCAGGCTTTTCTTGGGCTTCGGCAATGCTGCGTTGGTAACACCATGCAAGAGACTCTTGACTTAGATCTTTGGTTGGACCAATCGCTGATTTTGCGGCAAAATCAATTGAAGGCTGATTTTCTGGATCTTTTTGAGCAACTCGGCAACTCGGTCACCAATGAGGAATTGACTAATTTTTTCTTCAATTCGAAGGGCAAAAAAATCTCCAAAGGAAACCAATTACAGGGCTTCCCCTATTTCGTCCTTGATCTAATTCGAGATTTTGAGTTGGACACAGGCTGCAACATTCGCTTCGTCAGCTGGTTCGGTCATGGTCTTTTTTGCTGTGTATTTCTCGGGAAAGATTTATCCTTCCCTACTAAACCATTTTTGAATGCTGGATTCAAATTGGGCAATGCGCATAGCCCATGGGATCTGCCTGCTCAACTAGAATATCTCGAAAAACCCGAGTCTATCCCAACTGAGTCGCTAGGAGCTAAACTTTGGATCAAGGAAATTAGCTTGCCAGCAAACAAAGACTTAGGACTCAAACTTTTGAAAGAAGAAGTGAATAAAATTCTTCAGGTTAAACCCGTTTCGGGAATTAAAATCTAAGGATTTGATGTATTTTTAAACAGGAAATGATTTTTTACGTAGGTATAAAAAAATCATCCAATTCTGAGTACTGAAAACTCTTGCCAACCTATCTTAAGATCCCCGATTCGCTATGAAGTATGTGCTGATTGTACTCTTATCCCTTCTTCATTTTTCGCTTGCTGCTCAAACTTCAAAAGTTGCCGTACGCTATTCCAGTGATTCAGCGATTGTAGGTACAGGGTTGGTAGAGAAAAATCTTCCCAATGGCCTTTGGAAGTTCTACACCACCAAAACCAACACCCTTGTAACGGAGGGCTTCTTTAAAAATGGTCGACGAGATGGGCAATGGGCTAGTTATCATTCAAATGGCAAGCGAAAGGAACTCGCAGATTACCGAGAAGGAAAGCTCTTTGGGCCAGCACAATTTTTTGATTCCAATGGATTTCTAGTCAAAGAGATGATCTTCCAAGATAGTATTCTGGTTGGCAAGTACAGTGAGTATTTCGGAAGTGAAGCTAGCGATTACTACATCGATCCTAGTCAGCTCAAGTTGGAGGGAAACTACAAAGAGGGAAAGAAG
Source organism: Cyclobacteriaceae bacterium (assembly GCA_947457095.1). GTDB lineage: Bacteria > Bacteroidota > Bacteroidia > Cytophagales > Cyclobacteriaceae > Algoriphagus. The sequence goes on from CANGUK010000009.1 coordinate 40,232, forward strand.
GAAGGGCAATGGCTGACATATTTCCCTGGAGGGGAACTTGCGGTACGGGAATTCTACGTAGATGGATTACGGGAAGGTCCTTATTTCGAATTTGACCCCGAAGGAAACGTCCTGGCAGAAGCTACTGCCAAAAAAGGGCAATTCGATGGAGTTTTTAAATCTTTCTCCCTGCCAAATGTTCCCCTACAAACAGGCAATTATAAAAATGGAGTGAAGATAGGCCCTTGGAAAAGCTTTTTTCCAGGAACCAAAATTCCCGAAGCTGAAGAACTGTATGATGATTTTGGAAATCGAATTGGGGAATGGAGTTACTATTACGAGACAGGCCGACTTGCACGAAAGGAACGGTACGAAAACAATGTAGCGGTAGGTGTATGGGAGGAATACTTTCCCAACAAGGAGGTCTCGAAACGCAAAACATACATTCTTGGCGTTCCTGAAGGCGACTATGTAGAAAATCATAGTTCGGGCAAACCTTCTGTACAAGGCCAATACGAAGGAGGAGCTAAAGTTGGCATCTGGAAAAACTTTTATCCAGATGGGCAGCTTTATGCACTTGGGGAGTACAAGAATGACCTCAAAACTGGTCTGTGGAAGTATTTCAATAAAATCGGAATACTTGTGGCCGAAGGAGAATACCTTCTGGGCATGGAAAATGGACAATGGGTTTACTACTACGATGGAGGTCAACTCAAGTCTGTAGGTCGGTTTAATCTAGGTTTTGAAGATGGGATATGGGGACTTTTTTATGACAACAGGCAATTGACTCAAGAAGAATTCTGGGACAATGGAAGGTTATTGAATGTAGGCCCCTACAATTCCTATGATGGAAAAGAATCCAGAGATGCCGGTACTTTAAAAGATGGTAATGGAACTCGTATCACCTACTATGTAACTGGTCAAAAAGAATCGGAAGGAAAATACCTATCTGGCAAAGCAGATGGCCTTTGGATTTACTACCATGAATCTGGGCGGAAAGCCTCTGAAGGAATCATGAAGGATGGCAAAAAACAAGGTGCTTGGAAGTTTTACAATTCTGCAGGAAGACTGGAAGACCTCATCCAATTCAAAGACGATGAGATCCAGTATCCAAGCGAAAGCACCGTCCTTCGTTAAACAATCCTTGGTTGACTCGGTTATTCTCTAAAACCGAAACTCATGTTTGGATTATTCAAAAAGAAAAGCGAAAAGGAAAAGCTTCAGGAAACTTATGCCAAAATGATGGCAGATGCGCACAAACTGTCGCATAGCAACCGAACCGCCGCAGACAAATTAATGGCTGAAGCAGAAGAAGTTGCTAAGAAAATTGATGCGCTAAATAAGGGGTAATCCTACTTTCTTGCGTAGTCGTCCTGCAAACGAACGATATCTTCTTCATCAGAAGGCTGACTCGCATCCGAATGCATCCAAATCTCGGCGACAATCCCCCAATCTCCTGTACCGATCAATCGGTGACGTTCACCTTTCTGTAAGGAAATCACCTCTCCTGCAACCATAGGAAATACTGGACCTTGGTTATCATCCATGCTTCTACTAATTGCAGCATCTCCAGCTACCAAAGTCCATAACTCTGCACGTCGGAAATGATATTGCCAAGATAGTCGGGCATCGGGAGCAACCAATAGAAACTTAGGGCTCAA
>CANGUK010000010.1 GCA_947457095.1 Cyclobacteriaceae bacterium
AAGCCCCTTCCCTTGGGATGGCTTTATTCAATGGCGTAGATGAATTAGGAAGAGCCTATTCCTTGCAAGAAAAAGATCAGGGTGAAAGTGATTACCTTACAAGTGTCCCACTCGATCTTAGTGGGATCTCTGCAGCACAAAAAACAAGCCTTTACCTGAGCTTTTTCTGGCAGGCAGGGGGCAAAGCAGAAGTTCCTGACAGCAATGACCGCCTCACCTTGCAGATTTTGACTCCAGCAGGAATTTGGCTAAGTGTGTGGGAGAAAAAAGGTGGGGGAACTTTAGATCGAACTCGATTTGTCCAAGAAACCATCGCCATCCTTCCGGAATGGCAACATGCCAACTTTCAATTTCGCTTTTTCTCGAATGGCCGCCAAAGCGGACCCTTTGATTCCTGGCTGCTGGATTATGTCTATTTGAATACACGGCGCAGCGCCACTGACCTTTCCTACCCAGATCGAGCACTCACCCTACCCACCACTGTTCGACTAGGTGACTATGGGGCTTACCCATGGGAACTCTTACGAAAGCACCAAAAAGGCAAGTGGTCCACGGTAAAAAGTGAGTTTCAAAATCTTGAGAATCGCTTCAAGGCCATGGAGTATTCCGTGACGGTTCGTGACAGCATCGGAACCAATTTGCTTCCCATCAATAGCACAACCCCAATCAACCCTGTTCCCAATGCCTTAGAAAGGAGATCTATTGTAAGTCGGACATTTCCAGAAATCCCTGTTCCAAGTAAACCTGGTGATGTGTATTTTGAAACCTCCCTTATCACTGGAGATGGGCTCTTGACCTCCATCAACGGCACAGATACCACGCGCTTCACACAGGTGGATTTCCGAGCCAATGATCGGGTACGCACTAAATTTCCACTGAAAGATTACTTCGCATACAACCAGGGAATGGCAGACTATACGGCAGGGATTAATCAGCGATCTGGCCAATTGGCTGTTTCCTATGTAACTCCAGAACCGGTATTTTTGACCGGTATTTCCATCGATTTCAACAATGCACGGCAGGTCGATCAAGTTCTGGATCTAGTCATATGGTCTGATTTAGACAAAAAGCCCCTGTACACCGAAGAGGTAGTCATTCCCGCCAAAACTGCTGGGCAAGAAATTCAGTATTTTTCCTTGAAAGAAACTGTTTCCGTTTCTGACACCTTCTATGTGGGTTTCACCCAGTTTACCAATGATTTCTTGCAAGTAGGCCTTGAAAAAAGCCAAAACTTAGGAGACCGAATTTACTACAATGTAGGTGGTGGATGGGTTCAAAATAAGGAGGTAACTGGTGCACTTTTAATTCACCCTCATGTGAGCCTTTCGGGTAAAGTAGGAGGAAATCTAGTTCCAGAAAACACCCTAAGGATCTATCCCAATCCAGCCATTGAAGAAGTGATGGTTGAAGGAACATTCACCAACCTCCAAGTACTCGACTCGTATGGCCGAGAGATTACCATTCCACGCATGCCTGGAAATACGGGAGAAGTCCTTAATTTTAGAGATCAACATCCCGGACTTTACCTCATCAAGGTGGTGCATGCCCAGGGAATCACCTCATTTCGAATTTTAGTTAAAAAATAATATGGAAGACATTACCGTTAGCGAATTGAAAGAAAGGCTGGAGCGAGGAGAAAAATTTCACTTTATCGATGTCCGCGAGGAATGGGAGTACGAGGAAGACAACCTAGGAGCGGACAATATCCCTTTGGGAGAACTTGCGCATCAGTTGAGCCAACTTGAAAAAATCAAAGACGAGGAAATTGTTGTTCACTGCCGCTCAGGTGCTCGAAGTGGGAATGCAAAAAAGTTTATGGAAATCAATGGCTTCACCCAAGTTCGCAATGTGCTGGGTGGCATTTTGGCTTTCCGTGCCTTGCCTGAATAGTGAAAACCAATTCTAGGTTAAATTGTACATTGTACAAAGTACCAAGTACAAAGTATGGATCCGAGTTGTACAATGTTTCAGGTAGGTAATCAAATGTGAGGTACGAAATAAGGACTAATGTCGAACACCGATCGTCAATTGAAGAGTGTTGAAGTAGTTCTCTGCCTACCCATTTTGAAATCCAATCTTCATTTTTAAGATACTTGGTACATTGTACTTAGTACTTTGTACAAAGTACTAAGTACAATTTAACTCATCTGAAATGGTTGCGGCGAAAAGCAGAGGATAAAGATGACTAGGGCAATCCAGCCCAACACCTTACGTCTGCTGTCTACTGCCTGTAATCCAGCTACTTCAGGATGTACCAAACCCATCACCCGCCCAAGTAAAAAGGCAAAAAACAGCCATCCTTGGTATCCCTCCCAAGTTGGTTGAAAGAAGGAAAGCAGGTATTGTCCAGCAGCCAAACTGAGTGCTAAGGTGAGGCGATTGAGCTGAGTTAATCCAGACTTGCTTAGACAGAAGTAGAGAAACCCGAGGTAGAGTGGGATTCGAATTACCAATTCCTCTAGCGGTAAGGAAGGTTGAATCACTCCTAGCCCTGCAAAGGCAAGGAAGAGCGTAAACACCACCAAAGAAATCTGGGCATGTCGCCTGGGAAATAACCCAAAGAGCACATGTCCACCATCCAATTGGCCTATCGGAAGAAGATTGAGTGCGGTAAAGAACAGCGCCAAGTACCCCGCGAAAAGATAGGGGTAGTGAATCATTTCGGATAATTGGGGTAAGCGCGCAGGATCCGCCAAAAGCTCTCCCATTCCCCAAAAGAGGAGGTTATTTCCCAACTCAAATTCCAACACATCCTCTCCATACCCTTGAAAGTTGGGATCTGCATACTCAGGATGTATTTCGTAAATGTAATCCGCAGGGGGCAAGGTCAGCATGCCATAGGTCAGTACCCCAAAGGCAAGCACAAAGCCAGCTAGCGGTCCAGCAATGCCGATATCAAAGTATTTTTTTCGACAAGTTACGCGTCCTTTCATGCGTATTATCGCCCCGAAGGTACCTAAGGAGGGACTTCCCAAGAATCCTAGCCAGGCAGGAATAAAGTAAGGCAAGGTACAGCGCACCTTGTGGTAGATCGACGTAAAGAGGTGTCCCAATTCATGCACCAATAAGATTCCAATAAAGGGAATAGAGAAGTGTAAGGACTTTAAAAAATAAGCCCAGGTCAACGCTGCTTCTCCAGAAGCGAGAATGGATTTACCATAAACCCACTCCCCTCCTGCTAAAGTGGTGGTGACTAGTGTAAAGAAAAATAAAAGGCCATGAATGAGGTATTCCTTAGGTTTATACATTTCCAAAAAATTCAAAAATCGTGTTTGGGCCCGTGACTTGAACTGCTTGAATCCCCAAGGCTGCTGCTCCGTCCACATTGGCGAGCAGGTCATCGAAGAAAAGAACGCGGGAAGGTGTGGTATCTAGCTCGAGGAGCAGCTGTTGGTAGATGGCAGCGCTGGGCTTGGCAAGTCCCATCTCCTGGCTGTAAAAAACGCGATCAAACAGCGGGTAAAAGTTGGCCATGCCGTGCTCTGCTTGCAGGAGCGCATGAACCGCTTCCACATGGATCTCGTTGGTATTGCTCAATATGCCTACCTGATACTGGGATTTGAGTCGGCGAACCAGATCTAGGCGGTAGGCAGGAAGCTCCCCGAGTAGGCTATTCCAGAGAAAATCTACTTCGGAATCTGACCAGGCTTGCTCAAAATAATCTCGAAAGGCATTGCGGAAACTTGGGGAATCAATTTCTCCCCGTTCGTATGCTTTATGAAATTCTGCAGCATAGCAGGTATCTACTCGATGATGCAAGGCTTGAGGTAGCGCTTCTTTCATCAGGTTCATGGCTTTGCTATAGTCGATGTCGATCAGGACATTGCCCAGATCAAAGATGACAAAGTCTACATCAGGCCAGTTTTTCATCGGAGAGATCAGTTGATTAATTCAACTCAAATATGTAACATTGCAGACCCAAAACCAAGGTCAGGGAGGTATTCTCCTTGTTTTTTGGCTAAGGTAAATCCCAATTACTGGGCCTATAGCTCATTCGGTTAGAGCAACTGACTCATAATCAGTAGGTGCTTGGTTCGATTCCAAGTGGGCCCACTTCATATTCAGGCACTTATTAGTAAATAACTCTAAGTTCCTTTTTCATTTGCACAACTTTTTCAAAAAAACTAAGAAGTGAGCAACTGACTCCCCCGATCCTTCGGGGCAGTAGGTGCTTGGTTCAATTCCAAGTGGACCCACTTCATATTCAGGCACTTACGAGTTTTCTAGTCGAGGTGCCTTTTTCATTTGCACATCATTTTCACTAAATTAGAGATAGGCTAAGAAGCCAAATCCAAAATTGGAAATTATCTCAACTTTTTAATTTTTAACTATGTGCTTCTGCTATATTTTGTACAGCCCATCTTCAAACAAATTTTATACAGGAATTACTCAGGAATCTGTTGAAGAAAGATTGGTTAAACACAACACTAAAGCCTATGGAAACCATCGGTTTACAGCCATGGTATCAGATTGGGAATTATATCTTTGCATAAAGGCTGAATCCATTTCTCATGCTAGAAAAATGGAGGTGTTTATCAAAAGAATGAAAAGCCAAGTTTTTATTAGGAAACTCAAAGATGTGCCCGAAAACCTTCAATTTCTGATCAACAAAGCTAAGACCTGAGCAACTGACTCCCCCGAGCCTTCGGGGCAGTAGGTGCTTGGTTCGATTCCAAGTGGGCCCACAAAGAATCCCCTTCAAAAATGTTTTGAGGGGGATTTTTTTGTAATCAGGCCAAGACCTGCTGCCGCGGGCAAGACGTAGAGACAGGAAGAAAAAACTCCTTTGCGTCTCTGCGCCTTTGCGAGGAAAACAAAAACTTTTTAGTCTACTACTGCTTGACCAAATTGAACTTTCCAGTAATGGTGATTGTCTCAGCGATTTTATCAAATACCAAAGTAGGCACTTCAATCTGGTAATCGGCCGTACGCACCTGAAAGGAAAAATTCACCTGCAAGGCTGTGGCTGTAGCCACGATTGTTCCTTTGACCTGTACCGGTTTGGTCACTCCATGGATGGTCAGATTTCCTTCTGCGGTTACCGGATAGGTTCCTGGCTTACTGAAGTCGACTTCTTCCTTGATTTTACCTGCAAACTTCGTAGATGGGAACCGCTCGCTCTCTAGGTAGTTTTCATTAAAATGCTCCTGCATCAGCTTGTTGGGAAACTGAAAATCAGTGATTTTCGCCTGTATAGCCAGGTCCTTGGTGCCTGCATTTAAAATCGCACCCACCTTTTTATTGACTGCCTCGATGTCCAACACGGGTGTTTTGGAAAAGAAGGACAGCTCTCCCACCGAGGTTCTATACAGGGTCTGCCCATATGACAAACCGCTTCCTAGAATTAAGAAGAATAAAAAAAACAGGGTCAATTTTTTCATTTGTGTGTATTTCTAGCGGCTTTATCAAAACTGAAGGTTCTCGCGATGTTGAATCCATAAAAGATGTCCCCTTTTCCCCAGGCCCCTACATTTTGCCCGATAAATTGCTTTTCGACCATGCCGCGGGCATTGGTGAGGTGAAATTGAAATACATGCCCTCCCGTTTCAATGTCTACTCCAAAGGAGAGTGCATTGCGGTAGGGATAGGGAAAAGATCCACTGGCTTCATAGTCATCGTCATCCTCCTCATCTTCATCTTCAAACTCACGGAGGCTGTAGTAGTACTCCGCTGAGAGCGTAATTCGCTGATTGAGCTTGTATCGACCCCCAGCACCCAGTGCAAAGAGCTGGTTGGGGATGCTGGGATCCTCTACCTTATTCACGTGAATAAGGGTTGGCATCAGCTGCAAGGAAAGTTTTTCAGTAAACTTACGCGCTACCAGCACCTGACTCCAATAGGAATAGCGCTCTACATTGTTGTCAAACTTCATGGTAGATCCGGACTCCATTACATAACCAGTAGGCATGGTATTGATCCCCCAGCCCGCCATTGCAGTGACTGTGACCGGCATCGTGTTGGACTGGCGCAGCACCTTGTATTTGGTGTAGAGGTCGTAGGTCTTTTCTAGGGAACTCCTTCCCGCCCCCACGAGCCACCTATCCGTCAGGCCATATTCTAGTCCTAGGCGAATTTTTGCTTCATCAAGACCAAAGAAATTGGCAATAAATCCAGAGTTTACGGCACCAAAACGGTGAGAAATCCAAAAGTTGAGGTGGTTTTTGGATATAGTTTCAATAGTCTGTCCATTGATAAGGCGGGAGGCTTTGAAGGTCGCCATGGTGTAAACTGGCTCCTTGGATTGCTCTTCATCGAGCATGCTCAGCAAATCATCTTGAGCTGTTGCCGCCGTCCAAGAACCTGATCCCAAAAACAGCAGGCAGAAAAAAAAGAGTCCAGTAGCTCCTTTCATCAAGAATTTAGCCCGAATCATACGGTTACTTTTAAGGTAGTTCCTTCAAGTAAAGTCGCGTAAGTTTTCAATCCTCTAGAACCTGTAGAGTTAAGACCCTTGCCTGCTGTATCAAAGCGAGCACCATGTGCAGCGCAGTAGAATTCACCTGCATTAAATACCACTTGTCTTCTTCCTTCGTGGGAACACACCTGAGTCACTGCAGCAAATGCAGTGGCACTTACACGAGCGATGACGATTCCACTTACAACTACGTAATTGCCTACCGTGTTTAGTTTGGTGTAAGCGGCTGAGTTAAGATCCAAAATCAATTCATTTCCAGTTACTCCAGTAGGATTGGTAGGGTCCATGCTTTCGTTGACGCAGCTACTTAGCCCTGAGGCAGCACAGTAGACAGCAAAAAGGGAAGCTCCTTTCAGCCCTAGGCTCTTCAGAAACTCCATGCGGTTCATTTTTTCATTCATTGGAAAAAAGGTTTAGATAGGATTCAAAATTAAATTGTGTACTCTTTACAGGTTCTTAGTGGATTCTTAAGATTGGATTAAAATTACCAAATAACTAATTATATAACCGATTATGGAATCCACCAACCTACCAAAAGGTTTAACGCATCACTAAAGAAAAGAGAGATAACTTCTTCACTAAAAAAAAGAGGATTTTGTGGCTCGGAGGCTACTTAAATCAATTACCCTGCTTTTTCGTCAGATCCAGTGTGAAATTTGAATTGATTATCAATCCATTGTTGTGTTGAAAACCATTTTTCCCATTGATCAGCCTTCCGTACTGCAGGGTCTGGTTGAGATAGCCTCCCTCCAATCTGAAGTTTTTAGAAAAACGGTAGCCTAGTAAAACACCAATTCGATTCTGGTCAAATACATTGGCATTTACATGTTGACCAAAGCCTACAAAAACTTCGTCGTACACAGAAAAATACGGCGTTTTGTCTTGAATTTCATTTCCCTTCAAGGGAACTTGCATCCGGACCATATACCGCATGCGATGAAGCAAAGGAAACTCCTCTTCCCGCGTCGAATTGGCCGAAGCATATTTCCCTACAAATCGCTGTTCGAGCATAAAGCGATGTGAAAAATCCACCTTCCCTACTTTTTGGGAAAGTTGGGCCATCTGGAAAATCCTGTGTTCGGTAAATTGCTTCCCAAACCCGTTTAACGGGTATTCCCCGTAGGGAAAAGTCTCAATCCAACCGTAACCGACCCTCACTTGGACGGATGGATGTAGCGTGTAGTTTAATCCAATTCGCAACAAACTTTGCTGCCAATAGCTGATTACCTCGTTTCTCCGAAATTGATATTCGGTATGAAGACCAAGTTTATTGGAGAGCTTGAAAGTTCCAAAATACGTATACCATCCAATTTGATTGGAGGTGTTTAGCCGATTGTTTTGGCCAAAAGAAGGCGGCGGAGCAAGGAAAAAAAATAGGATCACCGCAAAGAGATAGTGTTTACAAGTCATTTTTTTTGGAAATGGGTTTGTACTACCCAAAAGAAGGAGATGAATAGATTCTATTTCTATTCATCATCCTAGCTTCGATAGGCTGCAATTAATCAATCAACTATACTTATGATCTTGCTTTTCGCGCGGCCAGCGCATGATCCGATGCAGGCTGGTGCTTTTCCAATCCAATAATCTGTACCGTTCCCCCATTTTCAATGTACTCCTGTTCAAAACGGTGTAAGTTTTCCATCACCGAATGATCAACCAACTTGGTATTTTTCAAATCTATTGTCACATTAAAACCCGATGGAATCTCTTCCAATTTTCGTTTGATTCCCAAGTAATTGGAAAAAATAGCTGCCTTATCGATTTCAACAAGGTATTGATTATTGTTGAAGGACACTTGGGTAGGAGCTATGAAAAAAGATGAGATTGGAGTTCCACTAATCAAATGGAGAATCATTTTTAAGGCCACCCCAGCCGCTATTCCAACCAATAGATCCTCTATAAGCGTAAAAACGATCGTGATCAAGAAAATTGCAAGTTGCTCTTTTCCAATACGGAAGGTGTTAATAAATTCCTTGGGATGGGCCAACTTAATTCCTACTGTAATCAACATTGCGGCAAGTGCTGAATTTGGAATCATTTCGATTACCGGAGTAGCCACCAACACAAAAACCAATAAAAAGACGCCATGAAAGAAATTAGCCCAACGAGTTTTGGCTCCTTGGTTGACATTCGCAGAACTTCTAGCCACCTCCGAAATCATAGGCAATCCGCCCAAAAATGCACTTACCGTATTTCCTACCCCCACAGCAATCAGATCCTTGTTGGTGTTTGATTTTCTCCGAAAAGGATCAGCCAAGTCAATGGCCTTCACCGTCAGCAAGGATTCCAATGAACCTACCAAGGCAAACATGATCACGTATTTAATGAAAACTCCAGTTTGAAATATTCCTGAAAAATCAGCGTTAAATGAGATGCTGTCCATCAAATTGCCAATATGCAACAATGCATAAGGAGGCTCTGTATGAGCAAAATCCATGGCCAACTCCGAAGGAATGGCCACTAGCAAGACCATCAACGGCGCAGGAATTTTCCCTAAAACAAAACCTTTCAAGTAAGGCCAGCCCAACATAATCGCAAGGCTATATGCACCAATTAGCGTAGCTCTAGGATCAAAGTTGGCAAAAAAAGTAGGAATAGACGTAATCATGGCTACAGTACTCATCCCCTTGTATAAATCCGGATTTACATCCAAGAATACAGGAATCTGCTTTACAATGATGATGATTCCAATAGCTGCAAGCATCCCATGAATGGCAGAAAGTGGAAATACATCCACCAGCTTTCCAAATTTAAATAGTCCAAAAAGAACCTGGACTAGCCCTGCTACTACCATAGCGCCCAAAGCTAGCTTCCAACCCATTTCTCCTCCCCCAAAGGCGGCAACTGCACCTGCCACCACTACAATCAGCCCAGCAGCTGGACCTTTGACGGTCAAGCGCGAACCAGAAATTACAGAGACTAGAATACCACCGATAATGGCGGTGACCAAGCCCATGATGGGCGGGAAATCCGAAGCTTTGGCAATCCCCAAACTCAGGGGCATCGCTAATAAAAAGACCACAAAACCTGCCATAGCATCGGCAGCGAAATTTTCTTTTAAGCCGGCCAAACCGTCTTTGGGCGCCTGTGTTTTTGTTGTTGTTTGCATCTATTTTGAAGGGCTTTACCCCCATTTAAAGTCTAAAATTGATTATTTAAGCCTCCTTTTTAGGGATTGAAGTTTGAAATTCTGGTAAAGTGCCATCAGGTACTGTACCAAAAAAGAGTCTTGCGTAGATTCGAATTGCAGCGACACCCTCCATCACAAAGGCCATTGCTGCGAGAAAAGCAAGTACAAACTGATCTTCATGGATGTGACTGAAAAGCAAGTCTTCCCCAATAAAGGTGGGTGAAATTGGAAATCCAATGAGCCCCAAAACCGCCAATAGAAATAGAAAAGCTATTAATGGGTGCTGTTTCACATAGCCTTGATAGCCATATAAGCCAAGATCGCCATGCCGCTGAGTCATCCACAGGATCAATCCCCAGCCAAGGGACCCGAAGAAAATCACCCCACTGAGGTAAATCCCAATTTCGGTTAGTGCAAAATTTTCATTTTCAGCTATAGCGAGCACCATCCAAAAATGGTTCAGCCACAACATCGTCCAAGCCAAACGTATGGACCTACGCTCAGTAAAGGATTTTAACACCATCAATAAGGATAGAAAAGCAAATCCTACTGGTAAAATTTGATGAAGCCAGGTAGGAAGTACATAACCTTCCACTAATAAGTAAACCCCTATTGCATAGCTTGGAATGAAGTAAAGAAGTAGCGTGCGGTACCGAAGAAAATCAAGGTTATGTCCCAACTTCTTCAAGGGTCGGAATATGACTCCTTGAACTAGTCGATCTAGGTTCCACTCCTTGAGACTCCAAACATAGACTGAAAAGTAAAGTCGGTTTTTCCAGGTACTTCCAACCTGTTTTTCTTTAGGAACAAAGCCATAAAACTGTTCCCGAATCAGGTAGCTGACTACCGAAGGCGACACGAGCAATTGGTAAGTTCGTAGGAAAGCATTTCCAGCAAAATGGACCAAAGCCAACAGTTCCAACCCAGCAGCTACCTCAATAAACATGATCCCGATTTGAGTGAGGGAAGCATAGCCAATTTGAGTTTTTACGGAAGTTTGTACGCGTGCTATAGTCGTAGACATCACAGCCGTAATTAGACCTATGGTACCAATTAAGACGCGTACGAGTAACTGATTTTCCCAAAATGGAAAGGTTCGTAACAATAGGAAAACCCCCAAATGCACCGAAAGTGAGCCATAGAAAATCGCAGAAGATGGTGTTGGTCCTTCCATTGCACGCGGCAGCCACGAGGAAAATGGAAATTGTGCAGATTTAGCAGCTGCAGCCAGAAGAAGCATGAGACCTATAAATAAGGCAATTCCCGAATGACCGAGTTGCTGATCTACTACCCGCTGCGCATCATTTAAATCAAGGAAGGTTACATTGGCATGCCAAAGGTGATGGCTAGCCCACATTGCCAAAATCAATCCCACATCCCCTATTCGGTAAATGGAAAACACCTTAATGGCATTGCGCGAAGGGAGCAGGTTTTTACGGTAGAAGGCCACCAACAAAAAGGAGGATAGTCCCAATACTTCCCAACCAATAAAGAGGGTTTCGAAGTTACCTGCCAGAATTGTCAGGTTAAAACCCAGGTAAAAGAAGAGAACTGTATTGAAAAACCGCTTGTATCCAGCTTCACGATGCAAATAATACCTACTGTAAAAGGTAATCAGGAAGGTTAGCATGGCGCCTACGATAAGGTAAACGGCACTGACACGGTCAAAGAAAAAGTCAATCAAAAACTCAAATTGCTCGTTTTTGAAGAGGATGATTTCTTTTAGATTGAGGTCCTTTCCTCCCTGAAATACCCAAAACACCAAAAAAACCAAGGTTGCCAACAAGTTAATCCCTGCGGTATAAAATGCCACTCGAGAAAGCCAAGTCTCTTTTCGCTCTGGGACAGCCAAACTAATTAAAAAGCCAAGGAGAGGTATCCCAATCATCAGCTGAATCCAATTTGAAAGTCCCATTAGAGCGAATCGATTAAGTACACAGGAAGATTTTGTTGGGTACTCAGCAGCTTGTCTTGCAGGTGGTCCAAATGTTCTATCTCGGTCAAAGGAGTATAAGTAACAAACTTCTCATCCACCCAGCGAAGGAAATTCCCAGAATTAGGATCGAGAACTACCAGGTGAACCCAATTATTGTTGACCCATTCCAACAAAGCTGGAGAGGAAGTGATCACTTTATTCACCAAATCAGGAACCTGTTCGACCACCATCAGCAATCGAATCGGGTCGTGAATCTCCACCATCTGGTACGGGAGTCCTGTTCGTAGATCCCCATCTGCTCCATTTGCAACGCCAATTAGACCCATGACATTGTGTGGTAGCTTCGTTCCTGCCCCCAACTTGTCAGGATCCATTCGTGAGAAATAATACTCTAGATTGATACCTCCGCAGACAGGAATGGCAGCAGATAGGATTTTAGTTAAGGCATTTCCAGATGGGTCTTTTCTATAGTCATAGGAATTCAAAAAAGCCCTTCGGTCAAAGAACAAACCTTTCAAACTTGATTTTCGAGAGACAATGCAAAGTGCATTGGTGGCGTGGTTGTATTCCGGACGCGGTTCAAAGAGCGAAAATGCTCTTTTTTTAACCGCATCATGAAGTCCACCAATGGATTTGTTTTTATCCAAGGTATCGAAGCGTCGAGAACGTTCAAGCGAATTGATATCCAAAACACGAACAAACTTTTCTTGATTCTCACGATGTAAGTGTTGATTGGCTACATGCAAGATATCTTCGTCAAAGAACAGCAGCTCGTCCTTCGTGGTATCGTGCAATCCTCCTAAAAACTGGGTTTCTGCAGGGATGTCAATTCCTCTGCCTTTGAGATGAATCCGAACCTCAGGATGATTGGCCATAAATGCTGCCACCCGAGCGTTTACTGAGCCAGGGCGACCACAACAGGCTCCACAATCGTAACCGGCATAATGCGTATTGTTGATACTCGATGCACCATGCCCTATCAAATACACCAAGGGAGAAAATCCTTCCAGCAAGCCAATGCTTCGAAGTAAACCTTCGATTCGATCGACCATCTCCTCTATTTTGAAACCTACTTGAAGCCCATTTTCTTCCTCGCCCTGGTAGACGATGGAAAGGCTTCCTTTGGGATCCATGTGGTGGAAACTAGATACTTCCAGCGCTGAAGAACTGGGTCGCAATATGTTGCCGACCAATTTAAGCGCCGACCAAAAACCCAAAGTTTGTGCACTCAACCATCCCCGAACAAGGGAATGACTTCGCTGATTAAAGTGAACGTCTGAGGCCAACTTCTTGTGCTTTGCCGTCTCTTTAATCAAAAATTTTGGGTTAACTGGAGCAGGGCAGGATTTGGTATGAAACTTTCCATATTCGGGTTGGAAGTAGAATTCCACATTAAAAAAACCAGGAGTCCCAAAAGTAGCACAGTGAGGATCGATGTATTCCAAATGCCTACGCGTACTACATTCCCGGTCATCGATGCAAAAGAGTGCCTGAAAACTTGGAATGGTCGGATTAGAATTTGCTGGCAGTACTGCTTGAATGCCTGCTAGAACTTCGTCATAGTAGCTCCATTCGTAAGCCTCTTGCCAGCACTGCCGAACCAAATCATACTCCTCCATCAAGCCTATTTCAAATAAGCGGTGGGTATCGTAGGAAAACTGTTGGCCCAATGGAATCCAGCCTTCACCAAATTTCTTGTCTAAGGCATCAATTTCTAGCAGGCATTCCACTAGAATCAAATCATGCAAGGAAATTCGCTTGGTGTCCAGTAAGGATTCGGGCTGATCTTCAAGTACCGAGACCATTCCAGACCATCCGGAATGTGCAAATTGCTGATCAAATACATACCATCCATAGCCTTTGGGATCCCCCACTAGGATTTCTAGGAGATCTTCCAAGTTCAAATCTGGATTTTGAAGAAGGGTTACTACTCGTTTAGATTTGAAGATGGAAGAATAGCTACCTGCTTGGAGTTGTCGAATCGAATCCAAAAAGCCCTTAGCTTCCAAGGGGAAGGGCCAAATTGAAATGCCCTGATCGAGGTATGCCGAAAGAAGGCGAAACAGAAAAGGATGGATCGTTTTGTCAAGATTGAAATGATCATCGTTTCTCCAATGGGCTCTAAACTGCCCAATTTTTGGAGAAGGAAAATCATCTGTTGATTCATCCAACAATTTGACTAGCCAAGCATTGGCTTGGTCACCAAATTGGTCTTCGAGGATTTTCTTCAGGACAAGCCCTTTAATCTTTCCCTCTCGGTATAGACTTCTATACGCTGATAAGGAAAGAAAGCCTTTGTAGCCAAATTGGTCTCCGGCTTGCTTTAATCCCTGAAAAAAAGGAAGGTGTTGAAAGGCATGTAAGGTATTGTGATGGACAAAGTCCTTGAGTGGAGCCTGGGCAGGGAGGAAATGCTTCAATTCATGAAGAATTTGCTCCATACCCCTGGGTTCACGGGTGGAATGATGGTGCATAGTAGAATAATACTTTGTGAAAAATTCCGTTGGACCAACGGAGATCTAAACCTGGATAATTACTCCAGGAGATGCCTGCACAGGCAAAAAATTAACTTAGATGGAATTTCCAGGAATGAAAAAAATCATAAAGCGGTAATCTACTACCACGTATGGCTTTGTTTGTGAAGAGCGAACCGCCCTTATTTTTTACGATCTCCTTGAAGGAAGAAATGGAGTGGATAGCAATCTCAGAATCGGAATCTTCAGACTCCACTTCTGCACGCTCTTCAATTTCAATGTTGGGAGTTAAACTACCTTGTCCTTCAAAGGAAACGAAGGAAGGTTGAAACTGATTTTCGGGGGTTTGAATCGCATTGTTTTCAAAAAAATCGAGCTGAACCGAATCTGAAATTCCCTCAACCTGACCTTGGCAAAGCAAGGAAAGGCGTAGTAAAAGAGAAAATAGACTGGATAGGGTTAGCATACAGTTGCGAAATACCATTCGAATGTAAATTTTAATTTCAAATTCCTCATCAATAATTTGATTTTTTTATAAAATCAATAAAAATCAACAGGGGTCGGTCTGCCGCGGTGGATGAACAAAATCCAGCCTCTTTTCTATTTTTCTTCTAATTTTTTCCAATTTCGTACTCAAACTAATTCCCATGAAACAACTCGGTATCCTCATCTTTGACGATGTGGAAGTCCTCGATTTTGCAGGACCCTTCGAAGTATTTTCAGTTGCCAATCAACTCGCGGATTACAAGATCCTAGAGGTCCATACTTTTGCGGCAAGCAAAGAGGTAATCAGAGCCAAAAATGGGCTCCAGGTGCTCCCTGACAAAAGCTTGGACCAACTCAATCATCTAGACTACCTTGTTCTACCAGGCGGAGATGGGAGTAAAAAAGTGATCCAAAACCCGCACCTAATGGATAGCATCCAAAATCTTGTCCACCAAACCGAATGGACCATGAGCGTGTGTTCGGGCTCTCGAATACTCGGAAAAGCAGGTTTTTTAGAACAAAAACCCTACTGTACCCACCACGAGGTCTACGATAGCATGGCTTCGCTTGTACCTAGCGGGATACCCAAACCTGAGCACCGATACATTCAAAGTGATGCTCGGATCTGGACAGCGGCAGGGATTTCTGCAGGAATGGACTTGGCGCTACACTTGGTCGAACTTACTTTTGGAAAAGAATTGGCACAGGCTACAGCCACCTACATGGAATACACCCCCTATCAGAATTCCCATGCTCGCTAAGACTCCTCCTCCACCCTACTATGCGGTGATTTTTACTAACCTTCGAACAGATACCGATGCCGGTTACGAAGAAATGGCTCTGGAGATGGTTCGCCTAGCAGCTGAACAACCCGGTTACTTGGGCCACGAAAGTGCACGAAGCGGCTTGGGTATCACCATTTCCTATTGGGATAGTTTGGATGCGATTAAAGCCTGGAAAGCCAACACAGACCATCAACTTGCACAGAAATACGGGCGAGAAAAGTGGTATTCCGCCTTCAAAACGCGAATTGCACTTGTAGAACGAGATTATGGAATGAATGCCGAATGAGAAGATTATCCTCCCAGTTCCAATTCCTTCTTTAAGTGCTTGACGCGCTCACGAATATCCAAGGAAGCCGGATCTAGATGGAGGGAAGTAGCCTTTAAAAAATCAACGACTGCTCCTTCATGGTTGGTTGATTTTCCCTCATCTAAAGTTACATACCGCATGGTAGACCAAAGTACAGTCTTCAACTGGGTCTTGGAATCATCGGTAAGGTAATACTCCACTAGAATGGTATTCGCATTGTACCACAAGATGCGGCTGTAAATCCGTACCCATTCCCCGACCATGGCCGGTTTGATGTAACTGATGTTGTGGTTATACACCACCCAAGCAGCTTTGTACACTCGAATCAAGTCTATGATTTCCAAGCCATACAACTTAGGGACCTGATCCTCACGGGCATTGAAAAAATAGTCGAAGTACTTCGCATTGTTGAGGTGCCGAAGTGGGTCGCAGTCTTGAAAGCGGATCACCACCCGACTTTCGGTTTCCTTGGGATACTGCTTCTGAGGATCGTAGTTAAACATACTTAGTGAAGTCTTTGCTTTCCAAACAGTGAATACCTGCTGCTTTCATTTCTTCTAAGGCCCGCTGCCCATCTTCAGGCTGCAGATTGACTGCCCGTGTGGCATCCGTAAGGAGTAAGGTTTCAAAACCCAAACTTTTTGCATCCATAGCAGTGAATTTCACGCAATAATCTAAAGCAAGGCCAGCAACAAACACCCGTCGAATACCCTGCTGCTTGAGGTAATCTCCTAGCCCTGTATCCCCTCTCCGCGCATTGTCAAAAAATCCAGAGTAAGAATCTACCAGGGGGTTTTTCCCTTTTTGAAAAACTGCTTTCCATCTGCTCCGGTCCAAGGTGCTTGGAAAATCGGCCCCTGAGGTACCTTGAACACAATGCACGGGCCAAAGGATTTGTGATAAGCCCCCCAAATCGATTTGCTGCCCTGGCCGGGTACCGGGATGGTTTGCGGCAAAACTCCCATGATCAGCCGTATGCCAATCTTGGGTGGCTACAATGTGATCAAATTGGGTTTGCAGGGATGCAATGACAGGTAGAATCTCATCCCCTTGTGGAACCGCTAGCGCACCGCCTGGTAGAAAATCATGTTGAACATCTACCAGAATCAATGCAGTATCAGAACTAATTGTCTTCATGTTGATTATTTTTTGCTGCAATAACCAATTCCATCCGGAGCTGATGAAGCCGCTCCTCCAAGCCCACAGGATAAACGTGAGGATTGGTCAATCGTTTGTGTGTTTTATCAAACGCTTCCAATTGAACACCTGCTCGCTCTCGGATTTGTTGAAGACTTGGTAAGGTATATACCAGCTCTCCCTTTCGGAAAATAGGCTTTAGCAATTCTTCTTCCTCATAAAATGCAGGCATCAAACGCTTGCGTTGCGTCGCATCATTTGGGTCAATGATCATGATTCCTTTAGGGTCGATTGTCTGGCCCTCCAAGTAAATCATATCCGCCACAGCTTTGCCTTTACTGAAGTAGCGTCTTACCTTATGTATCCCTGGGATATTGATTTTCAAGGATTGTTGGGAAACTTTCACCTTAGGCTCCCAAGTTCCAGTTGCATTTTTAACAGCAGAAAGCTTGTATACCGCACCCAAGGCAGGTTGGTCAAAAGCAGTGACCAACTTGGTGCCCACTCCCCATACATCGATCGCAGCATCTTGAGATTTCAAAGAAGAAATGATGTACTCATCCAAGTCATTGGATGCATAAATTTTGGCATTAGGGAAACCGGCATCATCCAATAACTGCCTTGCTTGAATCGAAAAATAGGCCAAATCACCCGAATCAATCCGAATACCCAGCATCTCCTTCCCTTTTTGGCGCAGACTTAATCCCACTTGAATGGCATTTTTCACACCTGTCAGCGTATCGTAAGTATCCACCAAAAACACACATTGATCCGGAAAGGCTTCTGCATAGGCATAAAATGCTTCCAATTCAGAATCAAACGAAAGAATCCAGCTATGGGCATGCGTTCCAGAAACAGGAATTCCAAATAACTTCCCCGCCATCACATTGCTGGTAGAACTGCAACCTCCGATGTAAGAAGCCCTACTTGCAGCAAGTGCTCCATCAATCCCCTGCGCCCTGCGCAATCCAAATTCCAAAACGGGAGCACCCTGGGTAGCCAAATTGATACGCGCCGCCTTCGTGGCTATGAGTGTCTGGAAATTGAGAATGTTGAGCAAGGGAGTTTCCAGCAACTGGCATTGAATCAAGGTGCCCTTCACTTGGACGAGAGGTGCATTCGGAAAAACTACGGTCCCTTCTTCTACCGCATCCACATCACAAGTAAATCGAAGATCCTTCAAATAGGCCAAAAAAGCCTCCACAAACATAGGGCTCCCATCTTTCTGCTTCATCTGGCGGAGGTAATCCAATTCGGATTCCCCAAAACGCAGGTTCCTACAGAAGTCCACCACGTAATCCAACCCCGCCGCAAGCGTAAATCCGCCTTCAAAGGGATTCTTTCTAAAAAACAAGTTGAATACCGCTTCCTGCTCCCCTTTTCCCGACTTCCAATAAGCATAGGCCATGGTCAGTTGGTAAAAATCCGTCAGCAGCACAAGGTTACTTTGGTAGAGGTCTTTGGTGATTTTCATCAAAAAGGAAGAATTAGGAACTGCAAAACTACAAACTATTTTACCCGCAAATTCAAAAGAATGCCAATGAATACAAGTACCATCCCAATGTAGGAAGGTATTGGGAAAGTTTCTCCGAATAGAAGAAACCCAAAAATCAAGGCGTAGACTACTCCTAGGTAACTCAAACTAGAAATACGAGACACATTGCCCGACTGATAGGCCAAGGTCATAAAGTACTGAGCATTTTGCGTACAAAACCCGATCCATAGCAAAATCAACCAATCCCAACCTACTGGAGTCACCCAGTCAAAATACATCAGCACCGAAGCGATGGGCAAGGTGACCAAGGGAAAGTAAAAAATTATCACCATGGGATGTTCAATTCCTTTCAGCTTTCGGATCAGGTTGTAGGCTACCCCCGAAGCTAGCGCGGAAATCAAGCCCAGCGCAGCACTCAATCCATCTACACGTGGATCTACTCCTTGAATTAGCAACACCCCCGCAAAGGCTAATCCAAAGTAGACAAACTGCCTTGCACGTACTTTCTCTTTTAAAATAAAGATACCTAGGATGGTGGTGAAAATTGGAGATAGATACTGCAGCGTCACTGCAGTAGCCAAGGGAATCCGTTGAAGGGTATAGAAAAATAAAATCAAACTGATCGATCCTACGATACCTCTGGCTACCAAACTTAGTTTGTGAGTTCCAAAAAGTGGGATCCCTTTTTGACGCAAAACTATCACCGTGAAAACTGCACTGAAAACAGATCTAAACCACACAATTTCAATTGCAGGAATGTGGGGAATAAATTTGACCGACACATTCATCAGCGCAAAAAACACGCTTGCCAGAAGCATTGACTGTACGGGACTGATTTTCAAAGACAAGGTGCTAGGTGGGAAAATAGATGTACAAAACTAAGAGATTCTTCCTAGCTTGAGCTAGTAAATGGTGGTAGGGTGAAAACCTTCCCGCAACTAAAACTGTTTTAGAAAAAAAAGTATGGCCTTAGCTATTGGAACCCAAGCCCCAGATTTTACACTCACTGCCACGACTTTGGGCAGTATCACCCTTTCCAAAGACCTCGTAGGAAAATCTGTGATTCTTTATTTTTACCCCAAAGATTTTACCCCTGGCTGTACCACTGAAGCTTGTGAATTTCGTGACCAATTTGCCGCCTTTCGGGAGTTAGAAATTCCTGTTTTTGGGATCAGCCGAGATAGCCTCGCTACCCATGAAAAGTTTAAAAAAACGCATCGTCTTCCTTTTGAGCTGTTGGCAGATGAATCGGGAAAAGTCTGTAAAGCCTACGATGCGCTACTTCCATTGATCAAAATGCCCACGCGGGTGACCTACCTTTTGGATAGCAAGCACCAGATCGTAGGAGTTTTTCAAGGATTGTTTGAAAACAAGGCGCACGTGGCTGCCATGATCAAGCAGCTCAATAAATAATCAAGCCCCTTCGATTCGTCCATCCTTCATGACCACTTTTCGGTCAGCCATTGCGGCCAATTCCTCGTTGTGGGTCACGAGCACAAAGGAAAGATTGTAGGTATCCCGCAATTTGAAAAATAAGTCATGTAGGGCTCTTGCATTGCTAGTATCGAGGTTTCCACTCGGTTCATCTGCAAATACCAAGTCTGGATTATTGATCAGGGCACGGGCTACGGCCACTCGCTGCTGCTCACCCCCAGAAAGTTCGGAAGGCTTGTGATCCAATCGATGCCGAATCCCTAGAATTTCACCCAATTCTTCGGCCCGCTTGTTCAGTTCTTTTTCCTCCCTTCCTTGAATAAATCCGGGAATGCAAATATTTTCCAAGGCAGTGAATTCGGGAAGTAGGTTGTGAAATTGAAAGACAAAGCCAATTCGGGAATTTCGAAACTCCGCCAGCGCATCTCCTTTAAGTTGCATTAAATTCTCTCCATTGAGGGAAAGCTGCCCTTGGTCCGGCCGATCCAAAGTTCCCAAAATATGAAGTAGGGTACTTTTACCTGCACCTGAAGCACCTACAATGGACACGATTTCCCCTTTGGAAATATCCAAATCTACCCCTTTTAGAACCTCAAGTGAACCGTATGATTTATGAATACCTTTGGCAATCAGCATGCTACCCATTTTTGATTTTTTAAATGTAAAACAAATCCTTCTAATCCAGGAATTAACAGGCTTTTTTCCAAAAATTTCGAGGATTCCAGTTTGCTATATTGCCTTGACCCGCGTATCTTCGGGCAAAAATTTCCACAGATGAATATTCACGAATATCAGGCTAAAGAAGTATTAAAAGGATACGGCGTTCGTATTCAAGAGGGTATTGTAGCCAGCACCCCGGAAGAAGCACATGAGGCAGCTGTGAAGCTCAATGCGCAAACCGGTACTTCTTGGTTCGTGATCAAAGCACAAATTCACGCAGGCGGACGCGGCAAAGGTGAAGTAAAAGAAACCGGCTCCAGAGGAGTGGTTCTTGCCAAGAAATTAGACGATGTGAAAGAAAAAGCAGCTGCGATCTTGGGAGGAACTTTGGTAACCATCCAAACAGGTGCTGAAGGAAAAAAAGTAAATAAGGTGTTGATCGCTGAGGATGTATACTATCCTGGAGCATCCGAACCCAAAGAATATTACATGTCTATCCTACTGGATCGTGCCACTGGTTCTAATGTAATCATGGCCTCTACAGAAGGGGGTATGGACATTGAAGAAGTAGCAGAACACCACCCTGAAAAAATTATCAAGGAGTGGATCGATCCTAAAGTTGGTTTACAAGGCTTCCAAGCCCGTAAAGTTGCCTTCAAATTGGGATTAAGTGGTACGGCTCACAAAGAGATGGTGAAATTCATTGGTGCGCTCTATGCGGCTTTTGTAGGTACCGACTCTTCGCAATTTGAAATCAATCCAGTACTCAAAACGTCTGATGACAAGATTTTGGCAGTAGATGCCAAAGTGAATGTGGATGACAATGCACTTTACCGTCAGCCTAAGCTGGCAGAATTGAGAGACTTGGCTGAAGAAGATCCTTTGGAAGTGGAAGCTGGTGAGTCTGGACTCAACTATGTGAAATTGGATGGCAACGTAGGCTGTATGGTCAACGGAGCAGGTCTAGCCATGGCCACCATGGACATGATCAAACTTTCTGGTGGAGAGCCTGCCAACTTCCTAGATGTGGGAGGAGGAGCCAATGCCACTACCGTAGAGGCTGGATTCCGAATCATCTTGAAAGATCCAAACGTAAAAGCTATCCTAATCAACGTATTTGGTGGTATCGTTCGTTGTGACCGTATCGCCAATGGCGTGGTAGAAGCATACAAATCCATCGGAGATATTCGCGTTCCCATCATCGTACGCCTTCAGGGCACCAATGCTGCAGAGGGCGCAAAAATAATTGACGATTCAGGCTTGAAAGTGTTCTCTGCCATCACCTTGAAGGAAGCTGCTGAGCGAGTAAAAGCAGCGCTATAAATTTAGTACGCAGACGTAGTTCAACTGGATAGAATATCGGATTTCGGCTCCGAGGGTTGAGGGTTCGAATCCTTCCGTCTGTACTTTAAAGCTCAAACGAAAGTTTGGGCTTTTTTTTATGCCTAAAGCTACAATTCCTCACAAAAAAATAAAGGGGCCTTAAACTAAAAAAGCAGGAGAAAATCTCCTGCCCTTTATTTGAAAACTAAACCAACTATTATTTAACTACCACAATAGATTCAAAAATACCACAATTCTGAATAAATCAAAATCCAATAGAAAAAATTGAATTTTTTTATTTTCACCAACTCAATTCATCTCAAATAATTCCAATTCAGAATAAAAAAGTTTAATTCTGCAGTTCATCCACAGAATTATTCTGTTCATTTTTAAATCAATTCAGAATCTTATCCAACTCCATTTACTTCTGGAGCATCAGAAGAAGAAACAGGTTGTTTTTCTTCCACCAACTTTACAGCAAGTACTTGTTTTGCATCCAACCTAAAAAACTCCTGATGAATGTTGAACTTGGCTTCACCTTCAGCTGGTGCCTTTGCGATGTATGTTCCATCCTCTTGCATGGTGTAGGAGTTGGCATTATCTCTCAAGTTGTAGGAGAGGATATTCATCAACTGCTTTTCCAGCAAAGGTGATTCGACCTTAAACAAGGACTCCAGACGTTTGTCAAAGCTACGTACCATCATGTCTGCACTACCCGAGTAGGTACGTGTTGCTCCATTGTTATGGAAATGATAGATGCGGCTATGCTCCAAGAAATCACCCACGATGGATAAGACTTCAATATTCTCACTCAAACCCTTTCTTCCAGGTCTGAGGCAACAAATCCCACGAACGATTAGCTTTACTGGCACCCCCTGCTGAGAAGCACGGTAGAGTGCATATATGATTTCAGAATCTTCTAGTGAGTTTACCTTGATAAATATGCCGCTTGGAAGCCCATTTTTGGCATGCTTGGCCTCCTCTTCAATAAATGAAATCAACTGATGCCGCATATCTCGCGGTGCAGTGATCAAGTTGCGGTAGTCACTCGGGACCGAATGGCCCGTAATTACATTGAAGAATTCAGACACATCATTGGCCAGCACCTCATTGGTGGTCAAAAGACCGATGTCCGTATAAAGACGTGCTGTATCCTCGTTGTAATTACCCGAACCCAAGTGTACATAGCGCGTAATCTCCTGATCGTCTTTTTTGACGATTAAAAGCAACTTGGTATGTGTTTTTAGGTTGGAGATTCCATAGATGACGAAGCAACCTGCCTTTTGCAGTTTTTTTGCCTCCCGGATATTATTCTCCTCATCAAAGCGCGCTTTTACCTCAAACAACACGGATACGTGCTTTCCATTTTCTGCGGCACGAAGCAAGGCTTTGGTGATGCGGCTATCCTTGGCCAAGCGGTAAATGGTCATTTTGATGGCCATCACGTCCGGATCATCGGCTGCATTTTCAATCAAATCAAGGATAGAGTCGATGTTGTTGTAGGGATGATGAAGCAGAATATCTCGTTCTTTCAAGATTTCAAAAATATCTGCCCTTCCCTCTTCAGGATAAGAAAGTGGCTTGACAGGGTCTGGGATTTGCGGCAATCTTTCTCGAAAACGTTTGTTGCCTACAATCTGCCATAAACCTGTAAAATCAATCATACTTGCCCGCTTGACCATAAATACGGAATCTGAACGAAGGTTCCAACGTTCGAGCAGGGAGCTGAGCATCCATTTGGAATACCCTTCCTCGATGTCAATGCGTACCACACGGCCTGTCTTCCGCTCCATAAGCTTGCGCTTCACCTCCTCCAGGAAGTTGGCATCCATGTCTTCACTTTCTTCCAAGGTAAAGTCACCATTTCGCGTAATTCGGAAGAGGCTGACCGACTCAATCTCTACATTTCGGAAGAGGGAAATCAAATTTTCACGAATGACTTCTTCTATGGGGATCAAGGTCAAGGAATCCTCACGCTCAATCTCAAAAAATCGTGGGATATTCGCTGGAATCTGCACAAAACTCATTTTGCGCATGTCCTTTCGCTCTCCTGGGCTCGTGGTCACCACCCCAAAGACCAGCAGTTTGTTCATCAAAATAGGAAAGGTACGGTACCCATCGTACACCATGGGGGTAAGCATGGGGTAAATCGCCTTAAGAAAATACTCTTTTACCTTCTCCTGTTCCTCGGGCGTAAGTTTGGATACATTCACCAAGGAAATCCCCTCTTCGTGTAGTCCAGGAAGGATGGTTTGAATAAAATGCTGCTGCTGCTCCCCATGGAAGCGCTGGCAATCCTTCATCAATTTTTCCTTGAAGGGCTCTTCCCGTAATCCCGAGTAATCCACCCGCTCTTTTTCATAATCCAGGTAGTTGTACAAGGATCCCACACGAATCATAAAAAACTCATCCATATTGGATGCCGTGATGGCCAAGAACTTTAACTTTTCGAAGATGCTTCGAAAACTCTTTTTGGATTGATCGAGAACTCGTTCATTGAACCTCACCCAGCTCAGATCTCTACTGATTAGGTCACTTTTTTGGATGATGGACTCGTATTTATCTGCTGCCAGTTTCATACAGGTATGTTTTTTTCAAAGTAGTCTTACGGAAATCGCTAGGCTTCGTTACTTAAGACAGAATTTTTTCAAGAAAAAAAGGGGGCTGAAGAGCCCCCAAAGATTAACTATCAATTTTGGCGTACTTCGCGTTTTTCTCGATAAAGTCCCTTCTAGGAGCCACTTCATCGCCCATCAGCATGCTAAACAAATGGTCTGCTTCGGCAGCAGAATCAATAGTTACCTGCTTCAAGGTTCGCGTATTCGGATCCATGGTGGTAGACCAGAGTTGCTCTGGGTTCATTTCCCCAAGACCCTTGTAGCGTTGGATACCTACGCTATCCTCCTTGCCTTCTTTGGCCATCTCCGAGATCAAGCGCTTGCGTTCCTCTTCGGTCCAGCAATAGCGTTCGTCCTTGCCTTTTTTGAGTAAGTACAAAGGAGGAAGTGCAATGTAGACGTAGCCTCTTTCGATCAAAGGACGCATGTAACGGAAGAACAAGGTCAAAATGAGGGTTCGAATGTGCGAACCGTCAATGTCCGCATCCGTCATGATGATGATTTTGTGGTATCTGAGTCCTGCCAGATCTAGTTCCTTGTCGTCATTGACAGTTCCAAACTTCACCCCAAGCGCTGTCAGGATGTTTTTGATTTCGTCGTTGTCGTAGATTTTATGCTCGTGCGCCTTTTCTACGTTGAGGATTTTTCCTTTGAGTGGTAGGATCGCCTGAAAATCTCGATCTCTCCCCTGCTTGGCAGATCCTCCTGCAGAGTCCCCTTCGACCAGGTACAACTCACAAACGGTTGGATCGGAATTGGCACAGTCGGCCAACTTTCCAGGAAGGCCACCGCCACCCAAGATATTTTTACGCTGCACCATCTCGCGTGCCTTGCGGGCAGCGTGTCTGGCTTGGGCAGCAAGGATTACCTTGCCAACAATGATCTTCGCTTCACGTGGGTGCTCTTCAAGCCAAGCCTGAAGCACCTCAGATACAGCTGAATCCACAAAACCAACCACATCGGAGTTGCCCAATTTGGTTTTTGTTTGTCCTTCAAACTGTGGTTCAGCTACTTTCACAGAAATAACTGCAGTGAGTCCTTCACGGAAGTCATCCCCAGAAACTTCAATTTTCAATTTCTCCAACATCCCAGACTTGTCGGCATAGGCCTTCAGCGTACGGGTAAGTGCTCGTCTAAAACCAGTAACGTGGGTGCCTCCTTCGTGGGTATTGATCGTATTCACGTAAGAAACCACGTTCTCAGTGTAAGAACTGTTGTAATTCATCGCCACTTGGACGGGTACTTCTTGATTGAGCGACTCGATATAAATCGGCGTTTCGATGATTTTTTCTCGCGTTTCATCCAGATACTGCACAAACTCAACCAAACCTCCTTCGGAGAAAAATTCATCCGCTTTGGGTTGCCCATCCTCCATCTCCCGAAGGTCACGAAGGTGGATACGGATACCGGAATTCAAATAAGCCATCTCACGCAAACGCGTAGCGATGGTCTCGTACTTGAATTCAGTAATGGTGAAAATGCTATCGTCTGGTTTGAAATGAATGGTAGTACCTCGCTTATCTGTTTTCCCTATTTCTCTCGCAGGATACTGAGGAACACCTATTTTAAATTCTTGCTCGGTAATCACTCCATTTCGGTATACCGTTGCTTTCAAATCGGTAGAAAGTGCGTTCACGCAGGAAACCCCTACGCCGTGGAGACCACCAGAAACTTTATAGGTATCCTTGTCAAACTTTCCACCCGCATGGAGCACAGTCAACACCACTTCTAGTGCTGATTTCTTCTCTTTAGGGTGCATGTCAGTTGGAATCCCTCGTCCATTGTCCTCAACGGTGATGGAATTATCCTCATTTACTGTAACTCGGATGGTATCGCAATGTCCTGCAAGTGCTTCGTCGATGGAATTGTCGACTACTTCCCAGATCAGGTGGTGTAGGCCTTTGATCCCCACATCACCGATGTACATGGCGGGACGCTTTCTTACTGCTTCTAGGCCTTCTAATACTTGGATATTACCAGCGCCATAATCTTCTGGATTGCTTAATTTTTCTTCACTCATGGTTTGGTATAATTCCCTGGATTTGGGTGGGTTGGTACTCCGATTAACTTCGGTTTTCTTAACAGCGCAATTTAGAAAAAAAAAGTGACTTATTGAAGGTGTTTTTGCAACGAATTAAATGAAGTTGGTAAGGAAAAATTGCCTGAATAAAAACCAAATATTATTCTGAAAAATTGAACTTTTAAAAAATCGTTAAAAAAATTTTGTACTGAAAATACGCCTGTATATCGCTGATTTTCAGCTTTTGGTATTTTTTGTTAAATTTTTCTTGTTTTTTTTTAAACAAATTTTTTACCTTAAACTTATGTATTTGTAAAAGTTAGTTAACATCAACCAAAACCAAAAAACTATGAATTACACGTTATTGGCTGATCTAGTCGGTTTAGACAAGATCATCAACTCAGACCCAGTAGCAATTACCTTCTTTATCGGGTACATGGCTATGTTTGCCTCTGCAGTTTTCTTCTTCGCAGAAAGAAACTCAGTGGAAGGAAAGTGGAAGCTTTCCCTATTGGTATCCGGACTTATCACGGGTATCGCTGCAGTACATTACTATTACATGAGAGATTTCTACCTACAAACTGGAGCTAGCCCTACGGCTTTCCGTTATGTAGACTGGACCTTGACTGTACCATTGATGTGCGTTGAGTTTTACCTATTGACTAAGCCTTTCGGCGCAAAAGGTGGAACCCTATTCAAGTTGATCGTCGCTTCTATTGTGATGCTAGTGACTGGTTACATCGGAGAAACTTCCGGACTTGATAACAACATCCTTTGGGGTATCCTTTCAACTGTAGGTTACTTGTACATTGTATATGAAGTATTTGCAGGTGACATCGCTAAGTTGGCTAGCAGCTCAAACAGCGCAGCACTTGGAAGAGCAATGTTCCTATTGAAGATCTTCATCACTTTGGGATGGTCTATCTACCCTATCGGTTACATGGTACTTCCAGGAAACTTGCTTTCTGGCATGTTCGAAGTAAGCTCTATCGATTTGTTCTACAACCTTGCCGATGCGATTAACAAAATTGGTTTTGGTTTAGTAGTTTACTCAGTAGCAGTTGCTGAAAGCAACAAGAAATAAAATTTAATTTGGCTGCCTATGTGAAAGCATAGGCAGCCTTTTTTTTTCTATGAAAAAATATGACTACATACTAGCTGGAGGAGGATGCGCAGGTTTAAGCCTGGTCTACCATCTACTAGATAGTAGTTTGAAAGATTCCAACATTCTTATCTTAGAACCTACTCTTGGAGAGGTTCCCAACAAAACCTGGTGCTACTGGAACACAGCAGCACTCCCCATTCACCCAGAAGCGGCTCGATTTTCCTGGAATTCGTTTTACTTACAGCAAGGAAAGCAGCAACACCAACATGGGTTCGGAAAATTATCCTATTACCACCTCAATTCGCACGACTTCTATGCACACGTGCTGGAGAAGATTAAAAACTTTCCTAACGTACATTTTTTGAAGGAAGAAGTAAGTGCCGTACGTTGCACTGGAAACGAAGTGAAGGTGGATACCAAGAACTCAGGTACGTTTTCCAGTAATTACGTATTTGATTCACGTATTACTACAACTAATACAAATCAAACAATTTTAAATCAGGTTTTTATAGGGTTACGAATAAAAAGTAAAACCCAGCTATTTGATCCCGAATCCATGGGTCTAATGGATTTCGACACTCCTTCCTCTTCCAGTTTTGATTTCATCTACACGCTTCCCTTTTCTAGTCAGGAGGCCTTGATCGAATACACTGCCTACACCAGCGAAGCACGGGACGAAAAAGAACTTTTGGATTCGCTTAAAGCTTTCCTGAAACAAAAATACGGGGAGCTTGAGTATGAAATTACCTTCCAGGAAACTGGTCAGATTCCAATGACCAGCCGAATTCACTCACAGACTAGCGGGAATCGGCACATACAGATTGGTACAGCTGCAGGCTGGACCAAACCTTCCACGGGCTATACTTTCGCACAAATTCAAGAAAATTGCAGCCAACTTGTTGCTCGCTTGGAAAAGGGAGCACCTCAAGATCTCCTATTTCCAAGGAAATTACGTTTCGTTTTCTACGACAACATCCTGTTAAGCATTGCGCATCACTGGCCCAAGCGCCTTCCAGGGCTATTTATCAACCTTTTTTCGACTTCCTCTCCAGACTTAGTCTTTCGATTTTTAGCAGAAAAAACGAGTTTCTGGGAAGAACTTAAACTCTTGTCTCGCTTGAAGTTTGGTATTTTCTTGAAAGGACTTACCCGCTATGGCACGTATTGAATACTTGGCCAAAGCCCTTGGTCTTGGAATCGCAGTTCTTTTTCTACTATTCCCTGACCTCTCCCAATCCATCCAATTTGCGGTATTAGGACTCATCCTACTCCTGGTAGGTATTCCACACGGCGGCATAGATCACCTCATTCACAACCCGGACATTCAACCTAAGGGACTGATTTCCTTTATCCTACGCTACCTACTCCTGATGCTCGGCTATGGACTTTTGTGGTGGTTTCTTCCTGTAGCAGCACTAATTGCATTTCTGGGGATGTCTGCCTACCATTTTGGTCAATCACACTTCCTGGAACAAGGCAAATTAGAAAACAAGGAAGGATTGCTGTACCTACTTAAAGGTGCCTTTTTCCTTTTCGTAATTCTCTTTGGGGATTGGTCCATGACACAGGAAATTTTAAGTTCCATGCTCTCCCTCGACCTTTCAGAAGAGTTCAGACTGGGGATTTTAGGTTTCTTATTGGTCAGCTCCCTAATCGCTCAAGGCTTCAGTGCCAAACCTTTTGGCTTAGCCGATGGACTGGATTACCTGGTCCTCGCCCCAATCCTCTATTTCAGCCCACTATTGATTAGTTTTAGCGTGTATTTTGGGTTTTGGCACTCTCTACCCAGCATGCTTGCTGAATATGCCTACCTGCGGCAAATCCCTGCCTTCAATTCTCCCTTGAAATTTGGGAAGCAATTGCTCCCCTTTTCTGGAATAAGTTTGGTGGGAATAGCGGGAATCTTGTTTGCTGGACTGGAATTCCTAGAACCAAACCAACTTTACCTGCTATTTTTTGTGCTAATTTCCCTTATTTCCCTTCCCCATATCCTGTATATGGACACCTTTTTGAAGGAAAAATTTCAAAATTGACCTGTAGTCAACATAACTAAAGTACAGGCTTCTATTGCCTCAATACCTGCTTTTTGTGTTTTGGAGAAAAATTCAGGGTTCTCTGTTCCTGGGTTAAAAATAATTCGCTGAGGACCCAACCCAATTAGGTAATCCACCCATTCAACCTGGTTTTGAGGCCCTAAATACAGCGTAATGGTATGAATACCGGGTAATTCAGGCTTCTGACGCAAGTCAACAATTTCCTTTCCAAAAACCAGCCCTTTTTTGATTCCAATCGGGATAAATGGAATCCCTTTGGCTTGCAATAAGTCAGCCGCACGGTAAGCATAGCGCTCTGGATTATCGGTAGCGCCCACAATTAAGGTGAATTTGGATTTATTTGGCTCGCTGCCCATAGTATCGGTCCCGCTCAAAAGTATCCATATGGCGGTGCTTTTTACTTTCGTAGATGTCGTCGAGTGTGAGTAAGATCCCCGTCTCTTCTACCTCTCCAAACTCATCGTTTAGCGCCGTTCCAAAATTTTTCATACTTGGGGACAGGTTCATGTACGCATTGATCAGTGGAGGAATGTTCTCTCCTAATGCCCGGATCTTTCCGTTGAGCACCTTATAACCTTCCTTGTAATCGAGCCCTTCGAAGGGATTGGGATGCGAAAGGATATCGGTTTCATAGTTCAACCTTAACTTTTCCTTAGGTTTTACTAAGTCTTGATCATCAGGGAAATAATGGTTCATAAAGTAGAGCAGCAAATCGCGCCCCTCCCGATTGAAATGCGGGTACATGGTCACCTTTCCAAACAAGTATTTGACATTGGGATGAAGGAGTACGAACGCACCCAAACCATCCCAAAGATTGTCTAGACTAAACATTCCTTTACGGTTGTCCAAACTAGGCTGGTAACTCGGTTGAACGAAAGATCTACCCAACTCTATGGTGTAAGGCAAGTAGTCTTGAATAAATTCTGGAGAAAAGTCAAACAAATGGGAGGTCGAAAGTTGAATTTCCCCATCAGGACCTAAGGCATTCGTGCAACAAATGAGTCGATAACCTGCCACAATCTGTTCGTCCTCCTCATTCCAGGTGATGAGCTGCTCGTAGCAAGTTTCGCTCGTATCATTCTCATCAAGGTCCAATTCCATACCTGTACCTCCTCCTGCTGCTCGAAAAGTCAATTCCCGAAGTCTACCGATCTCACGCACTACATTCGGTGCATTGTGGTAATTGACCACGTACACTATGTTATCGCCATTGTTGGTGTAGCGAAGGAAGCGCTCTGGGGTAAGTTCGGCCTTCAGAAGTTCACGATCCACAGCGGGGATAATCGCTTTCACCTCAGGCATTCGATTTTCCAAGTTCATACACTTTTGATTTCATGTGGTCTGCCCACTCTGGATCGGATTTGCTGCTGTCAAAATAGGTATAGGGCACTGGCTTTCCAAGTGTGATGTGAATTTTGCCTTTGCGCTGCTTGTACATTTCATCCACTAACCAGAACATTTCCAGGTTAACTTTCAAACCTATTTTTTTTCTAAAGTTGCTCAGATTGTAAAAAAACGAGGAATTTTTCCCTGAAATATGGGTTGGAATGACCGGCAACTGGTATTGTTTTGATTTGGCAATAAAGCTTTTCTTCCAGAGCAAATCCTTGATCCCTTCCTCCTGCTTTCGCGAAACCAGTCCAGCAGGGAATATCAACACCACATGTCCTTTGGAATACACTTCTTCGATGCGCTGATTGGCTTCTGTAGAGTTTCTCCCAAACTTGTTGACGGGTACAAAAAGAGGTTCAAAATTATTGAAGGTCATCAGCAGATCATTCACAAGGATGCGCACATCTGGACGAATCTTTCCAATGGCCTGCACAAAGGCGATCCCATCCATACCCCCCAACGGATGGTTGGAAGCCAAGATTACACCCCCTGTTTCTGGGATGTTTTCTGCCCCACTTACGGTAACATCCATCTCAAATTCCTGAATAAGCGCATTAGCAAAGTCCCAACCTTTTTTAGTCAGGTGCTTATTCAATACCGAATTGAGCCATTCCTCGTGGGTTACCCGCTTCACGTAGCGAAGCAAAAACCCAGGCATCCATTTCAAGAGACTTGGATTTTTTAAAGCAATCGCTTTTTCAATATCTATAAATTTTTGAGACATGGCCCAACTCAGAACAAGGGTTAAATTCTTCTTGGCACCCCACAAAAGGGCTAACTATCAAAAATAGAAAAAAATCTAGCATACAAACCCCGAACAAGCCACTGGTTTTCTAGTTTCCTGAAAACCAAGTACCTTGATTTGGAATTGAACCCCTAAAAAATGAACCTAGTTCTTACCGGCAGTACCTCCGGAATCGGATGGGAAACCCTCCTCGCACTTCTTCCGCAGTTTGATCAAGTATTTCTACCAGTCAGAAACCTGGAAAAGGCCGAAAAATTGATCCAAAGCCTTCCTCAAAAAGAAAAAATAATACTCGTTTACTTGGACTTAAGCAACCTGGCATCGGTCAAGGAAGGAGCAGCAGTCCTGCTGAGCCAGGTGGATGAAATACAGGTTCTCATCAACAATGCGGGCGGAATGTACCCGTCTGGAAAGCAAACTGCTGAAGGGCTGGATCTCAGTTTCAGCAGCAACCATCTGGGACAGTTTCTTTTGTTTCAAGAACTGCTCCCTGCCCTGATCAAAGGCCAAGCCAAGGTTATCCAAGTGAGTTCCGAAGCCCACCGCATCGCAGGCCCTCCACAACAGGATTTTTCGCTGCGGAAATCCTCCAGCACAGTGGCTTCTTATGCAAAAGTTAAATTATATAATATATTGTTTACGAATGAGATAGTTACTAAATATGAAAGTGAAGGATTAAGTGCATATTCTCTACATCCAGGAGCTGTGCGAACGGCTTTCGGCTCGGAAGCCTCTCCTTGGGCCAAGGGGGTGATTGCCTTTACCAAGCTCTTTTTTATCTCCCCAAAAGCTGGCGCTGCCACTACCATTTTTTTGGCTACCACACCAAAAGAAAAACTTAAAAATGGGGGCTACTACAAAAACAAAAAGTTAAGCTTCCCCTCCACCCTTGCACGGGACTCCAAACTGGCAAAAGCGCTCTGGGAGTTTAGCCTAGCGGAAATCCAACGCGTATTGACAAACACAGGTACCCACAAGAAGTAAGAACACCACGAAATTCCGTAGTTTTGCAGCAATGAAAGACTTGATCCTATCACTTTCCCCAGGACCTTGGAAAGAATATGAATTGATTGACACAGGAGGCTTCGAGAAATTGGAGCGCTTTGGGAAATTTATCCTGAGCCGTCCCGAACCACAAGCCATCTGGGACAAATCATTACCTGAATCAGACTGGAAAAAGTTGGCTCATGCTCACTTTGCCAAGGAAAAAAACAATCCTGAAAAGGGGCAATGGCAGCAGCTGAAGCCTATGCCGGACCACTGGCAACTCCCCTATGAAAATGCAGAAGGGCTAAAAATGACCCTCAATCTTTCCCAAACTTCCTTCAAACACATTGGCGTATTCCCGGAGCAGGCGGTTAACTGGGATTACCTGTACCGTAAGCTGAAGGCTTTCCCTACACCCAAGCCGAAGTTGCTCAACTTGTTTGGCTATACCGGAGCGGCTAGTGTGGCAGCCAGAGCCGCTGGCGCAGATGTTTCCCACCTGGATTCGGTCAAGCAAGTCGTAACTTGGACCAAGCACAACATGGAGTCTTCGGGCCTAGACGGCATACGCTGGATCGTGGATGATGCCATGAAATTTATTAAGCGAGAAGCCCGTAGGGGCAATGTATACCAGGCCATCGTCTTGGATCCTCCCGCCTACGGAAGAGGTCCAGAAGGAGAAAAATGGATCCTGGAGGAGCAGATCAACGAAATGCTGAAAACCTGCGCAGAGATCTTGGATCCAAAGAATCACCTGCTTTTACTCAATATGTATTCTCTGAGTTTTTCTTCCTTGATCGCCGCTAATTTGATCCAAACCAACTTTGGAAAAGTGGAAAATGCAGAGCAAGGGGAATTGTACTTGGAAGAAAGTCAAGGGAAAAAACTTCCTTTGGGCATTTTTTACCGGTTTTCAAGTTTTTGACCAAGATTCAAAATG
Source organism: Cyclobacteriaceae bacterium (assembly GCA_947457095.1). Taxonomy (GTDB): domain Bacteria; phylum Bacteroidota; class Bacteroidia; order Cytophagales; family Cyclobacteriaceae; genus Algoriphagus. The sequence goes on from CANGUK010000010.1 coordinate 33,444, forward strand.
ATCTCCAATCGGCAGCTTTTCCTATCCCATCTGGCTCAAACGACAGATTTTCCCTTGGCAATCGAAATCGTGAAGGCCGAAGGAATCTATCTTTATGGACCCAATGGAGAGCGCTACTTGGACCTGATATCCGGCATTGGCGTGAGCAATGTAGGCCACTGCCACCCCAAGGTGGTCACCGCCATCCACCAGCAAGTAGATCAATACCTCCACGTAATGGTCTACGGAGAATACATTCAATCCCCACAAACCCTGTTGGCTAAGGCCTTAGTGGATACCCTTCCTGCTGGGCTAGACAACGTGTACCTAGTCAATAGCGGCTCGGAAGCCATCGAAGGAGCCATGAAGTTGGCCAAGCGCTACACCAATCGCCGCAACCTCATCTCCTGCACCAATGCCTACCACGGCAGCACCCAGGGTGCGCTCAGTATCGGGGGCAACGAGGAATTTAAGCGCGGTTACCGCCCCCTCCTCCCAGGCACCTCCCAGATTTTTTATGGGAGCTTCTCAGACCTGGAAAAAATTACCGAAGAAACTGCCGCAGTACTTATTGAAACCATCCAAGGTGAAGCGGGCATTCGTGTGGCATGTACAACCTATTTCCAAGCCCTACGCGCTCGATGTACGGAAGTAGGCGCCTTGCTTATCCTGGACGAGATTCAGGCTGGATTTGGTCGAACAGGTACTTTCTGGGCCTTTGAACAGTTTGACATCGTCCCAGACATTGTCGTATGTGCCAAAGGAATGGGCGGAGGCATGCCCATTGGTGCATTTATCGCCAACAAGGAGGTGATGGGAGTATTCAAATCAAATCCCCTACTCGGACACATCACCACCTTTGGCGGACATCCGGTATCGGCCGCTGCATCGCTTGCTACCCTACGTGTGCTTCAAGTGGAGCAGTTGATAGATCAGGTCGGAGAAAAGGCCAACCTATTCAAATCCCTACTCATCCATCCTCAAATCAAAGCCATTCGCAACCAAGGACTAATGATGGCCCTAGAATTCGAATCCTTCGACGCGCTCAAACCGATCATCGACCGGGCGATTCAACTCGGAGTAATCACGGATTGGTTCCTATTCTGCGACGATAGCATGCGCATCGCTCCTCCATTGACCATCAGTTTGGACGAGATCCGCGAAGCCTGTGCGATTATCCTACAGGCCATCGATGGAAATTAACCCAAGCATGCAAAAAATTTAACCTCCACCTATGCATTTTTTATCCTAATTTTCCCTAGTTCAAAGACACAACACAATCAATGAAAACAACACTACGCATACTCGGCATCATCTTATTTGTGGTTCTAGCAGCCCTTCTCGGATTTATTTTCTGGAATAGTCCCCAATACGATGGGGAAGTGCAGATCACTGGATTGACCGAGGAAGTAGACATTCACTTCGATGACTATGGTGTGCCGCATATCTATGCACAAAATGAGGTAGACGCCTACCGCGCTTTGGGCTACATCCATGCGCAGGAACGCTTGTTTCAATTGGAAATGATGCGCCGCGTGGGTTCGGGCACCCTTGCCGAACTTTTGGGGCCAGATGTAGTCGAAATCGATCAATTTTTCCATACCCTTGGGATACCCAAGCATGCCAAGGAAAGTAGCAAAGCCTTAGTAGCACAGGGCAATAGTCCCTGGAAAAGTGCCGCAGAGGCCTACATCGCTGGGGTCAACCAGTTTATCGAGCAAGGCAAACTCCCCGTAGAATACCTACTTCTAGGAAGCAAACCACGCCCCTACACCTTGGATGACATGCATTCTGTCTTGGGCTACATGTCCTTTTCCTTTGCCATGAGTTTGAAGACGGATCCTTTGGTTACGCAAATTGCACGCAAGTGGGGTCCCGATTACCTTGCTTCCCTTGCCGTACAGACGCTTCCTAACCACCACGTCATCCCGGTTAATTACCCCGACTCCTTAGTGGCTGGAGCCAGTGCAGTCAATTCCAAACTCAGTGCCCTATTGGAAAAACTACCTGCACCTATGTTGGAAGGATCTAACGCCTGGGTGATCTCCGGTAACCGCACCAAATCGGGCAAGGTCCTTTTTGCAAACGACACGCACATTGGATTTGCTTCTCCATCTGTTTGGTTTGAAGCCCATATCGAATATCCTGGGTACAGCTTTTATGGCAACCACCTTGCAGGGATTCCTTTTGGCCTGGTAGGACATAGCCGCCACCACAGCGTGGGCTTGACCATGTTTGAAAATGACGATCAGGACTTTTTTGAGGAGAAACTGAATCCCGCCAATCCGAATGAAATAATTGTTGGGGATTCCATATACCCCATCACCACTCGGACGGAAGTCATTCAAGTCAAAGGACAGCAACCAATTACCTTCCAAATCAAGGAAACGGTGCATGGACCGGTAATAAACTCCGTGGTCAAGGAAATTGAAACCATGACTTCGAATCCAGTTTCCTCATGGTGGGTGTACCTACTAGAGCCTACCCGTGCCTTGGAGGCCGTCTACCAGATCAACCATGCGAGCAGCATGCAAGATGTGGCAGATGCCGCAGCACTTATCCATGCCCCAGGACTCAACATCATGTACGGGGATAGTCTGGGCAATATTGCCTGGTGGGCAGCAGCAAAGCTCCCAATTCGAGGAACCGCAGTGCATCCCACAATTTTTGCTGACGGTTCGGATCCTGCGGCACAACCCCAAGGATGGTACCCATTCACTGAAAACCCACAAAGCATCAATCCCGAATCAGGATTCGTTGCATCGGCCAACAATCAGCCCGATTCTACCAAATCAGGAATCTTCTTCCCAGGGTACTACTACCCGGGTGAGCGCTGGAATCGAATTGCCAAGACGGTAACTTCCAAAAAAGACTGGACCCAAGAATCCCTTGAAGACCTGCAATTGGAAACGATTAATGAAAAATCAGTTCAAAACGCAGACTTCTTACTTGAACAGGTTACCCAAGGGAATTTTGAAAAATACGAAGATATCCTCGGTGAGCTAGCAGAATGGGAAGGCAACCATGATCTAGCCAATACTGCGCCTACCCTGTACTACAAGTGGCTGTACCATACCCTCCGCCTAGCCATGGAAGATGAAATCGGCAAAGAAGGATTTGAGAGTTACCTCCAAACCTTCATTATGATTGGTAGCACCTCCCATTTCTTTACGCACGAGCAAAATAAGTGGTGGGACAAGAAAAATACCAGCACCAAAGAATCACGGGCAGAGATCGTGAGCGAAGCCTTGAAGATTAGTTTGGAGGAACTCACCCAGCAGTTTGGTGAAAACCAAGGTGATTGGGAATGGGAAAAGGCTGTAACCGTAGAACACCCACACCCCCTAGGTGCCAAGAAGCCGTTGGACAAACTTTTCAATGTGCGTACCGAAGCCGTGGAAGCAAATGAGGAATCGGTCAACAAATTGGCTTTCAAATTGAATGGAACCGGAATCTACAAAGTGACTTCAGGACCTGCCATGCGTATCCTCTTGGACTTTGAGAATGTAGAAGAATCTGTGTCGGTTTTGCCTACCGGAAACTCTGGGAATCGCTTCAGCAAGCACTATGCCGACCAGAAAGAACTGTATGTAGAAGGCAAGTACCGCCCTCAACTGATGAATAAGGAAGCTATTCTAGATGAAGCGAAAGGAACGTTGAAGTTGATACCGAGGAAATAGTACTAGTTATCAAATACAATGTAGGAAATACGGATTTGTACAATGTACCAAGTACAAGGTACAATGCAGGAAATACGAGGTACGAGGTACGGAATTGAAAATATCGAATGCCGAACGTCGAACGCCGAATGTTGAATTGAAACATCCAATTACCCGAATGCCATACTTAGTACTTGGTACAATGTACCTTCCAAATACAGGTTGTATTTCAAAATAAATGAGCAGAATTACCCTACTAACAGAATGTCATACTTTGTACTTCGTACATCGTACTTGGTACATTTAAAATACGGAATTGGAAATATCGAACGTAGAACGCCGAATTTTGAATTGAAACATCCAATTACCCGAATGCCATACTTAGTACTTGCCTGCCTGCCGCAGGCAGGGTACAACATACTTGATACTTGATACTCATGCCCAAATCCTACCCCATCCAAAAATCCGAAGAAGAATGGCAAGACCAATTGGATCCCCTTTCCTACCAGGTATTGCGCCAAAAAGGAACAGAAAGACCCTTCACTGGTGCTTACACGCTCAATAAGGAAACAGGCATCTATTCCTGCAAAGGATGTGGCAACCCCATTTTTCACTCAGACTTCAAGTACGACAGCGGCTGCGGTTGGCCAAGTTTCACCCAACCCATCCGTCCAGAAGCCATTGAGGTACACATGGACTACAGCCACTTGATGATCCGAGAAGAAATCCTTTGTGCATCTTGTGGAGGACACCTAGGTCACAGATTTCCCGATGGTCCCAGCGACCAAGGAGGCATCCGCTATTGCATCAATTCGGTGAGTATGGAGTTTGGGAAATAGTACATTGTACAAAGTACAAAGTACAAAGTACAAGGTACAAAGTATCTTAAAAAATGCAGTTTGGGTTCCAAAATGAGATAGTAGAATTAACCTGCTAGTACAATCCCCTACTTGGTACTTTGTACTTCGTACTTGGTACAAAATAGTTGTACTTCGTACAAAAATCTTATATTTGCTCTTGAAATGAAAAACACAGCAGCAAATCTTATTTTTTCTCTGCCAGCACAGGTGCACCACCTGTTGCATCATTTCCATCATTCCTTTTGATAGGAAGATACATACACCCACCCCGGTGCCGCTGATGATAGGGATTCGGCCAGTCACCACCCCTTCATTCAATTAGT
>CANGUK010000011.1 GCA_947457095.1 Cyclobacteriaceae bacterium
AATTCAAAACGCTTTCCAGCCTTGATCAAGGCATTAGCCATGCGGATCGTGCCAGCAGGATGAACATTGTTGTCTACATCACCTGTACTGAGCATCAGATGACCTTTTAGATTTTTGGCCAAGTCTGGATTTTTCTCAATTTGATACACAAAGGTGGTGTCTCCGCTTGGCAAGATTCGCTCCTGCACCCCATGGTGCTTTTCAGACCACCAGCGGTTGTAAATGTTGTTTTCGTGATTTCCTGCCGAGGAAACAGCCACTTTAAATACATCCGGATACACCAGCATGGCGGCAGTAGACATAAATCCTCCACCTGAATGCCCCTGGATCCCTACTTTGTGTCGATCGATAAAGGAATGTCTATCTGCCAACTGCTCCACTGCTGCCTTTTTATCTGCCAATCCATAGTCACGAAGGTCTCCATATCCAAAATTGTGATACCACTTGGATCGAGCCGGATGTCCACCTCGGTTACCCAGCGTCACCACCACAAAGCCAAACTGTGCCAGGCGATCTGTGCGGTCCATACCGCGACCAAAAGACTTGTTGACCGCCTCGGTCTGTGGACCAGGATACACATACTGGATCATAGGGTAGCTGCGTGTGGAATCAAAATCAAAAGGCTTGTACATCACCCCATACAAGTCGGTGATGCCGTCGTCTGCCTTGAAGGTAAAGGGCTCAGGAAATTTGTATCCTGCCGCCATGAGCTGGCTCAGGTCTGCCGTCTCCAAATCCATGATTTTGGCTCCATTCCGGTCGTAGAGTACCGAAGCCGGCACCGTATTTACCCGAGAGAAATTCGATACAAAATAGGAAGCCGGGTCATTGATACTGATTTCATGGTTAAAGTCTCCCTTATTCAACAAGGTAACTGCTCCCCCATCCAGCGAAACGGAATACAAATGTTCGTAGTAAGGATCCTCTCCTTTTTCACGACCATTGGCCGTAAAATACAGTTTGCGTAAGCCCGCATCTACTCGCGCCGCACCTGCAGTATGGTAAGGACCTGAGGTAAGCTGTCGCTTGTAAGTTCCATCTTTCCCATAGAGGTAAAAATGTCCCCAACCATCGCGCTCCGACCACCAGATCAGGTCATTGCCGACCAACTCAGGTTTTTCAAAATCAATGTAGGTATTGCTTCTTTCTTCGATGAGGACTTCTTTCTGGTTGGTCTTTAAATTCCAACGCAAAACATCCACACGCTTCAGGTCACGGGAAGTCAAGGCAAAGTAAAATTCGCTGGTATTTCCTAACCAAGTGGTCGGTCTAAAGTCATCATCCCGCGTATTGGCCGCAGGAGTAGTGGACCAAAGCGAAACCGTCTGGTCTTTAAAAGTGGAAATGGGTAATTCGCTCAACTTCTGAGTTTCAAAAGAATAATGGATTAGGTCAGTGATCGGCTGCTCCTTCTCCCCCGGCATGGCATACTTGTAGGTTTCCAAAGTAGGTCTAGGATCTCGGGTGTTGTGAATCACCCAGAGGTCTTTCACCTTACGCTGGTCGGTGCGGGTCAAGATAAATTGCTTGCTATCTGTACTCCAAAGAACAGGAGCACGCTTTCGGTCGTTTTTCTTTTTTTCAACCTCCACATTGTCATCCCCACGATCTCCCCAGCCATACTCGTAATCCGCTACACCATCGGTGGTCAGTGCTTGTTCCACCAAGGTGGTATCCTTCAAATCTTTTACTGCCTTTAGGAAATTGGCTTTATCCATCCAGTAGAGGTTGAAGTTTTTCACATACACTACCTTGGAGGAGTCAGGCGCTATATTGGCCCAAGCGAGACGGGCAGGCTCCTTTACCGTTTCAATTTCTTTGAGTTGCTGGGAAGTCAAATTGAATTGAAAGGTATGCACCTTCTTCTCGAGGGAATCTTTCGCATTCTTATTCTTTGCTTTGAGTTCGGCCCAATCCTTTTTAAGAACCTCTGCTGTGCTTTTTACGGTGAATTGGAGGGTGTTTTCATCCCCAAGCAACTTCATGTTGTCCAATTTGAGGTGCTGCCCATCAAAGGGATCTTTGACCGCCTTCGTAAGTTCTGCTGCGAGTTTGTCCGCATCAAAAAGCAGAGTCTTGGTCCGTCTCAATGGATCAATTACTACCCATTTCTTCCCTTGTGTAGTTTCGTATTCGTACCAAAAGCGGTCTGATTTTTTCATCCAATGCGGATCTACGCTGGTTGAAAAAATCATTTTCTTCAATTTATCGGGTGAAAACCGAGCTGCTAACTCGTAATTCCCTTTGGATGTAGGTTGCTGGGCAACACTTGAAAATGCAAGGAGCAGGCAACACAGGAGGATGGTAATTTTTTTCATGGGTGAGAAAGAATTAGAACTACTAAACTAGGGATTGGACCGAAAGTACAATTCACCGCCTGCATAATTTCTTTACTTTATTTTTCTAAATCCAACGAATGTAAAGGGAACTGCATCCTGATTTTTAATCTTTACTTAACCTAATTTTAATTTTTAAGGAATAAAATTTCGTTTTATACACAAAAGCATAATGTTTCAAACACACTCAAGTGACGTTTGCAAGTGTAATTGCTAAGCAAAACGACTTGTGTGAAGACTAACTACAAAACCATCATCGTTTCGGATGTTCACTTGGGAACCAAGGGTTCGAAATCCAAAGAAATTGCACGTTTTCTCAAGCAATTTCACTGCGACAACCTTATCTTAAACGGCGACATCATCGATGGCTGGCAACTGAAAAAGTCAGGTAGCTGGAAGCGAAAACACACCCGATTCTTCAACCGCGTATTGAAGATGATGGAAAACCAATCCACAAACGTATTCTACCTGCGTGGTAACCACGATGACTTTTTGGATCAGATCCTTCCACTTCAATTCGGCAGACTGCAAATTCTAGCGGACATGACCTATGAAAGTAATGGGAAAACGTACTTCATCACCCATGGGGATGTCTTCGATAGCATTACCACCAATCTCCGCTGGATTGCCTACCTCGGTGATGTGGGTTATACTTTTTTGCTTTGGCTCAACCGAGTAGTCAACTACTACCGTTACAAAAAGGGACTTCCTTACTTCTCCCTTTCCCAATTTGTCAAAGGGAAAGTCAAACAGGCAGTATCCTACGTAGACGATTACGAAACCGAACTTGCCAAGATGGCCAAAGCCAAAGGCTGCGATGGCATTATCTGTGGGCACATTCACAAGGCCGAAAACCGCGTGATTGAAGGTATCCACTACCTCAATTCTGGGGATTGGGTGGAGACCATGAGTGCTTTGGCAGAGGACCACGAAGGCAACTGGGAGTTGATCTACTTCAACCAAATCGATTTCAAGAAAATGGATACGCATCAAGAGTTTTCGATACCATCACGTATGGAAGAGTTGACCGAAATGGAACTTCCTCGGGTTGCCTTTACCGGAATCCAAGACGAAGAATTACAAACACCAAGCATCCAACTTTAAGCCATGCGGTTTTTGTTTTTAATTCAAGGTGAAGGAAGGGGACATCTGACGCAGGCGCTATCCTTTGTCGCGCTGCTAAAGAAAGAGAACCATGAATTGGTAGGCGTGGTGGTAGGGAAAAGTCCAAGGCGACAAGTTCCCGACTTCTTTCTTCAAAAAATTGGTACGGCAGTCACTTCGGTCGAGAGCCCCAACTTTGAAACCGACGGACTTGAAAAGAAGATCCTGCTTGGAAAAACCATTCGAAAAAGTCTAGCTAAGCTGCCTACCTATTGGACTAGCCTACAAAAAATTCATGCATTGATTCAAGACACGCAACCCGAGGTGGTGGTGAACTTCTATGAACCGCTTGCAGGTCTTTACAACTTACTTTTTGCACCCAAAATAGCGTTCTGGGCCATCGGTCACCAATACTTGGAAAGTCATCCTGAATTCACCTTTGCCCCAAAGCGAGGTTTGGAAAAGTTTCTTTTCCAGCTACACACCCGCTTTACGGCATGGGGTGCATCGGAGCGCTTGGCACTATCCTTTCTGCCGAAGGAAAATTGCAATGGAGTTCGGGTAGTCCCTCCCTTGCTTCGCCAAGAGGTAAAGGAATTGACTGTTTCTCAAGGAGATTTCTACCTAACCTATATGGTGAATCCAGGCTATGCCGAGGAGGTGCTGACTTTTGCAAAAAACAACCCAGAGGTCTACATCAAAGCATTTTGGGATAAGAAGGGAGCAGCAGCATGTGAAAATCCCCTCCCCAACTTAAGTTTTCATCGAATCAATGATCAAAAATTTTTGGAGGCCATGGCGGCATGTAAAGGGTTGATCTGCACGGCTGGTTTTGAATCGGTGTGTGAGGCAATGTATTTGGGCAAGCCCGTCGTCATGGTGCCTATTGCAGGTCAGTACGAGCAAGCCTGCAATGCCTTGGATGGAGAGCAATCAGGAGCTGGAAAAAAGGCAGATTTCTTTGATTTTGAACTACTCACTAGCATCTCCTTGCCAGACGCAAGCCATACAAAAGGCTACCAAGAATGGGCTGAAAGTTGGCCTACAGCATTCCGGAAACTAGTACACAAACTGGAATCAGAACCAAAAAAAGAAAGTCCCGAATTCGTGTATGCTAGCAGTTGAGGCTTTTTCTTTCCTCCGGAGTTAAATCTTCCGCTTTTTTGTAAGTAGTTTTTCCACCAATCTCAAGTTTGAAAAAAGGAAAGGCCGCCCGTTTAACTTTAGTCCGCTCTGCCAGCGTCATTTGGGAGTAGAGCTTTTCCAATGCTGCGGCCTCCAAGCGTAGTGCTTCGATTTCTTGATCGGTAAAAACTGAAAATTTCCGGTTGGCATAAACTTTCACTTGATACTTGCCATACAATTGGCTGTATGTGGCCACCAAATCTGTATCATTAACTGAAGACTCAGCGCCCTGACTCACAAAATCTACAGGTGTACCTTGAGATAAGGATTGGGCTATTGTATTGGATTCATTCACCGATTGCTCTTCTGTCAAAAGCTGGCTTCCCCCAAAATAAAGGCCTGCAAAAAGCAGTAGCAAGGAAATGGATAGGACAATTCTTGACTTCATAGGGAAAGGAGATGAGTTTTTCATAGCTTAGTAAGAGAGGTTGATTATCAAAAAATATTGAAATAAAGGTAAGTATTTTTTATTGGGCCGATAGTTAAAATTTATAAACCTCAAGCAAGAAAAAAACCAATCCAATCGGTTGATTTTTTGAAGAAGCAGGAAAATGGCAATTTTCCTGCATTTGCAGTGAATGTGGTGCCCTCTTTTTTTTAACAGATAAGGTAAATTCATATGCTACTTTCTGCGCTGAAAATGATAATTTCACCCCTCGCTCAAGGAACAACAAGTTCATGTCTGCCGAAAATACACGACTACAAGAAGATAAGGAGAAAAAGAAGCATTGGAAGAAGTGGGGTCCTTACCTTACCGATCGCCAATGGGGCACCGTACGCGAGGATTATAGTCCCGATGGGGCAGCATGGGAAAATGTAACCCATGAACATGCGCGTAGCAAAGCCTACCGTTGGGGAGAAGAGGGAATTGCAGGACTTTCCGACCATCGCCAAATTATTTGCATGGCTTGGGCTTTTTGGAATGGGAAAGATCCCTTTTTGAAGGAACGATTTTTTGGATTGACGGGCAATCAGGGCAACCATGGGGAAGATGTGAAGGAGATGTATTTCTACCAGGATGCTACACCTACCCACAGCTACATGAAGATGCTTTACAAGTATCCTCAGGCAGAATTTCCCTACCAACAGCTCGTAGATGAAAATAAAAAGGCAAGCAAACTCGAGGACGAGTACGAACTGCTAGACACAGGTATTTTTGACGAGGACCGGTATTTTGACATTGTCATTGAATACGCCAAAGCGGACGCAGAAGACATCGTGGCTTCAGCCACCATCACCAACCGAGGGCCTGAAGAGGCCAAACTCTGGGTTCTACCAACGGTTTGGTTTCGGAAATTTTGGTTTACCGGGCACGAACCCTTCATGCCTAAGATGACTCAGGTCAACGAGGAATGCATCAAAGCATTTAACCCGAAGTCGGGCAATTATTTTTTCAGTTTCTCTGAGCATAAGGAATTGGTTTTCTGTGACAATGAGACAAACCGCGAACGACTTTATGGCATTCCAAACGAGCGCAAATCCACCAAAGACGCCATCAACGATTACCTCCTAAATGGGGATACTTCCAGACTCAATACAGGTACGGGTACCAAGGCTGCAGCAATCTATGAATTGAGCATCCCTGCTGGTGGGCAGGCCAAAGTACAGTTTCGAATGCATCGCCACCCAGATCAACATGCACAAGGTGCGATGTCTGAAATCTTGGCCGAGCGAAAAAAAGAAGCAGACGAATTCTACGAAGAACTCCAAGAAAAAGTAGTAGATACCGAGCATCAGCAGATTCAGCGTCAAGCTTATGCCGGTTTGCTCTGGACCAAACAGTTTTACTACTACGATGTCAACCGCTGGCTAGAAGGCGATCCTGGACGCTACCAACCTCCACATGCTCGGAAAAAAGGCAGAAACCACAGTTGGACACACCTCCAGAATTTCGACATCATTTCCATGCCGGATAAGTGGGAATATCCCTGGTATGCCGCCTGGGACCTTGCCTTCCACTGCATCCCCTTGGCCCGGTTGGATGCAGAATTTGCCAAAAACCAACTGCTCCTACTACTCAATGAGTGGTATATGCATCCCAATGGGCAAATTCCAGCCTACGAATGGAATTTTTCAGATGTAAACCCTCCAGTACATGCTTATGCGGTTCAGCGGGTATACCAAATAGACAAGAAGTTAAATGGAGGCAAAGGCGACCAGCAATTCCTGGAGCGAGCCATGCACAAGCTTATGCTCAACTTCACCTGGTGGGTCAACAGAAAGGATTCCGAAGGCAATAATATCTTTGAAGGCGGCTTCCTAGGCCTAGACAACATTTCCCTTTTTGACCGTAACCACGCCCAATATTACCAAGGTAAACTAGAACAAGCGGATGGCACGTCCTGGATGGCCATGTTCTCGCTAAACATGCTCCGCATTGCGCTGGACCTCTGCGAACACAATACCGTCTACCAGTTTAGCGCTACCAAATTCCTGGAGCACTTCCTCTACATCGCTGGAGCGATGAATACCATCTCCTCAGAGCAAATTTCGCTTTGGGATGACGAAGACAATTTCTTTTACGATGTATTCCATTACCAGGGCAAGGATCCTAAAAAACTAAAGGTTCGTTCGATTGTGGGACTCATCCCCCTATTCGCCGTGGAACCAATTCGAGAAGAGCTATTTGACTCTCTTCCCGAATTCAAAAAGCGACTTGATTTCATTCTTAAAGAGAAACCAAAACTAGCAGCTTTGGTATCCAGCTGGGTTCAACCCGGACATGGCAAACGCCGATTATTTTCTCTACTCCGTGGCCATCGCATGAAGAGTGTGCTTCAGCGCATGCTCAATGAAGAAGAGTTTCTCAGTGATTTTGGCATCCGCTCCCTGTCCAAATACCACGAAAACCATCCCTATACCATGAAAATCAATGGGGACACGCTTTCAATTCGCTACACACCTGGGGAAGCGGACACCCAAATGTTTGGAGGAAACTCCAATTGGCGAGGACCGATTTGGTTTCCGATCAACTTTCTGATCATGGAGTCTCTGAAAAAATTTGACAGCTACTACGGGGAAGACCTCTCCATTGAATACCCCACCGGATCGGGTAAATTCTTGACCATGGACATTATTGCGAAGGAACTTTCCCTACGATGCATATCCCTATTTGCTCGAGATAAAAATGGAAATCGTCCAATCTATGGCAGCCAAACCAAGTTTCAGGAAGACCCTCACTTCAAAGACCACCTCCTATTTCATGAATACTTCCATGGCGATTCTGGAAAAGGACTAGGTGCATCTCACCAAACGGGATGGACAGCCTTGGTCGCTGAAATGATTCACTCCTATTACCAACCATCACCTAGTCATCAGGATGACTCTTCTCCCCTATTTAGAAGCTAATCGGATCGAAGCGGGCTGCGATGAAGTGGGTAGAGGCTGCCTTGCCGGACCCGTGGTGGCTGCAGCGGTGATTTTACCATCAGACTACCGCAACCCCTGGATTCAGGATTCGAAAAAATTAAGCAAGCAAACGCGAGAAGAACTCATCCAAGAAATCAAAGGAGCTGCACTAGGATGGGCTATAGCAGAAGCAAGTGTAGCTGAAATAGATCGAATCAATATCCTTCAGGCCTCCTTTCTTGCGATGGAGCGCGCCATTCAGCAACTTCCTCAAACACCCGAGCATCTCTTAATTGATGGCAACAGATGGAAGTCCACACTGCCCTATTCCTTCACCTGTGTGATCAAAGGAGATGGAAAATTTGCTTCGATTGCGGCAGCATCCATCTTAGCCAAGGTTTACCGAGACGATCTGATGGAAAAACTTGCTCAAGAATTTCCGCATTACGGCTGGGAACAAAATGCAGGTTATCCCACCAAAAAGCATCGAGAGGGAATTCAATCCCATGGCAGCTGTGATTGGCATCGAAAGAGCTTTCAACTCCTCTCACCTCAACTTTCCTTAGGACTGGAATAGCATTTTTTCCTTAGGCCATTTCCTTGAGTTCGCCCACCACTTTGGTGATGGTCTGCTTGGCATCTCCAAAGAGCATGAGGCAGTTGGGATAGCCAAACAACTCATTTTCCACTCCAGCATATCCTTTACCCATGCTTCGCTTGGATACAATTACCGTACGAGCTTTGTCTGCATTGAGTATTGGCATTCCAAAAATCGGACTATCTGGATTGGTTCGGGCGGCAGGATTGACCACATCATTGGCACCTACCACAAACACCAAATCAGTATTTGAAAAATCCTCGTTGATGTCGTCCATCTCAATCAGCTTGTCGTAGGAGATATTGGCCTCTGCAAGCAACACGTTCATGTGGCCCGGCATACGCCCTGCCACGGGGTGAATGGCAAATCTGAAATTGATATTTCGCTTTTCACACTGCTCCATCAATTCACGGATTACGTGCTGTGCTTGCGCTACCGCCATACCATAGCCAGGCACCACAATCACCGAAGATGCGGAATCAAATAGCATGGCCGTTTCCTCCACACCAATTTCCTTAACCACTACCGCAGGACCATCTGCTCCGCCTGTAGCCACGGTTTGACCAAATCCACCGAGCAAGACATTGACCAAGGAGCGGTTCATGGCCTTACACATGATCTGAGTAAGGATAATCCCCGAAGCTCCAACCAAGGAGCCTGCCACGATCAATACATTGTTGTTCAGGATAAATCCTGTCGCACAAGCCGCCATCCCTGAGTAGGAATTAAGCAAGGAAATCACCACAGGCATGTCTGCACCTCCAATAGGAATCACAGTCAATATCCCGAGTAACAAAGAGATTACAATCAAAATGACGATGTAGGTGATCTGGGTTGGGTCCAAAAACACAAGCACGGAAGCCGCCACAAAAGCGAGTAGCAAAAGTAGATTCAGCAAATGCTGTCCAGCAAAGGTGATGGGCTGCCCGGATACTTTTCCGTCCAACTTGAGGTAAGCTACCATGGAACCAGTAAATGTTACCCCACCGATCAGTAAGGAAACAATAACACTTGTCAAGTTCACCGCATCCAACGAAGCCAGATTGGTTTCACTTTTCAGGTAATAATCGGACAAGGCCACGGCAAAGGAAGCCAAACCACCAAAACCATTAAACAAGGCTACCATCTCTGGAATCTTGGTCATCGGTACCTTGTAAGCATAGTAAAGTCCAATTGCAGAACCTATCAACACAGAAATCCCGATTTCAACAAGGGTAAGGATGTTTAGCGTCAATAGGGTAGCGACGATTGCGATGAGCATTCCGATGGCGGAAACAAAATTGCCTTTACGGGCATCTTTGGTTTTTCCCAAGTACTTGATGCCTAGAATAAATAGCACAGAAGCTACCAAATAGGCGAGTTGAATTCCTGTGTTCATTTCTTCTTAAACATTTTAAGCATGCGATCGGTCACTGCGTAGCCGCCGACCACATTGATGGTAGCCAAAACCAAGGCAATCATGCCCAGCCATTTACTCAGGGTGGTATAACCCAGTTCATTGCAAGCCATCAAAGCCCCTACAATGGTGATCCCAGAAATGGCATTTGAACCAGACATCAAGGGTGTGTGCAAGGTAGGAGGCACCTTGGAAATCAGTTCAAACCCCAGGTAACTCGCCAAGACAAGAACATAGATCAGTACAATAAGCGCTGAAATAGACATAGATTATGTTTTAATTAGAAAGTAATTGCTTTGTAAACGCATGTACCAATTCCCCTTGATGGGTAATCAGCACACCTTTTGTGATTTCATCCTCCAGGTCAAGAGTTAACCCGGTTTCATTTGCCACATGGAAGGCCAAGGTACTGATGTTGGTAGCGTAAAGTTGACTGGCATTGACTGGCAAAAGCGAGGGAAGGTTAGACTCCCCAACCAAGGTGACGCCGTGCTTCACTACCGTGGCATTTTTCTCAGAGATTGCACAATTGCCTCCAGACTCTACCGCCATATCCACGATCACTGATCCGGCTTTCATGCTTTTGACCATCTCCTCAGTTACGAGAATGGGAGATTTTTTACCCATGACCAAGGCCGTCGTGATCACCAAATCTGCTTCCTTGATTTTCTCACGAATCAGTTGCTGTTGTTTTTCTAAGTATTCGGCGGATACTTCACGGGCATAGCCACCTTCGGTTTTCACCCCTTCGGCACCTTCTACGCTCAAAAATCTTCCACCCAGTGATTCTACTTGTTCCTTGGTCTCTGGACGCACATCGGTACACTCCACTACCGCACCTAGCCTTTTGGCTGTAGCAATGGCCTGCAATCCCGCCACCCCAGCACCAAAAATCAAAACCCGTGCAGGTGTAATTGTTCCCGATGCAGTCATCAGCAAGGGAAATATTTTTCCTAAATAATTTGCGCCAAGTAACACCGCCTTGTAACCAGCCAAGTTGGCCTGAGAGGAAAGTGCATCCATCTTTTGGGCCCGAGAGATACGTGGTACTGCATCCATAGAGAAGGAGCTGATTCGCTTCGCATTGAAAGCCGCTACCACTTCGGGATGCTGGTAGGCATACATGTAGGAAATGGATGCCGCTCCTTCCTTCATCAACGCGATTTCTTGAAGTGTTGGCAAATTGACCTTAAGCAACAAATCTGTCCCCAGGGCATCTTTGGAAGTGCCTATCTTCGCTCCTGCAGCCTCATAATCCTGGTTGGAAAAAAATGATTTTTCACCAGCTCCAGATTCCACTACCACCTCAAATCCTTTTTTGCGGATAAGCTTTACCACCTCTGGGCTAAGCGCCACGCGGTTTTCATACTCCTTAGTTTCTTTTACTACGCCGATGATCATGGACAGGAATTAATCTTTTAGGGTTAGTTTCTATTTGCTCACGCTACCTTAACTGAAACAAAAAACAGATTTTAGGGGAAGATTGTTTTTTATTCTTCAGAACCTAAAGAACGAAAACTTTAAGTGAGAATGAAATACGAAAGATTGTTTTTCTCAATCTAAACCCAGAACAATTAGCTAATTATCCCAATTACAAGAGTTTTCGAAGATTCAAGATCGATTCCAAAGAGGAATTTTTTACCTTTTTCTTTGCCATTCCCAAAAATCGAGAGCAAATTGGGAAAGAATGAAGGGCAAAAGCGAAGGTCTCTTTTTTGTGGAGGCACCCAGCGGAATCGCCTGAAATGTAACCGCACCTTAACCCTTTTCCTTTTCAATTTTCAAAAACCCATGAAAAAACCAGAAACTCAACCCTCCGGACAATCACGGAGAGAATTTATCAAAAATGCGGCCATTGCCTCCTCCTTTTTTATTGTTCCTCGACATGTATTGGGTGGTATTGGCTTTACTTCCCCCTCTGATCAGCTGGTTCTAGCTGCCATTGGAGCAGGTGGAAAAGGAAAAAGCGATATTTTCAATGCCTCTGTGAATGGTAGAGAGCGAGTAGTAGCCTTGTGCGATGTGGATTTCTCAGGTTCTGCCAAAGATTCAGTGGCCAGCTTCCCAAAAGCCAAACTATTTGCGGATTACCGCAAGATGCTCGAAGAGATGAAAGAAATCGATGCGGTCACTATCTCTACACCGGATCACGTACACGGCCCTGCAGCCAAGTTTTGCATGGAGCGAGGCAAGCACGTCTATGTCCAAAAGCCCATGACCCATAATATCCGGGAGGCGCGTCTACTGACTCAACTCGCACGAGACAAAAAAGTAGTAACCCAAATGGGTAACCAAGGAGCCTCCAACCCGCTGATGGACATGATCAAAGGCTGGATGGATTCCGATAAAATCGGTAAGGTCTCCAAGGTACAGATTTGGACCAACCGTCCCGTATGGCCTCAAGGAGGTGCTTTTCCAAAGCCAGAGCCAGGCAAAAAGCCTTCCGATATGGAATGGGACCTTTGGCTAGGCCCTGCCCCAGAAATTCCATTTACTCCCAACTTGCATCCCTTCAACTGGAGAGGCTGGTGGGATTACGGTACAGGGGCATTGGGAGATGTGGGATGCCACTTGATGGATATTCCTTTCCGTATGCTAGGCCTCCACTATCCGCTAGATGCAGAATGCTCGGTGGGTTCGGTGTATTCCCAGATGTGGACTCCAGACTACAACCCGGACGGATGCCCTGCATCTTCATTCATAACCCTTCATTACGGTGCAACTGCTAAAAATGCCGTGCCTCTTGAAATGACCTGGATGGATGGGGGAATTCGCCCTTCCCACCCAGACATCATTCCTGCAGACCACGACTTGGGCGGCGCCAATTCCGCCAATGGAGTCATGATGATCGGAGAAAAAGGAATCATCACCCACAACATCAATGACAGCTCTCCACTGATGCCAAAGTTGTACCTCTACGATGGAACTCAGGAATTTGGACCTGACCGCTTGGAGAGTACAGAACCTGAATATGGTCACCAACGCAAGTGGGTAGATGCCTGCAAGGCGGGCTTTGGTTCTACGGAGCACCAAGGCCTTACCTCCTCTTTCGATTATGCTGGCCCAATGACAGAAACTGTGCTCATGGGTAATTTGGCCATTCGAAGCTTTATGCTCAGAAAACCAAACAGCAAAGGCCAGCAAGAGTTTTTTGGAAGAAGAAAACTCCTTTGGGATGGAGAAAACATGCGCATTACCAACTTGGAGGAAGCCAACCAGTTTGTCGGACGTACCTACAGAGCAGGTTTTGAAGTATAATCCGAATTCAATCCAATCAACCGTGAGGCTAGCCCTCACGGTTTTTTTATGACCATTCTTTAAATTTGATTAATTGAATCCCATTCATGAAGGCCTTAGTCTATGAATCCTTTGGGCAAGCCCCAAAAGTTACCCAGGTACCTGACCCAGAGACCCCCGATCAAGGCATTCTCCTTGAAGTAAAGGCTTCTGGAATTTGCCGCAGTGACTGGCATGGGTGGATAGGTCATGATACCGATATCCAGCTACCTCACGTGCCCGGCCATGAGTTTGCAGGAGTAATCCTCGAGGTGGGTAAAGGGGTAAAAAATTGGAAGATTGGAGATCGCGTAACGGTCCCATTTGTGTGTGCTTGCGGCACCTGCCCGAGTTGCCACAGTGGCAATCAGCAGATCTGTGACGATCAATACCAGCCTGGATTTACCCATTGGGGTTCTTTTGCGCAGCGCGTAGCCGTACACCGCGCCGATACCAACCTGGTGCGCGTACCCGAATCGGTTAGTTTTGAAGTGGCTGCCAGCTTGGGCTGTAGATTTGCAACCTCCTTTCGGGGCGTAGTCGCCCAAGGCAAAGTTAGCGGCGGACAATGGGTGGCTGTGCATGGCTGTGGAGGCGTAGGACTTTCTGCCATACTAATCGCAACAGCACTTGGTGCTAGGGTGATTGTGGTGGACATCCAAGACGATAAGTTAGCGCTTGCAAAAGCCGCTGGAGCGCAGTACTTGGTCAATGCAAAAAACACAGGAGACGTGGCAGCTACCATTCAGGAATTGAGCCGCGGCGGAGCGCATGTTTCCATAGATGCACTAGGAAGCAAGGTGACCTGCTACAATTCTATTGCTTGTTTGCGAAAGCGAGGAAAACACATTCAAATTGGCCTGCTTGCAGGATCTGAAACGAATCCTCCCATACCTATGCATTTGGTAGTTGCTAAGGAACTAGAAATTTTGGGCAGCCATGGCATGCAGGCGTATGCTTACCCCGAACTTATGCAACTGATTTTGGACGGAAAAATGGATCCCGGAAAATTGATTGGGCGCAAAATTGCTTTGGAAGACGCCGTCGAAACACTGATGCGAATGGATACCTTCGAAGAAAATGGAATGGTCATCATCAACCAATTTTAACTAGGCATGAAAAAAAATACGAAACGTTGGTTTATTCAATCCGTAGCAGGGCTACTACTCACGGGTGCAGGATTATCGATTTGCATTCATGCCGGAGTAGAAAAATTAGGAGGAGAATTATGGTTCTATACTGGGACCTTGGGTCTTGTTATTTTCCAGACTGGGTTATGCCTTGTGATTGATGGAGTGCGGTACCGATGAATAGCAAATAATGCATTCTAAGGACCTTCCCATCACCTCGATTGAGGAGGGATTTTAGTTGTTGTATCCCGAATAAAAAGCAACATTACATTCACTGATTGCTTATTTTTAGTAACTTGTTTACTGGCTTAAACCATTTACACCAAATCAAGTCCAAGGAAAAACCGAAACGCACATGATCAAGAAAATTACTTTCGCCGTGGTGGTCCTCTTAGTGGCCATACAGTTTGTTCCCATGGAAAAGAATGATTCGGGGACCAAAGATTTTGACATCAGCAAAAATTACCAAGTTCCCGAACATGTCGCTACGATCATGAAAGGGGCTTGCAACGATTGCCATACCAATACCACTACATACCCTTGGTACAGCAATATCCAGCCCGTGGGCTTTTGGCTCAACCACCATACCAACGATGGGAAAGGCCATTTGAATTTTTCGGAGTTTACCTCTCTCCCACTTCGGGTGCAAAATCATAAGTTTGAAGAGATCATCGAAATGGTTGAAAATGGGGAAATGCCCCTGCCTTCCTATACTTACCTAGGCCTACATCCTGAAGCCAACCTTTCGGACGAAGACCGCAAAGTAGTGGTGGATTGGGCCAAGGAACAGATGGCCCTACTTGCCGCCACTTATCCAGCGGATAGCCTAAAAATGAAGCCTAGACCAGCTCCCGCTCAATAAGGAACTTAATTTTGACTAGACTGGGAATGCATACATCCCAGTGATTTTTTTAATCCCGCTACCATGAAAAAATTTGCAGATACAGAAGTCCGATGGGGTGTTGTGGGTGTTGGCAAGGTGTGCGAACTGAAGTCTGCACCGGCGATGAATACCATTGCTCACTCTAAGCTAGTAGCGGTGATGCGCAGGGATGCTGAGAAAGCCAAGGACTATGCGGCTCGTCATGGAGTTCCCAAGTGGTACACTAGCGCCACGGATCTAATTCATGATCCAGAGGTGAATGCCATTTACATTGCCACCCCTCCACATGTGCACCTAGAACTCACCCAACTGGCAGCAGCAGCAGGAAAGCCCGTTTATGTAGAAAAGCCCATGGCTCGCACTCTTGCAGAATGCCTGCAAATGATTCAGGCTTGTGAACAAGCAAGCGTTCCCTTATTTGTAGCCTACTACCGAAGAAAATTGCCCCATTTTTTGAAAATCAAGGAACTCCTAGATCAAGGAGAGATCGGCTCCATTCGGACGGTACACATCAACCTCAAACAGGTTCTTACACCCAACTTAGTGAGCAGCTCTGGAGAAAACTGGCGCGTGATACCCGAAATCGCAGGAGGAGGCTATTTTTATGACCTTGCCTCACATCAGCTGGATTTACTAGACTTCTTTTTCGGCAAAATCACGCATGCGACAGGCTTTTCTACCAACCAAGCGAAGGCCTACCCTGCAGAAGATTTGGTGACCGGTACTTTTGCTTTTGAAAATGGGGTCCTCGGTACTGGAAATTGGTGTTTTACCACCTCAAATGCCTCAGAAATCGATGAAATAGTGATTGATGGATCTAAGGGACAACTTCACTTTGCGACTTTTGGAGAAGGAGCTTTTACCCTACTAAGACCGAATCAAAATCCACTTCATTTTCACCTGGAACTACCCCATCACATTCAACGTCCATTGATTCAAAGTATCGTGGAGGAATTACTCGGGAAAGGAAGTTGTCCAAGTACGGGGATTACCGCTGCACGGACCAACTGGGTAATGGAGGAATTGGTCAAGAACCGAATCTAATTCAAGAATTCAATTAAACTAAACCAAGCAAGTCATGGGTAAAAATCCAATTACCATCGATAACTACCTGGACAGCCACTACATACACCGAAGTAATTGGTTGCGTGCGGCTGTATTGGGAGCCAATGATGGGATCATTTCCATTTCCAGTCTTGCGATAGGAGTCACTACGGCCAGCACCTTAAAGGAGCCCATACTTTTAGCCACGGTAGCGGGACTGGTAGCGGGCGCCCTGTCTATGGCTGCAGGAGAATACGTGTCGGTCAGTTCCCAAACAGACACCGAAAAGGCCGACATAGACCGGGAAAGGAAAGAACTGCAAGAAATGCCCAAGGAAGAGCTGGAAATCCTGGTTCAAATCTATGAGAAGCGAGGACTGAAAAGAGAAACGGCAATGCAAGTGGCAATCGAACTCACCGAAAAAGATGCCTTGGGAACCCACATCCGAGATGAGTTGGGCATCAATGAACTGAGTCAAGCCAAGCCCATCCAGGCTGCAGTAGCATCGGGCGCATCTTTCACAGTAGGTGGATTGCTTCCCTTGGGAATTGTGCTTTTGGCACCGCTGAGCAGTATGGAATACTGGCTCTATGGCTTTACCCTGATTTTTCTTACTATTCTAGGCGTTACATCGGCAAAAATTGGCGGTTCCAGCATCCCAAAAGCAATTGCAAGAATTGCTATTTGGGGAACCTTGGCGATGGGAATTTCTGGACTAGTTGGCTACTTATTTGGAGTCAAAGTATAACTCTAGAAGCAAAAAAATCCTGCAAGTTTCTATTACGACCCAAAAGAAAAGACTGCTTTGGATGGTGATAGGAAAAAAAGATGTTAAAACCTGAATCAGAATTCAGGAACATAAATCGCTGCGCTTTTTAGGTTAGCTTGCCATCCTCTTCAATTCCTATTAAATCACGCTACATTATTTCGGGTTTTTATTAGATTTAAGATCTACTAATAATCAGCCCTAATGAAACGGATTTTTCTTGTTCTATTTCTACTTGGTTCGCTCACTGCGAATGCCCAGACCTTTGATTCTTCTCTACCAATTAAATACCGAAACATCGGTCCATTCCGAGGTGGAAGATCGGTAACAGCCTCTGGGGTAATTCAAGATCCACTCACCTATTACTTTGGAACCACTGGAGGTGGACTCTGGAAAACAAGCGATGCAGGCCAGCATTGGGAAAATATCTCCGATGGATTTTTTACCACTAGCTCGGTAGGCGCTGTGGCGGTAGCAGAAAGCAACCCAAATATTGTCTATGTAGGCATGGGTGAACATGCACCTCGAGGGGTGATGACTAGCTATGGAGATGGGGTCTACAAATCCACCGATGCAGGCAAAACTTGGAAGAAGTTAGGGTTAGAAAAAACCCAACACATTTCCCGCATTCAAATTCACCCGACCGATCCAAATACCGTGTATGTAGCTGCCCAGGGTGCCTTGAATGCACCTACTGAGGATCGAGGCATCTACAAAACGATCGATGGCGGTTTGACCTGGGAAAAAGTACTCTATGTAGACACCTTTACTGGTGCTGTGGAACTATCCATGGACATGAATTACCCCGAAATCCTCTACGCAGCGATGTGGGAACACCAGCGATTTCCTTGGCAGGTGAAGTCAGGAGGTCCAGGTTCAGGACTGTACAAATCCACCGATTCCGGCAAAACCTGGAATAAAATCCACAAAGGCCTACCTGAGGAAAAAGGGAAAATGGCCATATCTGTTTCTAGAGCAAACTCCAACAAGGTCTACGCCTTGATCGAAAGCAATACCGAGAAAGATTTAGGAGGATTATTTGTATCCGAGGATGCAGGTGAGAGCTGGTCGTTGATCAACAAAAGTAACCGGTTGACGCAACGTGCTTGGTATTACATCGAGGTCTTTGCAGATCCAGTCAATGAGCACAAGGTCTATGTACAAAGTGCCCCGTTTTTAGTGTCCATAGATGGAGGAAAGACCTTTGAAGACATCGATGGCCCACACGGCGACTACCATGACCTATGGATCAACCCAAAGAATCCAAACAACCTAATCCTAGCTGATGATGGAGGCGGGTCAATCTCTTTCAATGGAGGCAAGAGCTGGTCTACTCAGAGCAACATGCCGACGGCACAGTTTTACCGAATCAATGTAGACAATCAGTTTCCTTACCGCATCTATGGTGGTCAGCAGGACAATACTTCCGTGGTGATTTCAAGCATGGCCCTTGGTCGTGGAGGAATAACGCAGGAGCACTGGAACAATTCTGCTGGTGGCGAATCCGCCTTCTTGGCCTTTGACCCGAATGACCCTCGCTATGTGCTAGGTGGTAGTTACCAAGGCACAATTGAAGTCTTGGATATGGAGACGCAAGGGTCCACCAACATCATGGCTGCCCCTATCCAATACCTCGGTATGGATGCCAAGGACATGAAGTACCGGTTCAACTGGAATGCACCGATTATCTGGTCCCAGCACGAACCAAATACCTACTACCATGGTGCTCAGATCCTATTAAAGACGCAGGACTGGGGCAAAACTTGGAAGGAAGTGTCTCCAGACCTTACACGGAATGAAAAATCCAAACAAGGAAAAGGAGGCGTACCCTTCACCAACGAAGCAGTAGGTGCTGAGAATTATGGCACCCTCGCTTATGTCATCGAAAGCTCACATGAAGCGGGTACGATTTGGACAGGAAGTGACGACGGACTTGTACAACTTACCCGAGATGGGGGAGCTACCTGGAGCAATGTCACTCCGAAAGAGTTGAAAGAGTGCTTGATCAATGCAATCGAGGTTTCTCCCCATGATCCTGCCACGGCCTACATCGCCACCACCCGCTATAAATTCAACGACTACACCCCTGCCCTCTACAAGACCACAGATTACGGAAAAACCTGGACCAACATTTCCAAAGGCATTCCTTACGGTGCTTTCACGCGAGTAGTTCGGGAGGACTCGAAACTGAAAAACTTGCTTTATGCAGGGACCGAACAGGGGATGTACCTCTCCAAAGACGGGGGGCTTACCTGGGTATCATTCCAACTCAACCTGCCAGTCACCCCTATCACAGACCTCAAAGTGGCCCATGATGACCTGATTGTAGCTACTGCAGGAAGATCCTATTGGATTTTGGATGAGTTGAATGCAGTACGGGAATTAAAGAAAAGTGTTACTCAGCCTACCCTTTACACCCCTGAAAAGGCGCTATTGGGCAGTTGGTATTCTTCCATGAATGGAACCAACCTGGATGGGTTTACCGGAACAGACCCCTTCCAAGGCCAAAACCCTGCTTCTGGAATGGTGCTGTACTATCACTTGCCTGAAGCCTTTGCAGACAGTACCGAATTAACCTTGGAAATTCACGATGCCCAAGGAAATCTGGTACGGAAGTTAAGTTCCAAAGGAAACCCGGATTTCCAGTCCTACGCAGGAGGACCATCTCCAGAACCGACACTCTCTACTCGTAAAGGCATCAATCGATTCGTTTGGGACCTTCGCTACCCAACCGTACCAGGAATTCCTACCGCCTACATTGAATCCAGTTTCCGTGGTCATAAGGCCATTCCGGGTACCTATAGCCTAAAACTAAGCGCAGGAAATGTGTTAGTTGCAGAAGCCAAAGGTGAAATTCAAGATGTGCCAGGAAGTAAGTTAAGTGTCGCAGATTTTCAAGCCTTCCATCAGTGGATGAGTACCTTGGAAGGCGAAGTCACTCAGATGCACAATTTGGTAAATACTGCCAAAAAATACCAGGACCAACTCCAAGAACTGATTGGGAAGTTGGACACGAAAGTTGAATACAAGGACCTTAAACTATCCGCACAAAACCTAGTGAAGGAGTTGACTGCCTGGGATGAATCCATGATACAGCGCAAATCCACAGCCTATGACGATGTGGAGAACTTCCCCAACAAGTTTACTGCTAACTTCCTGTACATGATGAATCATGGGGAAAGCAGCATTCCAAGTATCAACGAAGGCACCAAAGCAAGGCATGCCGAATTGCTAGCGCAGTGGAAACCACTCGAGGCAGAGGGTAAGCGATTGGTAGAGCAGGCTATTCCTGCATTCAATGCCCTTGCCAAGGAAAAAGGGGTGGGCGTGCTTTTCCTCAAATAACCGAACCCATCAAATGCAGAAATCGGGAATCTCCTGATTTCTGCTCTTTTACCAACTGCTATTCCTAAAAAAGAAAAATGAACTCCATGCGCCACCTGCTATTCGTACTCGTATTGACCCTTTTTGCGGCTTGTGCTCAAAAACCGAGTTCCGAAAGCGAGGCAATTGATTTGCCCCTAGAAGACTCCATTTTTACCACACCGCTTGGCAAAATCTACCCAATACCTATTCCGAATGAAGCGGCGCTAGCAAATTTTGAACAAGCAAAAACTGTGTTCGAGGCCAATCCTAACGATGTGGAGGCACTTATTTGGTATGGTCGTAGAACCGCTTACTTAGGGAGATACCGGCAAGCCATCGCGATCTATACGGAAGGAATCAAAAACTTCCCTCAAGATGCTCGACTGTATCGGCACCGAGGGCATCGCTACATCAGCATTCGGAATTACGAGGCAGCGATAGCAGATCTAGAAAAAGCAGCTTCCTTGATTCAAGGCAGTACAGATCAAATCGAACCAGATGGCATGCCCAATGCTCAAAATATCCCCTTGAGTTCGCTTCACAGCAATGTTTGGTACCACTTGGGACTTGCATATTTCCTGATTCAGGACTACGATCAAGCCTACACGGCCTACCTTAAATGCAGAGAAAGTGGGGACAACTACGACAACATCGTTTCCAGTACCCACTGGCTTTACCTAATTCAACTTCGGTTGGGTAATCCTGAAAGAGCAGACTCCTTGCTTGCACCGATTCAAAAGGCAGGGGTAGTCATCGAAAACCAAAGCTATGCCGATTTGTGTCAACTGTACAAGGGATGGATTTCTCCAGACACCTTACTCCAGGCTAGTCCAGGCAACCCTTCCAATGATGCAGTCAATTATGGACTTGCCAGTTGGTACCTGCATCAAGGCGATTCCAGCAAAGGAATCCAATTGCTTGAGGCGTTGGTTGCAGGAAAAGCCTTTACTTCCTTTGGGTATTTGGCGGCAGAGGGAGATTTATTGCACTACTTTTCAAAAGGACAAAAAAAATAGTAGCAAAGTAACGCCTCTACACGTTTAATCAGAAGACTTGATGCTGAGGACAGCACGGTCTGATTTGAAAATTAGGGTTTCTGTAGTTCCCACCTGATAGCTTGGCTTCCCCTTTTTATTTTCAGAATAGAGCGCCACAAGAGCGATCCCTTTATCCACACAGAAGGAATGTATTCCATCTACACTATCCTTATCGTTGACCACGTGGATGTGTAAGGTGAGTTCCTCATTGCCTTTCGAGAAGGACTTCATTAGCCGCTCCGCATCCGAAGAATTCACAAAATGCTCGGGAGTATTGACATATACCAAATGAATCGAAGCTGTAAATAACTTGATAAAGGGAACAAAAGCAGAAAATGCATTTTTGGCAGCTGAATCAAAAACAGAGGCAAAGGCTATTTTTCGAAAAGCATTTCCATCCAAGGCTTTTTTCACTGCCAAAACAGGGCATGGGGCATTCCTTAGTACTTTTTGGAGGGTTGAACCGATAAATTTTCCATCAGCAAAACCCTTTCCATAGGCTCCCAAAACAACCAAATCCGCCTTATGTTTTACTATTTCTCTGAGGATTTGTTCAGCGGGAACACCTATTTTGACAAGCAATAGGGGCTGACTCTTGGTAGGCATCACCATCTTGAGGTACTCTGGAATTCGTAGATGGGCTTCTTCGAGCTCTTCCAATAGCTCCGGGTGGGCCAATCTTGCCTTTTCGGGAAGCAAATCCCAATCAATTTCTGAGGGAATCACCGAAACGCAAATCAATTGTGCCTCTGCTTTTGCTGCTATTTTTTTAGCAGTAAGCAAGGCAGCAAGTGCATATTCTGAAAAATCAAAGGGAACAAAGATCGTTTTCATGGCAACTGAGTTTAGTTTGCGTGATGCCAAAAATCAAAAAAAACTATTGCAATTAACCTGCTGAAAATCAGCTAAAAGCCTGATAAAAAATTGGGGATAATTTGAGTTTAAAAGGTATACTCCATTTTTTGATTGCAACGCCCGTAGGCACCGCATTCGAGTTCGCAGGGCACAAAACCAAGTCGATGGTAAAGTTTAATGGCAGCTTCCAGCTTGGTATGCGTGTAGAGGCGAACTTTTGTTGCACCCTTTTGGCGGGCAATCGTCAAAATGTGCTTCCCAAGTAGCTCGCCCGCACCTTTTCCTTGAAAGGCCGGAGACACCCCCATTTTGATCATTTCCCAAACCCCCTCCTCGCTGGGGATTAGGGCTACCGTACCAACAATTGCTTCCCCTAACCGTGCAAAAATAATCTCTCCTCCCTTCGCGATAATGATCTCTTCCGGATTTTCCAATTGAGCCAGGTCAAAGGGCTCCAAGGAAAAATACTGACTCACCCAAGCCTTGTTGATGGATTCAAAATGAGGTTGTAAGGCAGGGGAAAAAGGAATGATTTCGAATGAATCTTGAACCATACAGAGAAATTTTTACCAAAAGTAAGGCAAATCAAGTAGCTTAGAAATCAAAAAAATACAGTTCTCCATGAAAAGCACATTCTTCCTCCTCAGCTTCCTACTCTTTATTGGGCTCGTGCACCATTCTAGTGCACAAACTCCCGCCGAAAAAATTCAGCAACTGGGTTTGCAGGTACCTGAAATAAGCCAACCCATTGCCAACTATGTGAAATGGAAACAAGTAGGCAACTTGCTTTACTTGGCCGGGTCTGGACCAAAAATCTATGGGAAAGTAGGCGCGGACTTAACTACCGAAGAAGGCTATGCTGCAGCCAGGGCTACCGGCTTAGAGATCATTGCCGTGCTGCAAGCAGCCACGGGTGATCTTGGTCGCATCAAACAGTTTGTCAAGGTATTGGGCATGGTAAATTGCACGCCAGATTACACGGCACAGCCAGCGGTCATTAATGGATTTTCTGACTTGATGGTTGCTGTATTTGGGGAAAAAGGAAAACATGCCCGATCGGCTGTGGGAGTAGGCTCGCTACCAAACAACATGGCGGTAGAGATTGAAGTGATTGTCGAATTGGAAGATAAGTAAGCAAATCGATACGGGAGGAGTACTCCTAGTCCTAGGTATTAAAACAAACTTCCCTGAAAAGGATGGCCCTCTAATTCCAAGAGGGCTTTTTTCTTGTCCAAACCACCTGCATATCCGGTAAGGCTCCCGTTGCTTCCGATGATGCGATGGCAGGGCAGAATAATCAAGAGTGGATTGGCACCTATGGCCGTACCTACTGCGCGGATGGCTGCAGGATTGCCCAGTTGCTCGGCCAACTTGGCATAGGTCGTGGTTTGCCCAAAGGGAATTTTACCTACGGCCAACCACACTTTTCGTTGAAAGTCCGTACCCCCTAAGCCAATGGGCAGGTTAAAAATCTTTCGTTGCCCCATAAAATACTCCTCCAACTGCTTTTTGGCTTCCAGCAAGAGTGGATCCTTGAGCTCCCCCTCAGGCTGCTGTTGGGTAAATTTCAATTCCGAAAGACATTCTTCTCGGATGCTCAGTTGGATGTTTCCTAAAGGAGAAGCGATGATGGGCATGGAGGAGGATAAGGGGTTAAAGGTTAATTTAACTGCCGAAGGCAGGTTGTTAAAGATATTTTAGAAAAAGGGTTATTTAGCTGATGCACAAGCGGTATTTCCAGACCTCGCGAACCTGCGTCACCTCCACCTCAAAGGGTGGATAGATGGGATTGGCGGAGCAGAGCAACAGGTTTTGGTTGGCCTTGATCCGGTTGTAAGCCAGTTTAAAAGTGACCCCATCCTGCTCGGTGACAATCACGTAGCGCTCACCATCCTTCAAACGAGTCCAATCCTCCAGGTATTCGCAGACAATCCAAGCGCCATCTGGAATCGGCAGCATGGAATCCCCATCTACTTGAAACACCCGGTGTTTTTTATTGGTAGGTAGAAAAGGCAAGGAAAACCTGGGCAAGTCGGAGATAAATTCCGGGTCGGCAAATCCTGCCAAATAGCTCGCCTTGGCCCGCTGCGAAACTACTTCAATCAACTCCCGTCCTGCTGCATCTACCGTGGTGGAGAGGATTCGGAGGTTTCGACCTCGGAGAAACTGATCCGTTTCCAAGAGTTCGCGCAGCTTGTATTCCGAATAGGACGACAGGTCCTCCCTTGCCAGCACATCCAAGGACACCTTGAAGTAGTCGGCAATCAAAAGGAGTACCTCCAAGGGAGGAGTGATGCTTAGTTCGTAGCCTGCCAACTTGGACCTGGAAATTCCCAGTGCCTGAGCAAGCGCCTCCTGGGTCAAGCCCTTCTTTTTGCGGAGAAATTTTAAGTTAGTATGGATGCTCATT
Organism: Cyclobacteriaceae bacterium; assembly: GCA_947457095.1. Lineage (GTDB taxonomy): Bacteria > Bacteroidota > Bacteroidia > Cytophagales > Cyclobacteriaceae > Algoriphagus. Next base: position 24,735 of record CANGUK010000011.1, read on the forward strand.
GCCTCATTTTTTAATACTCTTGAAATACAGGTATACTTTTGAAATACAGTAGAAATAAACTGAAAATAAACCCCGCAAGCGGGGCGAAATAACGATTAGAGCTTCCCGGAGAATTGCTCTTTGGCAGTATAAGTGGATTTAATCATGTTATTTAGCCTTACTTGAATTCCGGATTTTATTTTTTTGATCTGCCCCTAAGTCCTATTTCCCCCGCTTGCGGGGAATATTTCTACTTTATTTCTATCGTGTTTCCACCCTATTCCCATTGTATTTCCACCCTATTTCAATTCTTTTCCTCTTTCTCACCGACAACTTCTGCCAAACATTAGGTCAAATATATGAATTTGTTTAATTTATAAACATTAAAATGTTTAAATAATTAACAATTCAAATGGAGGAAAAGCGAAGCATTGTACACCTAGATCTGGACACCTTTTTTGTGTCTGTAGAGCGGCTTTTTGATGACCGACTCAAAGGCAAGCCTATCCTCATTGGGGGTGCAAGCGACCGAGGCGTGGTCGCCTCCTGCAGCTACGAAGCACGAAAGTTTGGTGTCCATTCCGCCATGCCCATGCGCACGGCTAGACAGCTCTGTCCCGAAGCGATTGTAGTGCGCGGAGATTTTGAAAAATACAGCCAAAAGTCCCAAGAAATTACCGAAATCATCCGAGAGGGCGTTCCCCTATTCGAAAAAGCATCCATCGATGAATTCTACATCGACCTCACCGGCATGGACCGCTTCTTTGGCTGCTTCAAGCTGGCCCATGAGCTCCGCCAACGCATCATCCAAGAAAGCGGGCTCAACATCTCCATGGGTCTTTCCCAAAACAAAACCGTCTCCAAAATTGCCACAGGCGAAGCCAAACCCAACAATGAAAAACAAATTCCACTCGGAGAGGAGAAAACCTTCCTATCTCCCCTTTCCGTACGGAAAATTCCCATGATTGGTGAAAAAACGTCCCAAACACTCTACAACATGGGGGTAAAAAAAGTACAGACCCTACAGCAAATGCCTGCCCAACTCCTAGAAGCCACCTTTGGGAAAAATGGCAAGCTGATCTGGGAAAAAGCAAATGGCATCGACCTCAGCCCAGTGGTTCCCTACACCGAAGCCAAATCCATCTCCTGCGAAAACACCTTTGACGAAGACACCATCGACACCCGCCTACTCGAGGCAACGCTCATCGCCATGACCGAGCAGCTCAGCACCAAACTCAGAAAGAAAGGACAGCTCACCGCTTGCATCACTGTAAAAATCCGCTACTCCGACTTTGAAACCCACAGCATACAGCAGCGTATTCCCTATTCCGCCGCAGACCATAGCCTACTCCCCCTCGTCAAAGAACTCTTTCGCAAGCTCTACACCCGTCGTCTACTCATCCGACTGGTGGGCGTACGCTTCAGCCACCTGGTCTATGGCAATTACCAGATCCAGCTTTTTGAAGATAGCCAACAACAAATACAGCTCTACCAAGCCCTGGATAAGTTAAACGTCAAATATGGAGACAAAACAGTCTGCCGAGCGGTAGCCATGGGGGTAGGCAGCAGGCGGTTCAATCCCTTCAATGGATTGGAAAATTGAAAATCAGATTTCCTTACATACACCTAGATGGGATACCAAATGCAGAATTTTCAAAAAACCTCCTTAATTTAACTTTCAATTCCATTCCCTAGCCTCCATGTCTGCCTACCTATTTACCACCCCGCGCCTAGGATTTCGCCGTTGGCAAGCAAGTGACTTGGATGCCTTTACCGCCATCAACACGGATGCAGAGGTGATGCGCTTTTTCCAACGGCCTCTCCCCAAAGAAGATACCCAAGCCATGATGGAAAGAATGGAGCGCCTGTTCGAGGACAAAGGCTTCTGCTATTTTGCAGTGGATGTCTTGGAAAACCAAGCGCTTTTGGGCACCATCGGACTGGGATGGAAAACCTTTGAAGCAGACTTTACGCCTACCGTGGATATCGGCTACCGCATCGGCAAAGCTTGGTGGAACCAAGGTTTTAGTACAGAAGGAGCCGCCGCCTGCTTGGACTATGCCCGGCAACTCCAAATCCCTAAATTGGTGGCCATGGCCTCCATCGGAAACCTGGCTTCAATCCAAGTCATGAAAAAAATAGGGATGGAATACTGGAAAGAATTTGACCATCCCGAACTTCAAGATTCCCCGAGTATTCAACACTGTAGCTTGTACCAGATCTCCCTCTAAATCCTACCACAAACCCGAAATCAGCTCAATAGATGTCCTATTTTAGCGAACAGCATTTTCAAAACCTCAACTCCTACGATGTCCTTGCAGGAGAATACGATGCCTGCACCTTTTCAAACTGCAACTTTGCTACCGCCTCCTTCCAACAGGCGAGTTTTGAAAATTGCCTCTTTGAAGACTGCGACCTGAGCAACATCAAGGTGGTCAAGGTGAATTTTCAGAATGTTCGATTCCTGCGCTGCAAAATGCTAGGAATCGCCTTCGCTACCGCAAATCCCTTCCTACTGGAACTTCACCTGGAAAACTGCGTCCTCGACTACTGTAATTTTTACAATCTCCCCCTCAAAAAATCGAAATTTTTGCAGTCCCGACTGCGTGAGGTAGACTTTTCCCAAGCCAACCTGACTGAAGCAAGTTTTCAGGGATCTGACCTCCTCGGCGCAGTCTTCGATCAAACCAACCTGGAAAAAGCCGACTTTCGAGAAGCCCTCCACTATCGAATTGCTCCCGAACTCAATGCCCTCAAAGGGGCACGATTTGATCTCGCTGGGTTACCAGGACTCCTCGAATCCTATGGAATCAAGGTAGATTGAAGGTAAATCGCCTTATTTTTTAAAGTAGCTGTCTCGGATAGCCTTGAATTCGGAACCTTCCTTCCATCCCGGCCAGCGGGTAGAATTGGCAAGATTGCGGCCTACTTGATACAGCAACTGTACATCGTCCACTGCACCATCCAGATTCCATCGCTTTGGATCGTAGGCATCCGCTGGTTTGTGGTAGTACTGGGCCACATAGTCATCCTGAAGCTGCTTTCCATACTCCTTCCCCTTCTCCACATGGTCGATTCCAGTTCCAATATACAGGGCTGGAATTCCTATTTTGGCAAAATTGAAATGGTCAGATCGAAAATAGTAGCCCACTAAAGGATTGGGTTCAGGGGCAGCATACCGACCCAATTTTTTGAGTTCCTCATCCAATAAATCCTCCATTTCGGATTGACCTACTCCAATGACAGAAACATCTTTCATCTTTCCATAAGGATTGACCCCGTCCATGTTGATGTTGGCTACCGTCTTTTCCTTGGGATAGATCGGCTGCTTTGCATAATACGCCGAACCCCACAAACCTTGTTCCTCTGCCGTAACCGCTAAAAACACCACCGTTCGGTCGGGTTGCTCGTCTGTCTTGAACGCTTTTGCCAAAGCCAACAGGGCAGCAGTCCCAGAGGCATTATCTAATGCCCCATTGTAAATCGTATCTCCCGTTTCATCTGGCTTCCCTATACCTATATGATCCCAGTGAGCGGTGTAAATAATCACTTCTTCGGGTGCAGTTTTCCCAGTGATTTTGGCTACTACGTTTTTGGAGACATTGTAGGTAGGTTTCACAGTAAGGCTGGTACTGAGACTCATCCCGGTTGAAAACCCTTGAAAATCGGGCTTTCTAGCATTTTGCAATAACTCAGACTCATTCTTCCCCATCTTTTCAAACAGTTGCTTCGCAAAAGGCAAGGTAATCCATCCTTCAAATCCCAGTTTATACTTGTCTTGCCCTCGGTCGTCGAGGTAGAGTTTGGACGCCTTCCAACTGTTCTGTATGTTATTGAATCCATAGCCAGCTGGAATCGTATTGTGCACAATCAAGCAACCCAATGCGCCTTGGCGTACCGCCTCCTCGTATTTGTAAGTCCATCGACCGTAATAAGTCATCGTGTTTCCTTTAAAGAATGTGGAGTCTTCTGAGCCAAATCCTGGATCATTAATAAGTACCACTACGATTTTGCCTTTTACATCCAAATTTTTGTAATCGTCCCAACCATATTCGGGTGCCACAATTCCAAATCCAGCAAAAACTACTTCCGCATCTTGAATACGAACTAGGGAATCCGGACGCTGAGTCCAAATCACAAAATCTTTCAACCCTTCCCCAACTACAGAACCTTGTGGACCCTTAAACTCTAGGGATTGTTCGGGATACGTGATGATGGATACCATGGGTACCTCTTGAAAATAAGAATCTCCGTTGCCCGGCTCAAGCCCCATTTCCTTGAATTTACCTTCCAAGAAGGAGGTGGTGAGCTGCTCTCCTTCAGTAAATGGCATGCGCCCCATAAATTCATCTGAAGAAAGGGTAATCAAATTGGGCTCTAAATCTGCTACCTGGAATTGATAGATTTTAGATTTATCGCCACAGCCGATCAAAAGGCCAGCAAGTAGTGAAAGTAGAAAGAGATTTTTCATAGTTAAAATCAAGAATTAGCATGAAACCAAGTCCTAAGGTAAAACATTTACCGCTTGATTTTCGGTTCACTAGATCCAATTTGTATCGGTCCTATTGCATTGCCTGAATTTTGGCGTACCTTTGTGGCCGGCGGCACGACCAGCTCCTGCTGAATCCCCCAGGTCCGGAAGGAAGCAAGGGTAGGCGGTTGTAGCGGTGCGATGCCGCCTCTTTTTTTTCAGGTGGTTCAAATTCCACCCCCCATCCGCTACCTTATCCTAATTTATCTTCTAACTTTGTCTATTGACCTTTGGCCATACCGTGCTGAGGCAAACTGCTTTTTATAACCAAAACCCATTGATATGAAATTCTTTATCGATACCGCCAATCTAGATGAAATCCGAGAAGCGCATGACCTAGGTGTATTGGATGGCGTGACCACCAATCCCTCCCTTATGGCCAAAGAAGGAATCACCGGAGAGTCAAATATCAAAGCACATTACAAAGCCATTTGTGCCATTGTAGAAGACAAGGTAAGTGCCGAAGTGATTGCTACGGATTACGAAGGAATGGTACGCGAAGGGAAAGAACTCGCCAAGCTAGATGACAAAATCGTGGTGAAGATTCCCATGATCCGAGATGGAGTAAAAGCCATCCGTTATTTCCACAGTGAAGGAATTCGTACCAACTGTACGCTGATCTTCTCTTCAGGACAGGCTTTATTGGCTGCCAAAGCCGGCGCTTCGTACGTTTCTCCCTTTATCGGTCGCCTGGATGATATTGCATTTGATGGACTAGACTTGATTGGTCAAATCGTCCACATCTACCAAAACTATGGCTACGAGACTGAGGTGCTCGCAGCATCTGTTCGCCATACGATGCACCTAATCAAATGTGCTGAACTTGGTGCAGATGTAGTGACTTGCCCGCTCAAAGTAATTACAGGCTTATTGAAGCATCCACTTACGGATTCAGGCTTGGCTCAATTCCTAGCCGATCACGCCAAAGCAGCGGGAAAATAATCCTGTCAAATAAACCAGTTTTCACCACTACCAACAGGGGACATGTACATCATCAAGGTTAAAGGAAAAGCAAAAATTCCCGACTACATCCAAGTTCGGGATGAGAATTTTGTGCTTGTAGCCTACTTCAGAGCAGACCGCCCCATGAAAAGTGTGGAGAAATTTGGTTTGGAAGGCAAGGAAGAACAACTCGAAGAATTAATAAAATCCCTCCCGTTTGGGAAACTTCAAAAACTAGAACTCTAAATCCATGGATTTCAGTACGCTCCCTGTGTTGTCCATGACACAGGCCACCATCTTCCAGGGAGAAAATCCCGTCCTCAGTGAGGTCAATTTTTCTGTGGAGCAACATGAATTTGTATTTCTAATCGGTAGAACAGGAAGTGGAAAAAGCTCCTTGCTAAAAACACTCTACGCTGACCTTCCGCTGCAATCAGGCCTAGCAGAGGTGGTAGGTTACTCTCTTTCTCAAATCAAAAACAAAGAGGTTCCATTTCTACGAAGAAAAATCGGGATCATCTTCCAGGATTTTCAACTTTTTACCGACCGATCCGTTCATGATAATCTTGAATTTGTTCTGAAAGCAACAGGTTGGACGGATCCCCTATTGATCAAGGAACGAATTGGGGATGTGCTACTCCAAGTAGGTCTGTTGGAGGCCCTCAACAAAATGCCGCATCAGCTTTCTGGTGGCGAGCAACAACGGGTGGTCATTGCTCGATCTTTGCTCAACAATCCTTCCATTCTGCTCGCAGATGAGCCTACAGGAAACCTAGATCCAGATGTTGCCGATGGAATTTTCAAACTTTTTCAAGACATCAACAAAAAGGGAACTGCCATCCTGATGGCTACGCATAACCACGACCTACTTCGCAAGTATCCCTATCGCGTGTTGAAATGTGAAAAAGGAAAGCTTCTCGATAGCACGGTGGATGAGGTATCATTTGGCTCAGCGCAGTAGGCGCAGTCGCAGCTGACATTAAACTTTGAAAACAACTTTTCGTTTAGTAATTGTTTAACAAGTAGCTCTATGAAAACCCCTGCAATAAAAATCGCTTTCTTGTTCTGCTTCCTCCTTACCGCACTTGTGAGTTGTAAAGAGGAGGAAGAAACCTTGCCAGAGGTAAAGGAAGAACCCAATCCAACCATTGCAATCAACAATTGGATCTTGAAGGTAATGAAAGAGGTATACCTCTGGCTCCCAGAAATGCGTAGCCCCACTTCAAACACAGCAGATCCCTCTGCCTATTTTGAAGCCCTTCTCAATCGGCCTACAGATCGATTTTCAGTTATTTATCCGGATTACAAAGCCCTAATTAATTCATTGAGTGGGATTAACTTGGAAGCAGGCTATGAGTTTACACTCTACAGAGAAAGCCCCACATCCAACAATGTAGTCGCTGAAATCACCTATGTGAAAAAAAATAGCCCTGCCGCAACCAGTGGAATGCAGCGCGGGGACTACATCACCCGAATCAACGGAATTCAACTGACTTTAGACAACTACAAAGTTCAACTTGGACTTATTGACAAACCGCATACCTTGATCACCCTTCGTGTCAATAGTACAAGTGGAGCACTAGAACCAAGGCCCGAAATCTCTTTGGTACCTGTGCAACTTGCAGAAAATCCCAATTTCCTAGATTCCATTTATACAATCAACGGAGAAAAAATCGGCTATGTCGTCTATCATTTCTTTGCTCCAGGGCCATGAAGCTCCAGTACCACCTACTACCAGGAAATGGATGCCATTTTCGGAGAACTTAAATCCAAGGGAGTTCAGCATTTGATTCTTGATTTTCGCTACAATGGAGGAGGCTATGTCTCTTCAGCAGTCAATTTGGCTAGCCTCATCGGGCCGGGAGTTAGTACCACTGATATCTTTTCCAAAACCAAATACAACAGCTATTTGATGCAGTTTGACAACCTTAAAAATGTCCAAACTCCCTTCAAAGCAAAGACTGAAAATTTGGGTAAAACCTTGAAGAATAATCGCGTCTACGTACTGACCTCTACACGAACAGCCTCAGCTTCCGAATTGATTATCAATGGATTGAAGCCCTACATGGACGTTTTTTTAATTGGCGACAAGACTACCGGAAAAAATGTGGGCTCTGTACCTTTTGAAGATGAGGCTAATCCCAAAAACCCGTATGGAATTCTACCGATCATCTCTAGAAGTTTCAACAGCCTTGACCAATCTGAATACACCAATGGATTTCTTCCAAATATAGAAGCAAAGGAGAGTTCTGAACGACTCAAGCCACTTGGCGATGTAAAGGAATTGTTGTTACGAAAGGCAATCGAACAGATTACGGGGATTCCTTCTAGTGTGAGAATTCAGCAACTGAATCGCCAAGAATTGGGGAGCTCCCAGGATGCCAAATCGAGATCAGGTCTACTAATTGAATCGCTCTCAGAAAATTAAATCATTCCTTCGAATGAGGGTTAGTTGACTCTTTTCAAACGTATAAGAATCAACCTTTACAAATAAAAAATGCCGACACATCTTTCGAAGTGTCGGCATTTTTTATTTGGAGGAATGTTAGTTGGCCTTCCCTATATTTTCTTTTGCTTGTTTGAAGTCTGGTGCTAGGGCAAGTGACTCCGTAAATGCGGCTTTGGCTTCTGATTTTGAATTTTGGTCCAAGAAAACCAATCCTTTCAAGTTCAATGCTGCAGCCTTAATGTCTACCTGTTGCGTTTCAGTATCTGAGATTGCAAATCCGATTTTTTCATCTGCCTTTGCTACTTTCATGAGCATAGTCAAGGAATTCATCGCCTCTGCATAGCGCTTCATGGAGTACTGCAAGTAAGCTGACTTGTACAAACTATAATTATCTCCAGTCAATAAGTGTAAGCTTTCATAGTAAGGCAAGGCACGATCAAAGGCCCCCAATTGTTCCAAAGCATAGGAAGCAATTTCCAAGGCTCCGACATTTTTATCGTTGACTTTCAAAATATCCATCGCCACCAATGCTGAAGACGTGTATTGACCGGACTCAAAGTACAAGCTACCCAAGGCTTCCATGAAGCGAAGGTCCTCTGGATTTCGAACAATCAAGTTGTAGAGTTTTTCCTTTGCTACCTCCAAATCGTTGTAGCGAAGTGCTGCCTGGTAGGCCATCTGGTCCACCATATTTAATGCACTTTTTACTTTAGGGTCAAACTTTGGAATGGAATCAGTGGCTGTTTGTGCCAGACTGGCACCCATGCTCAGAATAAATAAGGAAACGAAAGCGGCAATTTTCAACATAAGTAAACGAATGGTTATGGTTTTTGAATGGGGTAAAGTCCTTTTTCTTGGGCGATTTGAAGCATCAACTGGCGGGCCTCTTCCGGATTATTTTGGATTCGCCCCTCCAATATAGCTTCTTTGATTTCTTCTTTTATATCTCCGATGATTTTTGAAGGAGAAATCCCGAAAGTCTCCATGATTTCCTCTCCACTTACAGGAGGTTGAAAGTTGCGAACCTGATCCTTTTCTTCTACTTGTTTTAGCTTTTCTTCAACACGGTCAAAGTTCTCTAGGTACTTCTGAACTTTCTTATTGTTTTTGGAAGTAATGTCCGCCCTACACAAGGCCATCAGGTCATCGATGTCATCTCCTGCATCAAATAGCAACCTTCGCAAAGCCGAGTCCGTCACTTCGTCTTTGACTAAGGCAATCGGCCGAAGATGAAGACGAACCAGTTTCTGCACATACTTCATCCGCTCATCCATTGGGAGTTTCAAGCGCTTAAAAATCCCTGGCGTCATGCGCGCGCCTTTGTCCTCGTGCCCATGAAAGGTCCAACCCACCTTCGGATGAAAGCGCTTGGTAGCAGGCTTGGCGATGTCGTGAAGTATGGCTGCCCAGCGAAGCCAAAGATTGTCCGTAGCTAGACATAGATTGTCTAAAACTTGAAGGGTATGGTAAAAATTGTCCTTATGGGACTTATCATCCACCGAATCTACCCCTTGGAGCTCCACCATTTCGGGAAAAAACTCATGCAGGAGCTTGGAAGCAAATAGCAATTTAAACCCATAGGAAGGCTTTGGGCATAGAATGATTTTATTGAGTTCGTCAATAATTCGCTCTGCAGAGATAATTTGAAGTCGAGGCGCGTAGGTCGTTAGGGCAAAAAAGGTTTCGGACTCAATGTCAAAATCCAATTGAGCTGCAAACCGTACGCCACGCATCATCCGTAGCGGATCATCCGAAAAGGTGATTCCCGGTTCCAACGGAGTTTTGATAAGCTTGGCTTTGATATGCTTGATTCCATCAAATGGGTCGATCAGCTCCCCGTAATTATCCGGATTTAGGGAAATGGCCATTGAATTGATCGTGAAATCTCTTCGTTCCAAATCTTCCTGCAGGGTACCATCTTCCACCAGCGGCTTTCGCGAATCTTGACGGTAGGATTCTTTTCGAGCACCCACAAACTCCAGTTCCCAGTCGTCTAACTTCAGCATGGCCGTACCGAAATTCTTGAATACGGAAAGGGGTACATGAAATTCAAAGGTTTTTGCAACCTCCTGAGCCAAATGAATCCCAGAACCCACACAGGTGAAGTCAATGTCTTTACTAGGCCGTCCTAGAATCAAATCCCGTACATACCCGCCGACTACGTAAGTCTCCAATCCCTCTTTTGCAGCCACTTGAGCGACACGAGTAAAAATTGGATGGGCAGCTAGCTTTTCGCTTAGATTCATCCCTTGCTAATTTTTACTTCACCCTCAGGACCTAAATACAACTCCTTGATTCCGGCATGAAAGAGAGGAAAAAGGAGGTTAGTCTGTACGTCAGGTTTTACATCCTTTTCTTCAGTAAACAAAACAGGATGAGCGATTTGAAATAAGAGTTTGTTCCAATTGGGCTCACGAATCAAAGAAAAGCGAACAAGTCCATTTACCACTGCGCCTTTGGGAAAGAGGGGATTTGCAGGACTTTTGTAGATGGTTGGTTTGGATGCAAAATCGACGATATCCAAGGAAACCTCTGAAAAAGCAACGCAAAGCGTGCGGATTTGAAATAAATCAAAAAGTAGGTAGATGCCTTCTTCAACAATTTCCTTTTCGGCAAGTGCTCCCTTTCGCAAACAAAAAATATGTCCACTTCCATCTTGAAGGTAAACTTTCCCTTTTTCTTTTAGTGGGCTAAGGATAGCAGCATGATCTAACATGATGCAAAAATAAACAGATTATCTGGCTAGACTATCAAATTGAAAAATCATTCCCTATCGAATTGCACCTCTAAACTAGTTTGGTACAATTAAAAAAAGTAATTCATAACTACCCAAAAACAAAAAAGGATAGCATACGCTATCCTTTTTAATACTAGTAGGTTAGAATTAACCTCTCAACCAGTTGATGAATGTTTGGTATCCAACTCCGATTTCACGAGCGAAGGCTGCTTTGGTCTTTTTACCTGCTGCCTCAACTTTTCTCCATTCTTCCAAGATTTTGCTTTTTTCTCCGTCAGAGAATGTTCTGCGCTTTCCTTCAGATTTGGATACAGATCCACCATTCAAGGATGCAATCAATTCATTCAAATCAGCTAGGAATTTGCTGTCTGTAAGAAACAATCCGGCTGCTTCTAATTTTTTAATTACTCCGTCCTTAGGGTTTACTGGAGTCACGGCAATACCTCTGGATGCAGCTTCATGAAGGTCAATTTTCTTGCCATCAGCAGTTACATACACAAACCCATCCGATTTCTTTAAATCTACAATGGACTCTTTAATTAGTTCTCTCATGTTTTTTGTTTGTTTTATAGTTTAAAAATGATGTGCAATATAGCGTGAAAATAGTTGGCATCAAAAATAAAAACAGATTTTTTAACAATAAATAAGATAGACGGCTAATAAAACAAGAAGAGCGGGC
>CANGUK010000012.1 GCA_947457095.1 Cyclobacteriaceae bacterium
AAAAGCGAGAGTAGCTCAGCTGGTAGAGCACGACCTTGCCAAGGTCGGGGTCGCGAGTTCGAATCTCGTCTCCCGCTCAAAAGCCCTTGAAAAAGGGCTTTTTCATTTCAGCTCAGGGAAACCTGACTGAAAACTCTACATCGGTAGAGGAAGCCGGGATGGTGGAATAGGTAGACACGCAAGACTTAAAATCTTGTGGCCATCTGGCCGTGCGGGTTCGATTCCCGCTCCTGGTACAAAAGCCCCGTAATGCTACGGGGCTTTTTGTTTTTAAGACCTACTTGTAAATCAATTCGTAGTATTCTCTCGCCATGCGGTTGCTTTCAAAAGTGACCCGCACGTCTTGCATCCCTGCCTGAACAATGTCTCGCCATTTTCTCTTGTTGCTGTAGTAGAGCGGGAGAATTTCACTGTTCAAAATTTGGTATAAGTTTTCCAAATCCTGATCATCCTGGTCTTCTATAGGCAGGTGGTGGTAGTCGCACTGGGGAACGATGAAACTGTTTTCTCCGTGACGAGCAAACTCACAAATCCAACCGTCATCCGTACTGAAGTTGACCGAGCCATTCATGGAGGCAGTCATTCCCGAGGTGCCCGAGGCCTCTCGTGGTACTCGAGGGTTGTTGAGCCAGAGGTCGGAGGCCTGCTTCAATCGCTTGCTCAACGCCAATTCATAGCCTACACAGACGGCCACATTTTTGTGGCGCTTGCTGAGATGTACTAGAGAATTGAACACGGAGATTGCTCCATAGTCCATGGGATAGGGCTTACCTGCCCAGATGATTTGAATTGGAAGCTGTGAATTATTCACGAGGGCCTCGAATTTTTCCAAATCCCGGGTGATTAATTCTGGCCGTTTGTAGGAAGCAAAGCGTCTTGCCCAGACGATGGTTAGCACGTCGGGATCAAAAATTTTGCCTGTTTGGTCGGCCACGATTTCAAAGGCCCGCTTCTTGAGGTACCGCTTGCGATCATCAAATGCCGCATTGTCTGCTTCTTCCATGAAGCGATACAATTGCTTGTCTGCCCAGTATTTCCAGTTTTGAGCGTTGGTGATCGATTGGATGGCAGGGATTCCAGCATAGTCCCCCCACATCTGTCTGCTCACCTCTCCATGAAGTTTGCTCACTCCATTCGCCGCTCGCGCAAAACGTAATGCGGCTAGACTGTGATTGAATTGGGAACCCTCCATTCCAGTAAGTTCTCTGACCTCCTCTACGGAATGTCCATAGAAGTAGCTCATCTTTTCACAGAGGTGGAAATCGTGTTTCTCATTACCTGCTTCTTCTGGAGTGTGTGTGGTGAATACCATTCGCTTTTGAACGTCTTCCTTCTTCCCATACTTTTTCATCAAGTAAAAGGCGCAACTGACTCCATGTGCTTCGTTGAGGTGGTAGACCTCAGGATTGAAGCCTAGGATATCGATTAGGGTAGCTCCGCCAATGCCCAAGAGCATCATTTGCGCCACTTTGGCGGCGGTATCCGAGTCGTACAAGCGATGGGTGATCGTTTGGCTCAGGTAGTCATTTTCCGGGAGGTCGGTACTCAACAAAAATAGTGGCGCAGACTGGAAGGTCTCTGGAGCCAAGTAAAATGCCTTTACCCAGACCGGTTGGTTGTGAACAAGAATGGTAAACTTGATTCCGGTGTCCTCCAAAAAACTGTTGTTTTTCTCGTACCACTCCGGCTTTAAGGTTTGGTCCTGATTGCGAAGTTGATCGTAGTAGCCATACTTCCAAAGGATACCGATGCCAATCAGGTTTTGCTTGAGTTCGTAGGCGCTGCGCAAATGGGAGCCTGAAAGGAAGCCAAGCCCCCCGCTGTAGATCTTTAGCGGCTGGTGGATGGCAAATTCCATCGAAAAATAGGCTACCGATTTGGAATAGGCCTTTGCAGGGGTGTAGGGAACTGTATAGTTGTTGAACTTAGTCATCTTGGTCGTCGATTTGAATCGGAAATTTACAACCAAATGAATGAAACAGGGGATAAGCCAAACTTTTTTAAAGAAAAAAGTCAGTTTATCCCCTGTTTACCGTTCCTTGAATTATCGCGAAACAAACGAACCACGAATCATCAGCTCCCTAAAATCAAGAGGTAGGTAGCGCGGTTCGTGCTGCTCGATCTGGATCGTTTTGAACCTCAGAGACATCGTTGAGCACCATGGTTTCTCCTTTTTCAACGCTGAATTTAGGCCAGGAAGGTAGCCCCGCCCCATTAGGATTGCCTGTTTTCATGAACGCGAGCAAGGAGGCAGACATTTTATCTGCAAGAGCTCGAGGCCGCTTTCCTCCACCCGTATGGGTATACATGCGGTCTGTATTGTCGTACCAAAAACAAATGTCAATGCAATGGAAAGCACGCATGCGGCCATTGTATAAATTGGGCTCCCAGCCAAACCAGGCCATGTAAACCGGCGCTTTTTGTTTGGATTTTGCGTTGCCACAAGCCACCGCATTCTGTCGGTTGGAAGCGGCCAAGGTCATGATTTCTGCAGGCTTTTTGCCAGGGAAATTGCTTTTGTAGGCTTCGTAAACCGCCGCTGCTTTGTCTGCAAATCGGGACTTCATGGCCTCAATGATTTCTGTTTCTCCGGCGGCTTCTAAAGTAGGGTTTGTACGTGTAGCTCCCCACTCGTGAAAGGTAGTGCAGATCATCAGTGGCATGTCATTGGTGTGATCGGAGGAACTACTAAAGAACTCCCCTTTTGGGACATTTACCCCGTCTGCTACTGGACCAAAGCCACCTCTAAATCCAGGCAAAGGGTTTTCCTTGCGCAAGCGATCTAGGGCTTTGTTGGCTACATCAATGTACGTTCTCCAAGGTATATCTTGAAGTTTGTCCACCTCATTGGGAGCGAAGCCTGCTGCCTCTAGTACATAACTTCCCAGCTTTTTGCTGTATTCTTGATCATTGGCTTTGAGCATACTTCCGCTCAAGGCAACGCCTTTGTGGACAAGTCCTTTGGCTGCCGGCATGGCCATTGTACACGTTACTTTTGCTCCCCCGCCAGATTGCCCCATGATGGTGACATTGCCGGGGTCGCCGCCAAAGTTGGCGATATTGTCTCGCACCCAATGCAGGGATGCGATGATGTCTAGCTGGCTGACATTTCCGGAAGCAGCATACTTTTCTCCTCCTACTCCAGAGAGGTCTGTAAATCCAATCGGCCCAAGTCGATGGTTGATGGATACAAATACGGCCTCTCCTTTTTTGGCAAAATTTTCTCCGTGGTAGCCATCTTGTTCAATCCCGTTTCCATTTGTAAATCCTCCCCCATGTAACCACACCAAGACGGGCCGTTTTTTTCCATCCGCAATGCCGGCAGTCCACAAGTTGAGCTTGAGACAATCTTCGGACACATCGTCGTAGTTCCAGTGGTCTGCAAAGGAAGCATGGGCATTGGCGTAGCGTCGGTCCATGATTTGAGGAGCGGTATTTCCCCACCAAATGGTGTCTTTGACGCCTTCCCAAGGACTGGGTTTTTGTGGCGGCATGAAGCGATTTTTTCCGGAGGTGTCTGCTCCATAGGGAACTCCGAGAAAGGTATAGACCCCATTGAGTTGGTAGCCTCTGATTTTACCAAAAGAAGTATTTGCTACGGCAATGTCATCCCCGATGTGGAGGTATTGCTCTTCTGAGTCTGCTGCTGGAGTAGAATTTGAAGAGGAGGCACTCACCGCTAAGGGAGCGGCAGCGAAAGCGGCGGATCCCAAGCCGATTTTTTGAAGGAAAGAACGTCTATTGGTTTTCATAGTGAGGGTATTTGATGTGCTAATTCCTTCAATATCAGCCCAAAGGATTGGATTCACAAATAGATAGCCGCTTTTTTGGGGGGTGAAAAATGGGGGTGTTAAACGGAAAAAATTGGAGATTGAAGGGGATTTGGATTCATAGAAAAACGCCTACAGGCCCACAAAAACAAAAAAGCCGTTGAACAATTACTGTTCAACGGCTACTTAATTGTTGAGAAGAATTCTTAGAACTTGACCTTCGTCTCTAGTCGCTGTCCTGCGCGCTGAACGACCACCTGGGTAGAATCACCCTTTTTAAATATGCTCAAGGCACGCATGTAGCCCATCATGTCGTTGATCGTGGAATCTCCAAGCTGGATGACGATATCTCCTTTCATCAAGCCAGCAGCCTGGGCAGGCTTACCTTCTGATACGCCATCGACCCGCATCCCTTTGCCATCGTAGAGGTAGTCTGGCACTACCCCCATGGAAACGGTAAATCGAGGAGAATCACTGGAGTCTTTGGTTTTGGTAAAGGCCAACTTCGGCTCAGCATCTAGTCCTGCAATCATCCGAGAAATGTAGCGTACTACCTTGACGAGTCCATCGTAGTTGATTTTTTCCGAATCATCACTAGGCTTGTGGTAATCGGCATGCTGACCTGTGAAGAAGTGGAGCACTGGCAGGTCCTGGAGGTAAAAAGAAGTATGATCCGATGGGCCTACGCCAGATTCTGAAGGAACCAGTTTGAGGCTGTCTGTATTGATGGGGTCTAGGACAGGGGAAAAACTAGGACTCGTGCCCACTCCATGAACAGCAAGGGATTTTTCTTCGTTTAGTCGACCCACCATGTCCATGTTGATCATGTAGTTGACCGTCTTCAGGTCTAGGGTTGGGTTTTTGACAAAATAATTGGAACCCCAAAGCCCATTTTCTTCACCAGAAAAAGCAATGAAGAGAATGTTGCTTTTCAATGTTTCGTACTTGAAAATCTTAGCAAGCGCCAAAAGCGCTGCGGTACCCGAGGCATTGTCGTCAGCACCATTGTGAATGGCGGAATCTCCTCGGTGGAGGGAGCCTTGTCCGCCCATGCCCAAGTGATCAAAGTGGGCGCCGATGACGATCGTTTTGTCTGCTTTTTTATCCAAATAGGCAATTACATTTCGACCGGTAACTCCCGCGCCATCCGTACCAATTACCGCCTCCTCGTGAGGATTGCTTGGTTTGGAAACGGTGAATTCCTGGAAAAACCCATCTGTACCCATGGGGGTTAGCCCTAACTTTTCAAACTCTTGGGCAAGGTAGTCAGCTGCCATTTGCTCGCCAGTGGTACCAATGGCTCTTCCTCCCAAGTCATCGGCAGCAAGAAAGTACACGTCTTTTTTCAGCGAAGCGTGTAATTCTTCGTCCGTAGGAGGCCCATCACAGGATCCAACGAGTAGCGCAAAGACAAGAAGGGGGAGAAATTTAAATAGTTGTAGTTTCATTGGGAGGGATATTTAGCCCAAAGATAATAAGTAGTATCTTTGCCGGCACATTCTTTCTAGTCAAGATTACAGATGAAAACTTTACGCCAGCTGGGAATTGTACTTCCCCTACTTATTACATCCCTTACCCTTGTAGCGCAAGAGAATCGATCCGCTTCGGATTCGGCGTTGCTTCATCCTGAGGAAATGAAATACCTCAAAAACATCAAGCAACTTACTTTTGGGGGCAACAATGCAGAGGCGTACTGGTCTTTTGATGATAGCAAGCTGGTATTTCAGTCGGACTTTGCCAAATGGGGAAATTCTTGCGATCAGATGTTTTACCTAGACTGGAAAAAGGATGATCTATCTAAAAACACTCCCGCAAGGCTTAGTACAGGATTAGGCCGTACGACCTGCGCCTATTTTCTCCCGGGCGATAAAACGATTGTCTATGCATCTACCCACTTGGTAGACCCGGCCTGTCCGCCAGTTCCTGAGCGAAGAGCAGATGGCAAATACGTATGGCCAATCTACCCTAGCTTTGATATTTTCACGGCAGACATGAAGGGAAATATTCTTTCCCAATTGACAAAGGAGGAAGGCTACGATGCCGAAGCCACGGTATCTCCAAAAGGAGATAAAATCGTGTTTACTTCCATGCGTACAGGTGACTTGGAATTGTTTACCATGAATATTGATGGGAGCGACGTCAAACAAATCACTACCGAATTGGGCTATGATGGGGGCGCATTCTTCTCTCCCGATGGAACCAAGTTGGTCTGGAGAGCCTCTCGACCACAGACTCCGGAAGCGATCCAAGAATACAAAGACTTACTCAAAGAAGGATTGGTGAAGCCTACCGATATGGAACTGTATGTGTCCAATGTGGATGGCACAGACATCCGCAAGATTACCAGTTTGGGTAAGGCCAACTGGGCTCCATTTTTTCACCCATCTGGCAAGAAGTTGATTTTTGCCTCCAACCACCAAACGCAACGAGGCTATCCCTTCAACCTGTTTATGGTCAACCTAGACGGCACAGGGCTCACCCGAATTACGCATGATGGCACCTTTGATGCGTTTCCGGTATTTTCCAACAATGGCAAGTACTTGGTATTTGCTTCCAATCGCAACAATGGCGGTACACGCGACACCAACCTATTTGTTGCGGAGTGGATTGGAGACTAAGCCACTTTAGACAAGCAGTTCCTTTTAGAAATTACAGTTGCTCAATATCGAGTAGGTAGGCCTCGGCTTGCGCGAGTATGGCCTGCTGATTACCCATCTTGTCCCAGGTGCGGTAGACCATGCCGATGCGTGGATTTTTCTCGAGCAGCTCTCGGTTGCGCGCATGAAAGTGCCAATAGAGGCTATTGAAGGGGCAGGACCCCTCTCCAGTTTTTTTGTCGGCCTGGTAGGCGCAGCTGCTGCAGTAGTTGCCCTGCTTTTTGATGTAGTTGGCTGAGGATACGTAGGGCTTGGTGCCGACGATGCCGCCGTCTGCGAATTGGCTCATGCCGCGGGTATTCGTGATTTCGACCCATTCGATGGCGTCGATGTAGATGCCTAAGTACCACCGATCGACCTCATCGGGATGGATGCCCGCCAATAGGGAAAAGTTGCCCGTCACCATTAGTCGCTGGATGTGGTGGGCATAAGCCAAGTCCAAGGACTGGTGAATGGATTGGCTAAGGCAGTTCATTTTTGTATTCCCCGTCCAAAACCAATCCGGAAGTTTCCGATCGTGACTAAAGTAATTGAGTTGGGCAAATTCAGGCATTTTTGCCCAGTAAATTCCCCGCATGTATTCCCGCCAGCCGATAATTTGCCGGATAAATCCTTCCACCTGGGCAATGCCAATTTGATCTTGGTGACTTGACCAGTAGGCCTCCACCGTCTGTACTACCTCCAAGGGGGAGATCATTTTGCAATTGAGGGAAAAGCTCAAGCGGGAATGGAAAAGGTAGGGGTCCCAGGTAGTGAGCGCGTCCTGGTAGGAGCCAAAGTGTACGAGTAAGTGTTCACAAAAATGGTCCAGGAGTTCAAGGCTTTCTTTTCGGGAGGTGGGCCAGACGAATGCTTCGGCATCTAGGGTGCCCAGCGTGCTCACCCCACAGCGATCCAGTAGGTCTAGTATCGGTCCAACTTGCTTGGGGTGGAGTCGGGGCGGGAGGAGGAGGGTCTTGTCTTTTAGGGCTTGGCGATTGTCTTGGTCGTAATTCCATTGGCCGGTCAGTGGCTGATTTCCTTCCATCAAGACCTGGTACTTGCGGCGCATTTCCCGATAGAAAGATTCCATTAAGAAGGTCTTTTTTCCTTTGAAAAAGGTCGTTAAAAACTCCCGGTCACTTAGAAAATGTTCGGTGTCTACTGCCTCGCAAGGGACGCCAAGGTCTGCACAACAAGCCTTTAATTGCTGATCCAGTCGATATTCATCTGGGAGCAGGTATTCAAATCGAGTAAACCCTTCTTTGGTGACCAAGGTCTGAATTTGGGCAGGAAGGGATTGTTGATTTTGTGGGTCGTCAAGGGTCAGGTAGATGAATTGGTGTCCCTGCTCTTGGAGTTCCTTCGCGAATTGGCGCATGGACAAGAAAAACCCAACCACTTTTTGGACGTGGTGGGTGACGTAATCGGTCTCCTGACGCATTTCCAGCATCAGGTAGGTGACGGAGGAGTTGGGTACAGCAAACCAGGAATGCTTGCTATTGAGCTGGTCTCCCAGTACCAAACGGAGGGTCTTCGTCATAAAAAAAGGGCTTTAGTAACTAAAGCCCTTTTTTGAAAAGAATGTTTGGCAATGTGCAAGAATTGCTGATTTACTTTTAGCAGGATTCTAGGAACTCCTTTAGAGGTTGATAGAAACCTGGTTGCGGAGAAGGTCTTCAAAGCGCTCTCTTTCCCGAATGAGGAAAACTTTGCCTTCCCAAACCAGCACTTCGGCAGGCCGTAGTCGTGCGTTGTAATTGGAGGCCATGGTAAAGCCATAGGCTCCAGCATTTTGGATTACCAGTAGGTCTCCTTCTTTCACCGTATTCAGTTCACGCTGTGACCCTAGGGTATCCGTCTCACAAATGTAGCCCACGATGGTGTAGGTATGTAGCTCGCCTGTAGGATTGCTGAGGTTGTAGATGTGGTGGTAGGCATCGTACATCATGGGGCGGATGAGGTGATTGAGCCCGGAATCCACCCCTACAAAGTTTAGTGTGGGGGTTTCCTTGACCACCGTTGTCTTGACCACCAAATAACCCGCCTCGCTGACCAAAAATTTTCCTGGCTCTATCCAAAGCTCTAGTTGTCGCCCGTATTTCGCACAAAATGCTTGAAAGGCCTGACCCACTATCCGTCCTACTTCTGCCACATCGGTAGCCTTGTCATCGGGATGGTATCCTACCTTGAAACCCCCTCCAAAGTCTAAAAACTTGAGGTCTGGGAAGTGAAGGGCGGCTTCAAAAAGGACGTTTCCTCCCTTTAAAAACACGGAAGCATCCAAGATGTCTGAACCTGTGTGTAGGTGGAGGCCTACTACAGGGATCTGGTAACGCTGTACAAGTTCAAGAATTTGTGGAAGCTGTTCGATAGAGATTCCAAACTTACTGTCCTTGTGCCCTACCGAAATTTTCAGGTTGCCTCCCGCAAGAATGTGAGGGTTGATTCGAATGCACACGGGCACGGTGCTCCCGTACGTTTGTCCAAATCGTTCCAAAAGAGGCAAACTATCCAAGTTGATCATCACCCCGATTTGTGCGGCCTCCTGAATTTCTGCAAAGCTCACTCCGCTAGGGGTGTACATGATTTCAGCAGGAGTAGAGCCCGCAAGGAGGCCTAACTTCACTTCCTCGATGGATACGGCATCTAACTCAGCGCCTGCTTTGCGGATGAGGCGAAGAATTCCTAGGCTAGAAAGGGCCTTGGTAGCATATTTTATCCGAAGGGGAACGGCAGCAAATGCCTTCTGGAGAGCAGTGATTTGGTGAACAATTTTTTCCCCATCGTAGAGGTAAAGTGGAGTTCCAAATTGTGCAGCGAGGTCTTCTATGGAGACGCCTTGAATGTGCGTGGGCTTGAGCACGTGTTGAAGTGGGTTAGAACAGGAAGGCAAAAATACCTAAACAATAAAAAAGGAAGGCATAGAACCTTCCTTTTTTTGGGGTATGTAATTTAGAAAACCAACAAATTCAGAACGCTAGAATACGGGCAAAAAGGGGAATATGAAAGAAACTTCTTAAGATTACCCGTTAAAACTTGTTAAGAAGGGCTCCTCGCCCCCGTATCCGCTTAATTTTGTAGCATGTCCAAGAGTAGCATTACGTTGATTATTGTCTTGATGTCCCTGGCGAGCTTTGGCTTGATGGGCTTTCAATACTATTGGATACGAAATGCCATTCGGATCAACAAGGAGCGTTTTGACCAAAATGCACTGCAAGCATTGTCTGGTACCGTTTCGGAATTGGAGAAGGGAGAGACCTCGGATGTACTCCTCAATAAATTGATTAAGGACCCAGAGTTAAAGGAGTCCATCTTCAAAAAAATTGATCCCATTGAATTGCAGGTTAACCCCACCCGAACCTATACTAGGCCTTCCCTAGTAGATACGCTAGTCCTATCCCCGGTACCTCAGGTGAGCAGTACCTTTCGTAGAATGCTACTTTCCCGAGGATTGGATGTGTCGATTATGTCGGAGTTGGAAAACTTTTTTGCCTACATGACTCCCGAGGTGGCCTCGTCCATGTTTACCCCGGACGAAATGCAGATTTTGCTTCAGGAAAAAGAGCGGCAGCTGGAGTATTTAACAAACAAACAGCGATTTGCGAGGGAGCAGCCCAGGCCCTACACGGGGATTGTGCCTCAATTTGATACCGAGGTAAATCTTTCCGATGATGCCTTGGATAAAATCCGGAAGACCAACATCAAGATTGAGTTGATGAATCAGGCCTTTTCCGAACTCGCAGAAGGTCAGCAAGCGATCATGGATCGTCTCGACACAGCAAAGCTACGCCGCTTGTTGAAAAGCCAGTTGCTGGAAAAGGGAATCACGGAGGATTTTGAGTTGGGAATTAAGCCCGGTGAAGGAGAACTTATTGGTGTTGGACAGCTGCTTGACTCCCAGGTTTTGCTCCAGGAAGGGCTTCAATCCAAATTGTTTCCGAACGATATTCTGGGCAACGACAATTTCATTTACGTCTATTTTCCAGAGAAAAGCACACACGTATTTCGTCAGGTCTGGCTTCCGATTTCCAGTTCAATCCTATTTATTCTGGTCATCATTTTTTGTTTTTACTATGCGATACGGATCATTTTAAAGCAGAAAGCTCTTTCTGACATCAAAAATGACTTTATCAACAACATGACCCACGAGTTTAAAACTCCGCTTGCCACAGTAAGCCTAGCGGTGGAGGCCTTGCAGGATCCCGAGTTGAGCAATCAGGATACCTTCCGAAACAGGTACTTGGGAATCATTCGAGAAGAAAACACGCGTTTGGTGGAGCAGGTGGAAAAAGTTTTGCAGGCGGCAGCTCTGGATAGAAATGAGTTTAACCTCAAATTGGAGTCCATTCACCTCCCGGCCATGTTGCAGGCTTGCCTGGATCAGTTTGCGCTCCAAGTAGAAAATCGGGGAGGAAAATTGGAGTATAGCGGAGAAATGAAAGACCCCTACATCGTAGGAGATGTTTTTCACCTGACCCACCTTTTCAATAACCTATTGGACAATGCCAACAAGTATTCTCCATCCAACCCTATGATCCGATTGGCCGTAAAAGAACAGGGCTCCGAAGTGCAGATCACCTTACAGGATCAGGGAATAGGCATGAGTCGGGATGCAGTAAAAAAGATTTTTGACAAATTCTACCGCGTTCCTACTGGCAACGTCCACGATGTAAAAGGCTTTGGCTTGGGTTTGTCCTATGTAAAAACGATGCTTGAGGCTCACCACGGCACGATCCAGGTGCAGTCCGAACTTGGAAAAGGGAGTATCTTCACCATTAACCTACCTAAAAAACAATGAGCAAGGCCAAACTATTAGTTGTAGAAGACGATCCCAACTTAGGAGACATCCTGCAGGAATACCTACAAATGAAGGGATACGATACCACGCTTTGTCGAGACGGAGAGGAGGGTTGGAATAAGTTTAAGAAAGACAAATTTGACTTGTGCCTGCTGGATGTGATGATGCCCAAAAAAGACGGCTTCACCTTGGCCAAAGAAATAAAGAAAGTACAGGAAGATCAACCGGTACTATTCCTTACCGCCAAAAATCAAAAAGAAGATGTAATCGATGGCTTAAAAATTGGAGCAGACGATTACCTGACCAAGCCCTTTAGCATGGAGGAACTTTTGTTGCGAATATCCGCAATCCTCAAGCGTACGCAAAAAGGAGGGGCCGTAAGCCCATTAAAAACGTACTCCTTTGGGGCATTTGTGCTGCACTACGATGAGCAATACATCGAAGGGCCAAAAGGAAAGCACAAGCTTACCTCCAAGGAAAACGAACTGATCAGACTACTTGCCTCCGAAACAAACAAGCTAGTCAACCGAAGTCATGCCTTGAAGCAAATCTGGGGCGATGACAGTTACTTCAATGCACGTTCTATGGACGTGTACTTGAGCAAAATCCGTAAAATCTTGAAGGACGATCCTCGCGTGCAAATCATCACCGTTCATGGGGAAGGGTTTAAATTGATTGTGGGCGAAGCCTAAGAAACCAATTCCGCGCCGATTCCAGGTCCTGCTGGGAAGCGGACTTCCGTAGGAAAAATCTGTACGCCTCGCGCAGGATCCTTGGCCAACAGCATGGAACCATCCATGTCTACATAATCTAGTAAGGGAGCGATATGAGCGATAGCGCTGATTCCCACCGAGGATTCGGTCATGCAGCCCACCATGGTTTTCAGCCCCAAGGATTTGGCATGTTGAATCATGCGTAGCGCAGGGGTGATTCCCCCGGCTTTGACTAGTTTGATGTTGATCCCATGAAATCTCCCCTGACATTTTTCAACATCGCTTTCGTGGATGCAACTTTCATCCGCCATGAGGGGAAGTTTGGAATGGGCATACACCTCTTTCATTCCTTCTAGGTTGTCTTTTGCCAAAGGCTGCTCGATAAATTCGACTCCAAGGCGGGCTAGTTCTTCAGAATTGGTGATCGTTTGCTCTACCGTCCAGGCACAGTTGGCATCCACGCGGAAGACAGACTGGGTATGCTTGCGGAGCTCTCGTACGATCTCCAAGTCATGTGCAGTGCCTAATTTTATCTTGTAAATAGGCCAATCCACTTCTTTCAACTTGGCACACATTTTTTCGACCGTGTCGATGCCGATGGTAAAGTTGGTAGTTGGAATTTGGGTCGGATTTAGGCCCAGGTATTCGTAAAGTTTTTTTCCCTGCTTTTTGGTGTACAAGTCCCAAGCGGCTAGATCAAGCGCACATTGTGCAAAGGGGTTGGCTTGAAAAACCTCTTTTCCCAGTTCCCACAATTCGGCCGGGGTACTCCATCCACCTCCCAAAAGAATAGGATTGAACTTTTCCAAGGTCTCCTGCATGTTGTCCAAGGTAATGCCGTAGAAGGGGTTGGTGGTAGACTCCCCTAGGCCATAGAGGCCGCCATCTTCTAGCCGGACGATTAAGGTTTCCTGTACCTCGCGGCTTTGATGGGCGATGGTAAAGCGGTGCTTCAAGGGTAGGTCAAAGCCTTGGACATGTAAATTCATGGCATGATTTTTTTGGGTTTGACAAAAATAGGGGGAATTATTGCAGTCCTTTCCCTAGTTTTAATTCAAAATACCTGAAAAGATATGCATCACCAGTGGATTGGTTTGAAAAAGAGGTTGTTTGTACCGCTACTTTTTCTTGGCATGGGCCTAAATTTTTCTCAAGCCCAAACGGGAGCTCCTCGCCTGAAAGCCGCAGATTTGGCCTCGGCTTATGAATCATACCGTGAACCGGCAATTACGCATCGGCGATTTACCCATGCTGACTTGCAGCCCTTGATTCAAAAGCATGCTGCTCAATTTCAGGTCAACGCACTTGGAAATTCCGTCATGGGGAAGTCCATCAGTTCCTTGGACTGGGGAACCGGCGCGACCAAAGTGATGCTCTGGTCGCAGATGCATGGCAACGAAAGCACGGCAACGATGGCCTTGTTTGATCTTTTCAACTTTCTAGAGGGAAAAGGAGACGCACATCAAGAATTGCGGGATATCCTTCGTTCCCAGCTGCAACTCAAGTTTATCCCCATGCTCAACCCGGATGGGGCAGATGCGTTTAAGCGGAGAAATGCCTTGGACATTGACCTCAATCGAGATGCGATTTCCTTGATTTCTCCAGAGGCAGTGATTTTGAAAAAAGCGAGGGATGACTTTGAGCCCGAGTTTGGCTTCAATCTTCACGATCAGCAGATCTACTACAACGTGGTCAACACCCCAAAGCAAGCAACCATTTCCTTATTGGCCCCAGCATACAACGAAGCTACTGAGATCAATGAGGTTCGTGGAAGGGCCATGCAGACCATTGCAGGGATGAACGAGCTCCTGCAGGAACTTATCCCAGGCCAGGTGGGCAAGTATGACGATGCCTTTGAGCCAAGAGCCTTTGGTGACAACATTCAGAAATGGGGAACAAGCACTATTCTGATTGAGTCAGGAGGCTTAGTAGGAGATACTGAAAAGCAAGAAATCCGCAAGATCAACTTTATGATTCTCTTGAATGCCCTGCATTCCATCGCCACTAAAAGTTATACCCAGTACCAGACGGCAGAATATTTTGCTATTCCTGACAATGGCTTTCAGTTGATGGATTTGGTGATCAACGAGGTGCAGATGCCCGTAAAAGGCAACTGGTATCCACTAGACCTAGCCATCCGAAGACGGGAAACAGAGTCTGCTGGAGGATATTTCCTCGCGGGCTCCGTGGAGGATCTAGGAGACATGCAAGTTTTTTATGGCATGGAGACACTAGATGCTACTGGCCTGAGGTATCAGGAAGGAAAAGTATATCCTACTCCTTTTGAAAGCGTAAAGGAGGTAACTCTTGAAAAAGCAATGGAACTCCTGCGTCAGGGCTTTATGGCCATTAAAGTGAAGCAAGGAAGCCCAAGACAGTTGCATGACCTTCCTTTGGTGGTGTTGAAAAGTAGCGACAAGTTTTCTGGAGGATGGACCACGGGGGCTGTACCCAACTTTTTCTTAACCCGAGAAGGAAAGCCAACCTATGCGGTGGTAAACGGCCACCTGATTCACTTGGATCGCCTTCCTTCTGAAATTTTCCGAAACCGCATCTTTTGATGCGGTACGGTTCCTATAATCAAAACCCATGAAATCCAAAGAAAAAGGGGCTGGGCTCCACCCCCGAAATCTCCATCAAGGACGCTATGACCTCCCTGCATTGGCAGAGACGGTCCCGGAATTGAAGGAGGTCATTTTTACCAATGCGTATGGGCAACTTAGTATTGACTTTGCCAATCCAAGCGCGGTCAAGCTGCTCAATAAAGCCTTGCTTCTTCATTTCTACGAGCTAAGTTACTGGGACATTCCGGAAGGATACCTCTGTCCGCCAATACCTGGTAGGGCAGATTATGTGCTTCATGTAGGAGATTTGCTCGCTCGGGATCACAACCGAAGAGTTCCTCAAGGCGCTGAAATACGGGTGCTAGACATAGGAACCGGTGCCAACCTGATTTATCCCATTTTGGGAACGAGTCTTTTTGGGTGGAGTTTTGTGGGCACTGAAATTGAGTTTCAGGCCCTATCCAATGCAGCAGAAATCATCGCTGCTAATTCGAGACTAGTGGATAAGGTGGCGCTGCGGTACCAATCAAATGTGGATGCTGTTTTCCAGACCGTCATTGAAGAAGGAGATTATTTTGACCTGAGTATGTGCAATCCTCCTTTTCATGAATCTGCAGAAGTGGCGCTTGAAGGCAGTCAACGGAAAATCAAAAACCTGAAAGGGAAAGCCCCTGCTGATCCAATACTGAATTTTGGAGGTCAGGCGACAGAATTGTGGACTGCGGGAGGAGATCTAGGATTTATTGGGCGTATGATTCATGAGAGCGTGGTATTCCAAAAGCAGGTTGGCTGGTTTACTGTATTGGTATCCAAAGTTACTCATCTCCCCTACTTCCAGGGGCAACTTGAAAAAGCAGGGGTTAAGTCTCAACGCGTAATCGAAATGGGACAAGGAAATAAGCGGAGCAGGATCTTGGCCTGGAGTTTTCTTCGTTAATCCAATATAGAAAAGGTAGTTCCGCAGATTTTCGAAAAAAAAGAAACGCAGATCTGCGGATATTTTTCTGTGGTAATCCGCGTGAAAAAAGGTTTATTTTTTGGCGAGCCTGTGGAAAACTTCCAGGTACTGCTCTGTTACACGATCCCAGGAGTATTTTGAAGTAAGGCCTTGACGGGCAGTTTTCCGGAGAGCATCCATTTTGATCGATTCCGTTTCTGCGAGTTCAACTAGGGATTTTACTCCTTCTATTGTTTTTTCGAAATACCACCCATGCTTTCCGTTTTGGAGCATCTCCTGGTTAAAAGGCGTGTTTAGGGCTAGAATGGCACAGCCATAGCCCAAGGCTTTGAGCATGGCCGGGTTGGTGCCGCCGAATTCATGCCCATGAAAATATGCGTAACAATGTGAATAGAGGGAGGCAAGAATCAGCGGGTCGGTGACATAGCCGGTGAAAAGGACGCGGGGCCCCTCTTGGTTCTTCACTTTCTGGGCCCAGGCATCTGAAAAAGGAGCGTCTCCCACGATAACTAGGGGCTTGTTTGATTTGGATTGAAGGAACCCTTCAATGATGAGATCCGCATTGTTGTCTGGAATCAAGCGCCCTACGATCAGGTAATACTCCCGTGAGCGGAGATTCCAGGCTTGCAAAGGAGCATCCTCCACCTCATCCTTGGGATTGGCTCCGTAGGCAATCACGACCGAATCTTTTTGAAATTCCTCCAGGTATACCCTTCTCATTTCATCGGAATCGTTGATGATCTGGTCAAAAGATTGGGTTGCCATCTTGGAAGCCCACTTAAAATAGCGGGCGCCCAAACCTTTCCACTTGGGTCGTAGCCATTCGAGACCGTCTACGTTGATGGCTGTAGGCTTGCCAAATAAGCGAGCAATCCACCCGAAAGGTCCGTTTCCAGAATTGACCACGAAAATCACATCCACATCCGAAAAGCAAGCATGGAGCATGGAAAAAAAGGTATGACTCAGTTGCGTAAGGCTTTTGCTTTCTAGGGCAGGAGTGTAGATGCACTCGATACCATTGACGAATCTGGGGCGTGAGGTAAACAAGGACCGGTGGTTGTAGACCCGCACGGAGACTCCTTTTTCCACTAGGCGCTCGCCCAATTCCTTGACAAGGGTGTCGTAGCCCCCATACACATAGGGATAGCCTTTTGCACCCATGATGGCTACTTTTATATCACTAGGTGACGGCTTGCTTCCCATTTATTCCCTCATTTTTAATAAAGGTTGCTACAATCTCCTTTAAATTTTTGATGTAACGATCCTCAGAAAAGTATTCGATAATTCTTTTTCTTTCTTCTTCCCCCATTTCAAAAGCAGGGGGTTTTGCCGAGAAAATTACCCCTTCAAAATTTCTATAAAGGCCTGTTCCAAAGATAGGGAAAACTTCTCCGCGGAAAATTCCTGCAACCTGATTCTCCCTTTTTCCCCCAATTCCTTTCTTAGATCAGGATCATCCACCAAAAGCTTCATGGACTGAAAAAGTGATTCAACATCATTTTTTTCCAAAATCAAAGCAGCATCACCCGCCACTTCCATCAAAGCCCCCTGCCGTGAAATGATGACTGGCAACCCAAAAGAGAAAGCCTCCAATACAGGCAATCCAAATCCTTCATTTGCCGAAGGAAAAGCATATCCCAAGGCATGCTGGAAATAAGAAGCCAATTGCTCATGGCTTACATAACCCGTGAAATCGACTTTATCAGTCAATCCCAGGATGTTTACCAATTCAATCAAATGATCGTAATCATCTAAAGTTTCTCTTGGACCCCTTTGTCCAACCAGCACCAGCCGGAGGCTTTCATAGCCCTCCATTTTTGTAAGTTTATCAAATGCCTGGATTAGTAAACCCAGGTTTTTCCTTTTTTCCAATACCCCAACATGAAGAAAATAGTCTGCTTGTGTAGCCGATGGTGAAACCGAAAGGGCTAAGCTTTCCGAAAGCCCAGAAGCCTGATAAACCACCTTCATTGGAATAGATTTAAAAGGAGGCAATTCTTGTAACCGCATTTTAGAAAACTGGGTTATTGTGATGATTTCCCCGTTTTTTTGCAATCCTTTTTCTAAAAAATAGAGATAATACTTCAACCAAAGACTTTGGTAATGTTCAGGAGTATCCCAAAAACACGTGTCATGAATGACGGAAACTTTTTTCCCTTTTGCGAAAACCGGGCTTAAAATATCAGGACTGAAGACGATCGCTGCTTGGTGGTAATAAGAGAGTATCGGTAATGACACCTGTTTTCTGAAGAAATAGAGAAGCTGAAAAAGGAGGTTTTTCCACTTGGCTGTTTTTCCTCGGAAGAACTGATTTTGAATTACTTTCCGATAATTTGGGCTGATGACATAGTCGAAATCGCTGTTGTTTTTTTTGAGAATCTCATCGCAAAGAGTAACCATATAGGTTCTGATCCCTGTTTGTGCCACATACAGGTAAAAAACATCCACCACTACTTTTGGCCTATGCTTCTTCATCTTTGATTTTGGAGTATTCGTTCATGGCATACCCTACCATCCACCAAGTGATCCAATTTACATAGGCAAACAGCTCTGCGTTGGACGTGAAAAGGGGTAGTAAAAGGCCTGTTTTGACCGCTGCAGCCGTAAAAGCAATCCTGGCCGTCATGACGTTTTCAGTTAGCCTGAAAACCTGAATAGACCGGCTTATGGAAAAACCTAAAAGAAGGATGTATAAAAACATTCCTAAAAAGCCCATCTGCACCCCATAGATTAGAAATTGGTTTTCCCCTCCGATCCGCGCTTCATCGGTGACACTACCGGAATTGCCACTCGTGGCCAAACCTACACCTAAGGGATTTTGTATCATGGAGTCAAGGGCAGTTATCCATTCCAAAACATGGCCTACGCTTGAAGCATTTTGGAATGTTAGCGTATCGATCACAAAATAATAGAAGTCTTCAGAGGCAAAGAATACAACGAAGATGACAAATGCGGCGAAAAGACCGAAACCAAATAAGATCAACCGATAGAGCTTAAAAATCACTGCAATAAAAAACAACATGAGAAAAAATGCTCCAAATGCAGCCCTTGAACTCGAGAAAAACAGACTTCCCATAGCGCAAAGCATGACTAGAATATATGGAAAACTTTCTTCTCTTTTAGAAGTCAAAAACCAGATTAGCCCTGCCGCAAAACCTAAAAGCACTGAACTGGCCAACTCCAAAGGATCTGCAAAAAACGAGGCCAGTCGCTTGGTCATGGCTTGGGTTTCGAATGTCCAGGATAACCCAAAATTGCCAGAAGGCTCTATATCGTAAACGCCATAATTGAATAGGGCATACCCCGTAAATATTTGTAAATGGGAACCGATTAATGCTTCAAAGAGATTGACCACCAATGCAGAAATCGCAATTACAAAAATTATCTGAAACAATCTTTTGACTTCAAAATCCTCAAAATTGGTGTTTCTGCCCACAAAAAACACGAGGCCAGGAATGAGAATATTTTTGAAATAAATGGCTTTTTCCACAAAACTGGGCCCCTCTAGAGGTAATAAAAGAAAAATAAATGCCAATCCAATAAATGCTAAAAAGAGCCACTCCACAAGTTGGAGGCGAATGGGATACTCAAAAAT
Source organism: Cyclobacteriaceae bacterium (assembly GCA_947457095.1). Classification (GTDB taxonomy): domain Bacteria; phylum Bacteroidota; class Bacteroidia; order Cytophagales; family Cyclobacteriaceae; genus Algoriphagus. Next base: position 19,038 of record CANGUK010000012.1, read on the forward strand.
CTTTCGTCTATAGAGTACAAATATCAGCACAGACCCGATGACCACCAAGTCCTTGGCCAACTGGAAAAACGTGATTGGCAGTTTGGAGTTGGTGGCCTGAAATACAATACTCAAGAAGGTAATATGAAAGGGGAGGTAGGCCGCCAAAAAGAACACCAGGTACTCCCACTTTCCATTGAAGGCCATGGCCTTCAGCGTGAAGTGCAGCAGCAGCGCGTAACCTAAAAGTGTTAAAATAAAAAGTGTTTGAGCGATCAATGCAGTTCAGGCTTTTGACAGATTAAGGTCACTGTAAACCTCACAGGACACCTTCCCTTGACTTTTATACCCCTGAATATATTCAATAAAAATTTACTTTGTTCAATGCCTATGATCCAGTCCGTCTTTATCCTGTTGTTTTTAAACGTGCTGTATTTGAATTTTGGGATGGGTAGTACCGTTTGAAAATTGAAAAACCCAGTTTTGGTTAACGCTCCCACCATTTCATGGTAAGTGGACTCGTTGAGATGCCCCCCTTGTGCTCGTATGCGTCCCGAGCTTGAATTGTCAATTATCCGAGTCACATCCATCGGTCCAAAAAGCCGATTAGGCATCACCAAGATGAATTTTCCTCCAGGCACCAAGCTCTCATAGACTGATTGAAGATGATCCATCAAATCCAATGGTGAAAGGTGCTCGATGACATTGTCTGAAAAGGCGACTTCAAATTTCTCTTCCGAATTGAAATTGATGATGCCAGAGGAAATGAACTGGATATTTGGATGATTTTTGAGGGTTTCGGGAATAAAAACATCCACTCCAGTAAGTTTTTTATAGGAAACATTTTTTTGGATGTTCATTAGAAAATATCCTTCCCCACAACCAAAATCGATGATTGATTTTCCTTTCAGCTCTTTTTCAAACAGCGTAACCTGTGGATCTTTGGTTGCTATTCTTTCTTCAAGCGAACTGTCTTCCTTTGCTGTTCTACCGTAAAATTGAAGGAGGTTGGAATAGAACTCATCGTATAAGCCCTCTCTTTTTTTGGCATCTTCTTCAGCTACCAACAATTTATGGTAATGATTTTCAAGCTTAAACGCCTCTTCAAGAACTTCAGGACTTAACCCGCTTTCTTTGGAGTAAGCTTCAATATCTGGGAATACTTGTGTGTTGGTACTTTTCATTAAATGGATTCATTTGGAAAAAAGACCTTCATAATGTCCTTTCAAAATTGCATTTACTTTTTGGAACCTACCATTTAATCCCAAATACAGGATGAAGGCAGCATTTTTTGCTGTTTGGTACAACAAACTTAATACAAAGGATACTGGATTTGCATGGCTTCGGATTAAAAAGAGGTGGTTTCTAGTCCGGTAATAGTGGAGGATTGGAGGGATGACGCCTTCTTTGGTTTTGATTTTTTTGGAGGATCCTCCCGCAACATGATAAATTTTGGATTGGGGAAGGTAACGAAGTCTGAACCCTGATTTTTTGATTCGAAATGACCACTCGACATCTTCGTAGTAGGCAAAAAACCGAGTGTCCAACATTCCTACCTTTCTGATTACAGCTGATCTCACAAGGATGGCGCATCCTGTAATCCAGGGGGTGTCTTTTTCCTGATCGAATTGGCCCTCATCGGTTTTTCCTATGCCGATCGACCAAGTCATTTCCAACCAGTTGAAATATCCGCCACCGGCATTCCATAGTTTATCCCGTTCCGCCTCAAACATGATTTTGGGTTGCACCGCGCCATAATCTGGGTTTTGTTCTAAAAAAGAAACCAATGGATCCAGAAAGTCAGGTTCTACAAGGGTGTCATTATTCAGCAAAAGCACTTGATCAAAAAAATGGTCCAATGCCCACTGTATTCCAAGGTTGTTGCCTCCTGTAAATCCAATATTCTCAGGACTGGTAAGCAGCGTAATGTCAGAAAATTCGGTTTTTAGTTTCTCGCCCGAACCGTCTACCGAACCATTGTCAACCATCACTAATTGAAAATTGGAGTACCGCAGTTGTTTTAGGGACTCCAAGCAAGCCTTTGTCAGGTCATATCCATTCCAGTTGACGATGATGATGGCTACTTTGGCAGGGCTGTTGGGCTCCTTGCTAACTTCTTCCAAATTTTCTCTGAATTGAGTCATCACCTCGTCTTTTTCAAGCTGCATTGGGTTTATTAGTTTTTAAGATAGCTAAAATCAATGGCCGATTATGTGCCCAATTCAATATGCAGCATATTAAAAAAACCACGATTTCGGTAGATAACATGGCATAGCAAAGCCCAATCGCCCCATATTGGCTGGTAAGAAAGATTGAATTGGAAATCATAAATACACCCATCATCCAAGAAGATTTGAACATTAGGTTGTTTTGGCCATTGACTAGAAAAATGACCACATTCATGATATTGAGGCAGGCCAAAAAGGGGATAAATGCTAAAACTCTCAAATAGGAGATGGAATCTACAAATTCCGTTTTTGTAAACACTTGAACAATCACTGGTGCCAAGCCAAAAACAGCCAAAGAAACAGTTAATCCAATCCCCAACGAAATGAAACTAACCTTCTTTAGGTAGCTACTAAAGGCGCTTAAATCTTCTTTCAACAGCTTTGAGGAATGAGGAAAAATAGAATGGATTACCATAGAAGGAAACATCCGAAGTACCATGGAGATTCTTTCTGCGAGACTAAATAGGCCTAAGGTAGTAGCGGAAGCAAAAAAACTCAACACCACCAACCCTCCATTGATTGAGAAATGAGTCACAATATTGGATAGCAAAAGCAGGCCAGTATTTTTTAATAAGGTAAATAGCTGTAGGAATTTGGGTTTGTAAAATTTGATTTCCAACGCAAAATGGATGTAAATCAGCAATAGGATATTGATTCCCAATCCTGATGCTCCTAGGATGAAGTTGACCCATTTGGACTGTTCCGGCTCCCGTATAAATAGGACAATGCCCAATAAATAAAGTAATTTGCTGAAGACATTTGCCATGGAAATCAGCTTCATTTTTTCCATCCCTTGAAAAAACCAGAGCGGAAAGGTGGCTTCCGAAAAGAGCAGAAATACGGATAATACTAAAACGGTTTGATACCCTTGGAAGAGATTCAGGCCATAGGCTCCGATCAAGATGAGGACTGTGGAAAAAACGGCAAGGAGGATTTTGGCTGAAAACACATTGGAAACCAATTGCGAAAGCGCTTCCTTATTGGATTGATTGAGGGCCACTTCTCGAGGAGCATTCAAGTTGAACCCAAAGCCTACTAAAATATTGAATACAATAATTACGGAAAAGGATAAGTTGACCCATCCAAATTGTTCCGCCCCAATACTTTGAATCAGTAGGGGCATGGAAATGAGTGAAATTAAGATCGTTGAGGACTGAATCAACGCCAGAAAAAGAAAGTTCTGGAGAGACTTATTCCGGATAAAATTCCCAAAAGGGATCAACAGATTGATTTTTTCAAACATGGAAGCTTTGGTTTAGACTTCCTGCAAATGCTTTTGGTAAATTCTTCTCAGATATAAAAAGCTAAGGGCTAAGATTCCGAAGATGATGGCTCCATAAACCATCCCCTTCACCAATCGAACTTCAGATCTTTTTAAGGGAAGCTTAGGAGAATCAATCAATTGAATTAATGGCGTATTGATGCGGTGGTTGATTTTAGCCATCTCCAGATTTTTCACAATTTCTTCAAAAACCGCACCACTAGTTTGTACATCAACTTGTCTGCGGCGTCCATTGACGGTGGCAGCACTCAGCAAAGGATTGGCATTGGGAACGCGATCTTGTTCGGCAGCCAAGGTCCCTAAACTTGCATCAAGTATTGCCCGAACCGAGTCTGCTTGAGCTTGTAAAATACGGAGGTTTTCCCCTGTTTTTTTGGTCTTAGTCTCCAAGTAAAAGGTATTTACCTTGCTTACCAGCGTTTCGTTGAAAAGCTTCGCATACTCCTCATCTTTAGAAGAGACATTCACCTGAATAATGCTCAATTTCCTATCTGGCTTGACTACTACTAGCTGTTTTTCTCGGATGATCTTGGCGATTTCCTTGATTACTGAGTCCTGCTTGACTCCATGGTTCTCCTTGGAAGTTGAAAATGTCAGCGACGATAGGTCGATGTTGGAGGCCCATTTAGATTCCAGCTCTTCGAATTCAATAAACCGATCTATCAACAAACTTTCTTTGTCAAAGGGACTCAAGAGCGTTTCTTCTAGCATTCGGTCCGAGCGATACAGCTCCATGATGTTATCTCCTTGAAAAAGGCCATTCGTCCCCCCTATGCCACCCAAATTAACACCGAGAAGGCTTGCAATCCCTGACATTTGACCAATACCTCCCATTCCTTCTTCCTCCAAAACGAAAGAAGTTTCAGCATGAAAAACAGGGTCTTTTAGTTTGGAATATCCTGCGCCCATCCCGGCCCCTAATACGAAGGACAGCAGAAAAACTTTCCACTTGGAGCTGAAAAATCGTACCCAATTGATCAAGTTTTGTACCACCTCTTTCAAGGTGAATTGGGAATTCGAAAAATGTGAGTTTCCGCTCATTGGGGTTATTGTTGGTTGATTTGAGAAATAACCAAAGCCAAGGTGGCCAGTCCAGTGGTGACGCCTACTAATTCTCCTAGACGAAGAGGTACCTTTGGTCCTTTACTTGGAATGATAACTTCAGCTCCGGGCTCTACGGCTGGGTAGGCTCGAACACCAAATGCTCCTTTTGTTCGTTTTACCGCACCATTTGCATAGACAACATAGGTTTGCTTGCGGTTGGCTCTTCGGTCAAACCCACCTGCGCCATTGATGTAAAACCGAAGGCTACGGCCCTGCTCGTGTCTTAAGGTAGTTGGATAGACTACATCTCCACGCAAACGAACGGTTTGCAAGAGCTTGGGCACATTTAGAATATCGCCTTCCTCGAGGACCAAATCTTCCTCAGATCCAGGATTGGCTAGTATTTTTTCTAGGTTGATGGCAACAGCCTCTGTTTCCTTGATTTTTACAGCCAATCCAGGGGTTTCTGCAGCAATTTGATCCAGTGACTCTCGTTTGGCATTATTGGCTGTAGAATCCTTTTTTTCCACTTTTTCTTTTGGAAGATCTCTGAAAAGGCGAATAAGGAGTTCTTCCTGTGCTTCAGGATTGGTTGGATTGGTCTGAAGTTGAACTCGAAGTGCTTCCAAATTTTTCTGTCTACGCACTTGCTCCGACTCGGTGTTAAAAAACTCTGTTTTACGAATCAAGGTAGCGCCTTTGGTGTAGGCAAATTGATTGACCCCTCCAGCTCTTTTTATCAAATCAGAGATTCGATCTACACTAGTTTGAATCGCAAAAATTCCAGGAGAATTGACCTGACCTTCTACAGATACGAGTCGCTGCATCGTAAAATTGGCTCGCTTTCGCACGATTACCTGATCGAAGGGAGCCAAAGAAATGGCATTCGGGTTGAAGGATAAGTCTGGATTGATGGAAGTGGTAATGATGTCCGAAAGCGTTCCTGAATCTGAATCTTCCAGCCTTCTGGCAATTTCAATGTCTTTTATGTTGGCAGATTCTTGCAAGCCACCGGCAATAAGAATCAATTCTTCAGGCGTCATTCCTGCCGCATAAGGATAGGTGCCTGGACGCTTTACCTCACCCAAGATCTGTATGTAGCGTTCGTTTTGAACGTCATAAATGCTAGAAATACGGATTACATCTTCACGCTGTAATACCACATCTTCTTGGCGGCCTTCCAATACCGCTTGAAGGTTCACTTCCAGTACTTCTGAACTGAGATCTCCTTTGGTTCGCAAGATGCTGGCTCGCTGCGTGTAGGCATCTCCTTTGAGGCCATCTGCATTTTTGATTAATTGGGTTAGTGTAAGCCCTTCTGTTAAGGAGAAGATTCCAGGCCTAAAGACCGCTCCTTTAATTTGAATTCGGTTGGTGTAGCGGTCAATAATTCTTCCTACCGTCACCTCATCGCCTCCTTTAAGGCTAAAAAGCCCCAGTTGGTTTTGATATACATCCGAGATAGAGCGTTGATTTCCACTGATGCGAGAGATGGAAATTCGATCCTTAAACGCCAAGTCGGTAAATCCCCCCGCAAAGCGAAGGATGTCCTCTAGGTTGTCCTCAGGGGTGACCTCAAAAACCAAGGGGCGCTTAACCTCACCCATCACCTTCACTCGAGCAAGATAAGGGTTGACAAGGATCACATCTTGATCTTGTAGCTGCACATCCAAATTGGCTGTTCCATTGATGAGCAGGTCATACACATCTATTTCAGCGATTTTTTTGTTGTTGCGGATCAGCTGGATTGCACGCAAGGTTCCCTTGTCTGAAGGGCCTCCAGCCGCATAGAGGGCATTGAATACCGTAGAAAAAGCGCTCAAGGTGAAGGTACCAGGCAAGCGTACTTCATTCAAAATATGCACCTTGATGGTTTTGACATTTCCTAAAGTGACTTGCAAAAATGTCTGAGGATTGGAGCCAGAAAGTCCGGTGTAAAAGGCAGCAACTCGGTTTTTGATGATTCCTTCTGCGGCCTCGATGGTTTTTCCAGACACCGCGATCAAGCCGATGTTATCTAGTAAAATGGACCCTTCTGGGTTGACTGTTGCCTCGTAGTATTTCTCAGATTGTCCGTAGATATCCACATAGATCAGGTCGCCTGGTCCAAGGATGTAATTTTTTGGAGTAGCCTGGTTTAGGCTCGGCTCAAAACTTAGTTTTCGATTCTTCTGAAAAAACAACTTGCTGCCAAAAAGAAGGGAATCAGCTTTTTCTTCTTCCATCAACTCCTGTGTTTCCATCAGGCCCCTGGTGATGTCATTGATGTCTATTTGTTCTCGAGCAGCTCTTTTTGATGCATTCGTGGATCTGGACTTGCTTGATCCTTCAGTCAATCCTTCAATTCTGCTGCGGAGCTTTTCTACTTCGCCTGAAGGCATGCCCCGCATTTGGGCCATCATCAAGAAATCCGTACTGCTCAGCCCGGCATCTTGCGCGCGCTTGACGAGTTCCTCGATTTGATCATCACTCAATTGATCTACTCTGATGGTGTTGAGGTCGACGTTTTGCTGCGCAAAAACGCTAGTTGGAGCAAGGGCCCAGAAGCAAAGTAGGACTAAAAAGTAGGTAATTTTTTGTATAGAGTTCATTGTGAAATGGAAATTCCGTAGGGTATAGTAGAATCTAATGGATAAAAATCCGTTTAATTCTTAATTATACCAAATGTATTGACAGATTTGACGGAAAGAGACTCCGTTTTGTGGCCTCATTTCAAACCAATTACGCCAAGTTTTGGGGTTGAACTGCTGACACTAACCTAGCCCCCTCGGCCGATACAGATTTGTCTTGCATTGGTTAACTTGCAAAAAATTCCATTCATGTACCTTCGATTCCTCATTCTAGCAGTATTTCTAGGTCTTTTTTCTTGTCAATCTTCCGACCCAACCTGTACCTTGGATGAGAATCGGTTGGAGGGGCTAGCAAACGTAGAAATTCATCGTTTGGAACAGGAATTTTTCGCAGCGACTAGTGCTGATGAGCTTCGGGTCCTCCTTGAAAAATACCCTGACATAGCAGACAAGGTAATGGAACAAGGAACCTACCCCAATGCAGACTCCTTGGCGCAGGAACTGCTGCGCGCAAATCAGGATTCTAATTTTCAGGCCTTAAATGCAGCGGTGGCCAAAGAGTTTGCAGATGTATCTGATATCAAACAGGAGCTGGAACAGGCATTTGCCTATTTGAAAAGTTATTACCCAAACTTTAAGGCCCCTAAGGTGTACACCTACGTCTCTGGGTTTGGCCTCGATCTTCTGGTGGAAGAAGACATCTTGGTGATAGGTTTGGACTATTTTTTACCTAGTGATCATGAATTCCAACCTGATTTGCCTAAGTACATCGCTTCCCGATACACACGAAAGTACCTTGTACCCATGATTGTGTTGGCGATCTCATCGCGCTACAACGAAATCGACACCAAAGACAACACCCTTTTGGCAGAAATGGTCTACTACGGGAAGGCCTACCATTTTGTCAAATCGATCCTTCCCTGCACTTCAGATCAATACCTGATTGGGTATACTCCTGAACAAATTCAGGCCTGCTGGGACAATGAAGACCTCATTTGGACACATTTTATTGAGAATGAACTCTTGTTTGATACCAACCCCTTTGAGATTCGGAAGTACATCGGCGAGGCCCCAAGCACGGATGCGATCAGTATGGATGCTCCCGGTAGGATTGGCCGCTGGATTGGTTGGAATATCGTGGAGGAATATGCGATTCAGCAGGAGCTATCCCTGCCCGAACTGATGCGTGAATCGGATGCAAAAAAATTGTTTAGAGATTCCGGGTACCGGCCTCGGAATGGAGAAGAAAACTAGGTTTTAGCCTCGCGTCTTTCAGGATCTTCCTCAGTTTTTCGCATTTTTTCGTTGTATTTGCACAGGTGGGTGATTGCACAAGCACTGCATTTTGGGCTTCTGGCCAGGCAAGTATACCGCCCGTGAAGGATCAGCCAATGGTGGGCCTTGTGAATGTGTTCCTTGGGCAGGTGTTTAACCAATTGCTTTTCCACTTCTAAGGGGGTCTTGGCGGTAAGCGGAACCAATCCCAAACGTCTAGATACTCGATACACATGCGTATCTACCGCCATATTTGGTTGTTGCCAGATCACGGAAGTGATCACATTGGCCGTTTTTCTCCCTACCCCAGGCAGCTTGACTAGTTCTTCAACCGTTGAAGGGATTTCCCCGCCAAAATCTGAGAGCAGCATTTTTCCAAGCCCAATGAGGTGTTTGGTTTTGTTGTTGGGATAGGATACCGTACGGATGTACGGAAAAAGTTCGTCAAAGTGTGTCGCCGCGAGGTGTTCGGCTGTTGGAAAGTGTTTGAACAGTTCTCGGGTCACGATATTGACCCGCTTGTCAGTACATTGGGCGGAAAGCACTACGGCTACCAAAAGCTGAAAAGGATTTTCGTAGTGCAGCTCGGTCTCTGCCACGGGCATGTTTTCAGAAAAATGCTGGATAAAGGCTTCGTATCGCTGTTTTTTAAGCATGGAATCTGTGGCGTTGAACTAGACTTCTAAGTTAGGAAGAGCATCGCTCTTCTAGACTCTTGGGCTGAAAATAATTTCAGAAGGCGCTCTTTTGGTTTAAAGACTACGGAGAATTCAGTTTCGAATCCGCCATTCTTTAGGGTAATAGTTGTTTACCCGGTTACCCAAATTCTTAATCCATCCCAAAGGAAGTTTCTGATAAGTAAGTAGTACCCATCCTAGCGGGAGATCATCAAAAACCTGGTCTTTTTTCCGCAAAAAATCCAAGGCTTCCTCTGTGGATAACTCTTGCTGAGGAAACCCGTTTTTGGGCAGCGTAGACAGGGCCCACTCGTGGCTGGGGATCCATTCCTTTCCTTGTTTTTTGCCAAGTTCTACCCCAAAATACCGGACACTCAGCACCTGGGCTAATTTTTCCAGTTCACGCGTATAGTCCCCATGCATTCGGAAGAAAGCATCTTGTAGCAGGTAAAATCTGCCAAACCCATCTCCTCCTACCTCTTGCTCGAGTGCAGCGGATTCCTTTTCTCCCACGCGCTTCAGGCTGTGGTGCTTGAATTCTTTGGTGGTCGGAGCTACTTGTGAATAGGCTCCTTCTGGTCTTCGCAATACCGTGATGAAAAACCCCTCTCCCGCGACCTTGTGTGGAAAAAACCGGTATCCAAAAAAAGTGCCCTCTTCGGTACTCACTTCCGTTTCCACGATACCCCAGTTCGGATCGAGTGGAATGCGTACGGGTTCGAACGCAAATTCCTCGGTTAAAAAACGAAGGATCTCTTCGTTTTCCTTTTCGTTGAAGGTGCAGGTGGAGTAAAGTAAATACCCTCCCCCTTTGACCAATTCCCCAGCCTTGTCTACAATGCGCTTTTGTCGAGCAGAACAAAGGTTGACGTGTTCGGGAGACCACTCAGCCCGGGCCTGGGGATCTTTGCGGAACATCCCTTCTCCGGAACACGGGGCATCCACCAGTACTAGGTCAAAAAATCCATCCAGAGGAGAAAAATGCTCCGGATCGTTGTTGCTTACAAGCGTATTTCCTAATCCCCATTTTATTACATTTTCTTTGAGTATTTGCGTACGGGCAGCAATCACTTCATTGGCCACCAAAAGTCCTTCTTCACCCAGATAACTGGAGAGCAAGGTACTTTTTCCTCCGGGTGCAGCCGCCAAATCCAAATAGACTCCTTTGGGAATTTGCAGGGATTCGAGAATGTGGGAAATAAACATGGATGAAGCCTCTTGTACATAGTAGGCCCCCGCATGAAAGCTAGGGTCTCCAGTGAAGCTTGGCCGCTCTTCCAAAAAATAGCCGTCTTTCGCCCAGGGAATGGGTCGTTTTGGGAAGCAAATGTCTGCCGGCTTCTTCCGATTGAGCCGAATGGAGGTTTGCGATGGGCGCTCCAATCCTTCCTTAAACAGAACAAATTCTGCAGGCCCAAGTAGCGCCTGCATTTGTACTTCAAACGCCTCCGGAAGTTGATTTTCGGCCATCTGACAAATATAGCGAATCTAGCAGCAGATCTGCGATTGCTGCTAGATCCGAAAAGAATTCCATGATTTCGTACTTAGGAATCGTCCTCCTCCTCTTCAAAATCATCGTCATCTTCCTCTCCCATTTCAAACATGGAGCTGAATAGGTCCTTAAATTGGAGCCCAGTGTCAAGCAATTTTTTGCTCAATTGGGAGTATTCTGCCAAGCCATGGAGTGCAAACTCCATATAGAATTCCTTTTCGTTTTCAGGTAGGGCTCCCACCAATTGGGTCACTACTTCTTCCAAACCAGGGACGCCATGCAAACCGCTTTTGTAGGCTTTGTCGCTGAGGTCACTCAAGAGGTCTAGTTCATTTCCCTCTCCAAACCAGGCCAATGGAATCACATAGGGATTGCCAGCCTTCTCCTTTTTCTTTTGCTCTGGAGATGGGAAGTATTCTACAAATTGACTGCGGATCGCTTTACCGATCAGGTTGTAGGCCACCAATCCAGCCCCCTCTTGTTCTCCTTCGTAGACAAGTTCCACTTTTCCAGTAATGGCAGGGATCACGCCAATCAAATCGGATATCCGAATGACTGTTGTTGACTCATTGTTTCGATACATCCGTCTCTCTGCTGCGGAAATCAAATTCTCGTAGGCAGAAATTGTCAATCGTGCAGACACGCCGCTTTTTTCATCCACAAACTCCGAATGACGAGCTTCGATAGCGATTTGTTCGATCAGGTCTTTCATCAACTCCGGCACATGAATGCTTGCTACTGGCTTTCCTTCTAGTCGAGCTTCTTGTCCCGTGATTTTTTTGCCAATGTCAATTGACTTGGGATAGTGCGTGATGATTTGGCTTTCAATACGGTCCTTGAGCGGCGTGACAATGCTCCCCCGGTTGGTGTAATCTTCTGGGTTGGCCGTGAAGATAAACTGGATGTCTAAGGGCAGACGTAGTTTGAACCCACGGATTTGGATATCCCCTTCCTGTAGGATGTTAAACAACGCCACCTGAATTCGTGCTTGGAGATCTGGAAGTTCGTTGATCACAAAAATGCAGCGGTGAGAACGCGGAACGAGCCCATAGTGAATCACTCGCTCGTCGTTGTAATTTAACTTTAGCGTGGCAGCTTTGATCGGATCTACATCGCCGATCAAGTCAGCTACGGATACATCGGGTGTAGCTAATTTTTCGGCATAGCGCTCGGATCGTGGCAACCAGGAGATGGGGCATTGGTCCCCTTTTTCCTCGATCAGGTTCTTGCCAAAAGTAGTAAGCGGAAGAAGCGGATCCTCATTGAGCTCCGATCCGTAGAGAACGGGCACATACTCGTCCAAGAGAAAGGTCATCATCCGCGCAATGCGGGTTTTGGCCTGTCCCCGCAATCCGAGCAAGTTGATGTTGTGTCGGGAAAGAATCGCCCGTTCGATGTCTGGAATGACCGTGTCTTCGTATCCCCAAACACCCTCAAATACGTTTTCCTTAGTTTTGATCTTCCGGATCAGGTTGTCTCGAAGCTCCTCTTTGATGGACTTCGGGCTGTAGCCTGCTGCCTTCAGTTGGCCAAGAGTTTTGATTTGAAGGAGCTGCTCTCCTTTAAGTTGTGCGTAATCCATGCTAAAAGCGTTTGGTTCGGTTTCGTCTGTAATCTTCAAAAATTAAATTGCCTAGCCCTTTCAAGCTGCTGTAATAAGCATTGCCATTGTTGACCTGCGTAAATTCTTTGACAAACTCTTTCAGGTACGGGTCTGAAGCAATCATAAAGGTGGTTACGGGTATTTTCAGTTTCCTGCATTGAGCGGCAAGCTTCAGGGTTTCTGCCAAAATCTTACTGTCAATGCCAAAGGCATTTTTGTAGTACTTAATGCCCACCTTCAGGCAAGTAGGCTTGCCATCCGTGATCATAAAAATCTGCTTGTTGGGGTTTTTTCTTCGTCGAAGTAAATCCATGGCGAGTTCAAGTCCAGCCACGGTATTGGTGTGGTAAGGCCCCACTTGCAGGTAGGGCAAATCCTTGATTTCAATTTGCCACGCATCATTTCCAAAGACGATGATGTCTAGGGTATCCTTGGGGTAACGGGTTTTGATCAATTCGGCCAAGGCCATTGCCACCTTCTTGGCAGGGGTAATTCGGTCCTCTCCATATAGAATCATGGAGTGGGAAATGTCAATCATCAAAACCGTGGAGGTTTGGGTACGCTGCTCATTTTCGACCACTTCCAAGTCATCCTCGGTCAACAGAAAATCCCCACCAATGCCTCGATTGGCTTGGGCATTACGAAGGGAGTCAGTAAGCGCGATTTGATCGAGGTTATCTCCAAACTCATAGGCACGCCGCTCAGTACCCTGCTCCTCACCAGGCCCAGAAATATGGGTGCGGTGCTGTCCTGACTTGCTCTTTTTCAACTTCCCAAAAATCTCCTCTAGCGCACTTTTTCGGATGGTTTGTTCTGCCTTTCCGGTGATTTCAAATTTGCCCTGTTGATTTTCCTCGCTGATGTATCCCTTGGACTTGAGGTCTTCAATAAAATTGCCGATGCCATAGTCTGGACTGGTCAGCTGGTAGCGTTTGTCCAGGTTGGTCAGCCAGCTTAGCGCTTCGGATACATCCCCACCAGTCATGGTAACTAGCTGCAAAAAAATGTCCAATAGGCTATCAAACCGATTTTTTTCTGGATCGAGCGTGGGAATGAATTTAGTAAAGCGAAACCCTTTCATGGACTGCAATTAGGTAAACAAGATTCCCAAAAATAGGGATGACCGGTACTTTCGATAGTACAACACGCAATTGGGGCATTGAGTTTTGCGGTTGGAAAAAATTTAGGCAAAAATCAGAATAGATCTTTCTCCAAGCTGCGTGAGGACCTTCTCGGATACGATTTTGGTGGCAGAAAGTTTGGAAGCAATCTGTCCTATCCTCAAGATTCACTAGCAAAAAAAGGGGAAATCTCCCTATTTTCGGGGAATGATGACTGCTTCCGATCGGCATGCCCAACTACTCAAATCCACAGCCAAGCGCTTGGGCTTTGATTTTTGTGGAATTGCCAAAGCAGATTTTTTGGCGGAAGAAGCACCCAAACTCGAGGAATGGCTGCGCCGCGATTACCAAGGCCGTATGGGTTACCTCGCCAATCATTTTGATAAGCGACTCGATCCACGAAAGTTGGTGGAAGGCGCAAAGACGGTCGTTTCCCTGGTGTACAATTACTACCCAGAACGTGCACTTCCACAAGGTACTGAGGACATCAAGTTGGCCAAGTATGCCTATGGTCAGGATTACCATGACGTCATTCAAGAAAAGCTCCGGGAGTTTTTGGCTTGCCTTAGAGATGAGATAGGAGATATCCAGGGTCGTAGTTTTGTGGATTCCGCACCGATACTCGAGCGGCAATGGGCACAGCGCGCAGGGCTGGGTTGGATAGGAAAAAATAGCCTCCTTCTAAACAAGTCTATGGGTAGTTTCTTCTTTTTGGCCGAGTTGGTAATCGATCTAGAAGCAACTCCAGATCTTCCTTTGGCCAAGGACTATTGTGGCACCTGTACCGCCTGCATGGATGCTTGTCCTACCGAGGCCATTGTAGCCCCTGGAGTAGTGGACGGTTCCCGCTGCATTTCCTACCTCACAATCGAATTGAAGGATGCCATCCCCAGCTCCTTTTCGGGAAAGATGGACAATTGGGTGTTTGGTTGCGATGTATGTCAGGACGTCTGCCCTTGGAATCGTTTTTCAAAACCAAATCAAGAGCCTGCATTCAGCCCTTCTTCGGACTTGGAAACCTTGGCAGCACAAGATTGGAAAGAACTCACAGAAGAAACCTTCAAACGTGTTTTTGCCGGTTCGGCCGTCACACGCACCAAGTTTAAAGGAATCAAACGAAACTTGGAGTTTATCGCCAAAGACAAATCTTCCGACTGAGTAGTCGGTGAAAACCGAAGACCCAAGGTTGGGATTTTGTTCCGAATTGGTCCACGAATTTTCTTCCCCTGTTTGTACCCGTTATCCAGAAAGGGACTTGGAATTTTCTTTGTTCAGGAGGAAAAAATGCAGTTTTACAGCACATTTTCACAACCTTTCCTCCCCAATTTTTGTTTCAATTGTACTATATTTGCGGCATGAATAAGAACGTTTTATTACTGATTTTAGATGGTTGGGGACTTGCCACCAATCCTGCAGTTTCTGCCATCGACAAGGCCAACACCCCCTTTATAGACAGCTTATTCAAAACCTATCCACATGCCAAGTTGGAGGCTTCCGGACTTGCGGTGGGCCTTCCAGAAGGCCAAATGGGCAACTCGGAAGTGGGGCACATGAACATTGGCGCGGGAAGGGTAGTCTACCAGGACTTGGTAAAAATCAATCTGGCGGTTCAGCAGGGTGAATTACTCACTCATCCTGTCTTGAGTGCAGCTTTTGCCCGAGCCAAAGCAGGAAAGAAAAAAGTGCATTTTTTAGGATTGGTATCCGATGGAGGAGTGCATGCACACATCGAGCACCTCAAGGGGCTTTGTGATGCAGCCAAACACCATGGGATGGAGGATGTATTTATCCATGCCTTTACCGATGGCCGCGATACCGACCCTAAGGGAGGATTAGCCTACCTCGGAGACCTTCAATCTCATTTGGACCATTCGGTTGGAAAAATTGCATCCGTGATTGGCCGTTACTATGCCATGGATCGTGACAATCGATGGGAGCGCGTAAAGCTTGCTTACGACGCCATGGTTCAGGGTGAAGGAGAAAAATCGAAAAACATACTGTCTTCCATCAAGAAGTCTTACAGCAATCAAGTAACCGACGAATTTATCCGTCCTATCATTCAAGTGGGAGAGGACAATAAACCCCTTGCAACCATTCAAGAGGGGGATATGGTTCTCTGCTTCAATTTCCGTACGGACCGGGGTAGAGAGATTACCCAAGCGCTAAGCCAGCGAGATTTTCCGGATTTCAACATGAAAAAGTTGGACTTGGACTACTTGACATTGACTACCTACGACGAAACATTCACTGGGGTACAGGTTCTATTTGAAAAGGACAAGCTCAACAATACCCTTGGAGAAGTTTTGGAGAAAGCAGGGAAGAAACAAATCCGAATTGCGGAAACAGAAAAATACCCGCACGTGACCTTCTTTTTCTCTGGAGGAAGGGAAAAAGAATTTATCGGAGAAAGCAGGATTCTTTGCCCTTCACCCAAGGTGGCTACCTACGATTTGATGCCTGAAATGAGTGCTGGAGAAATCGCTCTCAAGATCACAGGGGAGCTCAACAAGAAAAGCGCAAACTTCATCTGTCTCAATTTTGCAAACGCAGATATGGTGGGACATACCGGTGATTTTGACGCGGCCGTAAAGGCTTGTGAAGCAGTAGATGCATCGGCTGAAAAAGTGGTCAAAGCAGCTCTTGCCAATGAGTATACGGTCCTTGTAATTGCGGATCATGGCAACTCTGACGTGATGATTAACGAGGATGGTACGCCGAATACAGCGCACACGACCAACTTGGTGCCGTTTATCGTGGTAGACAAACAAAAATTTTCAGTGAAAGACGGGAAATTGGGGGACTTAGCACCCACTATCCTTCAGTTGATGGGGGTAGGTATTCCCGAAGAAATGACGGGAGACATACTACTAGAATCATGAAACTAAAAAACATCTTTGCAGTACTGCTTTTAGGGATAACGCTTGCTTGCTCACCAAACCAGCAAGAACCGGCCCTAGAAAAGCTTCCATACTTTGATTTGAAAAGTTTTATCAACCTGGAGCTAAGTAAAATCGAAGGGGATTCGGTATTAAAAACCTCTGAAATTAATGGCGAGGAGCAATTAGTGGATTTGCTGTATACCTCTGAGGATTGGAAGGAAGAGCTGGCAGCATTTTACGAAGCGGACATCAATGTACCAGCCCTTGCCACTTCTTATTCTACCCGCACCACCCCCGACCAGCTCATTCACGAGCTGCTCCCTGAGTCAAAAGGCAAGGTGAAGGAGATTTCGATTCGCTA
>CANGUK010000013.1 GCA_947457095.1 Cyclobacteriaceae bacterium
ATAGGAATGTCACCAAGGCCATAGAAGCAAGTAAAGTAAAATTTTGTAGTTTTGTTTGTTGGGGAGTGAACAAAAATAGACATTTTATTCTTTCACCTTCACGGTGTACCTAATCAAAACAAAACTTTGGTCGAAAAAGTAATTACCCTTGAGCATGTTCCCTTGGCTGAGTTTTTTGGCCCTGCCAATGAAAACATCCGCCAAATCGCGCAGGCTTTCCCTCAGTGTAAAGTAATTTCTCGAGGAAATGAAATCCGAATTCAAGGAAGTCCTCCTGAAATTTTGCGGATCAATGACTTGATCAACATGCTTTTGGAACATTTTGAACGCTTTGGGCACCTCAGCCCAGAGCATGTCAAAGATTTTTTGGCCATAGAAGGAGGACCCTTTGAGGAGGCAAATAAGGATCAGGTGATTGTCTTTGGAAATAAGGGCCTAGTCATCAAGCCAAAGTCTGCCAACCAGCGCAAGCTCGTGGAAGCAGCCTTCAAAAACGATTTGGTGTTTGCTTTAGGTCCCGCCGGTACAGGCAAAACCTACATTGCAGTAGCCCTCGCTGTCCGCGCTTTGAAAAATAGGGAAGTGAAACGCATCATCATTACTCGACCAGCTGTTGAGGCAGGAGAAAATCTAGGTTTTCTTCCTGGAGATTTGCAAGAGAAACTCGATCCCTACTTGCGGCCCATCTACGATGCGCTTCAGGATATGATACCCCCAGAGAAGTTGAAGTATTACCAAGAAACGCGTGCCATTGAAATCGCTCCACTCGCCTACATGCGAGGAAGAACGCTTCACGATGCCTTTGTACTTTTGGATGAGGCGCAGAATACCACGGCCGAACAAATAAAGATGTTTTTGACCCGTATGGGCCCCAACTCTAAGGTGATCATAACCGGAGACCAAACGCAGGTAGACTTACCGATCCGTCAGAAATCAGGACTTTCTGAAGCCTTACGCGTGCTTAATGATGTTAAGGGAATAGGTGTGGTTCGCTTGAGTGGAAGCGATGTGATTCGCCACAAACTCGTCAAAGCGATCATAGCGGCCTATGAAAAAAGTGAAGAGGAAAAAGAAAAACAAAGACAAGATGCCAACGGTAAATAAAATAACGTCTAAAGAAGGACTCCAAGACGCCTTTGGAATTCGCGAATTGGTATTTGTAGTTGAGCAGGAGGTGGATGCTGCTGAAGAATACGATGAGTTTGAAGACAGTTCCGTTCATTTTTTAGCAAAACTAGATGGAGCTCCTGTAGGCACAGCCCGTTGGAGATTTACCGCAAATGGAGTGAAAATGGAGCGATTTGCAGTGCTAAAGGAAGCTAGAGGACAGGGCGTGGGCCAAGCTTTGGTGGCTGCAGTACTGGCAGATATCGAGCTTCATCCGGATGCAAAAGGAAAAAAGAGATACCTACATGCCCAAATTCATGCCATGCCGCTGTATGCCAAGTTTGGGTTCCAAGCCGTTGGAGATCAATTTGAGGAGTGTGACATCTTGCATTACAAAATGGAATTGAGCTAGGACTAGCTCTTTTCCAAATACGCGTAAAGCAATTTTTCAAAGGGATGGATTTTTAGAATTTTTCGCCTTTCCCTATTAAAACCAAAAAGGTAACCAGGCCTTCTTTTATTTTTTAGCCACTTATTTTTTCGACATGACCTTTGCCGATTTCCCTTTTTTAAGGTACCTCTTCTTTTTTGCGTTGGGAATGTTGCTTTCCACTGCTGTTTCCCTTGCTCATCCCCAAATATTCCTAGGGATACTTGCTGTCCTTTGGATTTTATACGCGGTTCTCGTCAACAGACCTTCCTTTTCGAATTCCTTCCCACCATCTAGTGTAGCCTATTTATTGTTGATGGGATTGGGCTCTTTTATTTCGCTTCAGGCAACTCAAGCTGCCCGAGAAAGAGAAACCTCTTGGGGGGAAGGATCAGGATACCTCGCAGAAGTGCAGCGATACGATCTCCCAAAGGCGAATTCTTCGGAAAATTTACTCGCTGTAATTGGGGTAAAAGAAGGACAAGACTGGCGTTCCCACAAGGCATTGGTTTTGGTGTACCACCAACTCGACAAGCCGCTAGTTCCTGGGCAGGTGATTTGGGTGCCCAAAAACCCAGAGTCACTAGCTCCCCCCACCTTTCCAAATGAATTTGATTACAAGGGATACCTGGCATCCAAAGGAATTCATTTCCGGCAGTTTCTTGGTAAAAATATGCTTGTACTTCCCGTGCCCCAGACCTTCCAATTCAAATTTGTGCTTGAGCACTTGCGCCATTACTTTGCAAAAGTCATCGAGCGCTATGTAATCCGGCCCGAGTCCAAGCAAATTGCCTTGGCGCTACTCCTGGGCCAAAAGGAATCCCTGGGGAAGGAGGTAAAGCAAGCCTATTCGGCTACCGGAACGCAACACATTCTGGCTGTTTCTGGACTCCATGTGGGAATTATCTATTCCATCTTGCTGCTTCCCTTGACCTACTTTAAGCAAGAGGGGCATGCCCTTCGAAAAAGTTACCTGATTCTGGTCATGGGGTTGATTTGGATCTACGCCCTAATGACAGGATTTTCTCCCTCTGTAGTACGTGCCGTGGTCATGTTTTCTCTAGTGACGCTGGGGCAGATGCGGAAAAGAAAACCTTCGATTTGGAATATCCTATCATTTTCTGCCTTACTGCTCCTTGTTCTAGATCCGGGAGTGCGAACAGATCTGGGATTCCAACTTTCCTATTTGGCAGTTGCTGGTATTGTAGGATTGCAACCGCTTATTTTACAGGCCTGGTCTCCACACAATCGGGTCTTGGACTATTTCTGGCAAATGGCTGCCGTTACTTTAGCGGCCCAGCTGATTACTAGCCCTCTGACGATCCATTACTTCCATACCTTTCCAACTTATTTTTTACTAGCCAATTTGCTGATTGTTCCGCTTTCCTACCTCATTCTTTGCGTGGGTGTTCCTTTTCTATTGCTGGCTTGGATTCCTTTTTTAGGGCGGGTGCTAGGTGCAATTGTGGATTTTTTGCTACTTCTCCAAAACGAAGTTACCTACCTGATCCAAGACTTGCCCGCTGCCTTGTGGCAGGGGATTCACCTGTCTTTCGCTGGCATGCTGGCAATCTGGGGATTGCTTTGGGTCTGGGGAAACTGGGAGTTGGGCAATCGAAAAAGGCTGGCAGGACTTGGAATGGGGCTTTTTTTGGTATGGGCTGCTGCCAATCTCTGGGAGGAAATTCAGCGTCCGGCACAGGAGCTCTACCTTTTCACCAAGGAGGGGCAGCATATCCTGGACCTCAAACTTGGAGACCATCACCTGTCTTGGAATCAGAATTTCCCAACAGAGCAGCTCTCGTTTTCCATCCAGCCCAACCGTCTGGCAGGCCAACGAAATCCAGTTCCAATCCCCTTAAAGGGAGTGGTAGGAAAGGACATAATCTGGTTTCCCGGCATTGATTTAGCATTTTTTCCTTCCCGAAATCAGCTGGTATGGGGATCACTTACCCCCAAATTTCAAGAGCAATTTGGAGCACCTCCTGCTTCAAATTTTCCCCAAAAAGATTCCCTTTCCAGTTATTCCGCTGGTTATCGGGTGGTTTTCTAACTCCAGCTTATTCCTCAGGTTCCTTCTTTGAATTCATTTATGAATTGGTTGACGTGGGGAAACTTGGATTTTTAGTAATTTCAAAGATTCATGGCAGCGATAACAGATCGGTTGGTATCCCTACTCAAGGAGGTCTTTGGGTGGAAGGAATTTCGTCCCGTGCAGAAGCAGGTCGTCGAAGCGGTCTACCAAGGAGTAGATACACTTGCGATTTTGCCTACTGGCGGTGGGAAAAGCCTGTGTTACCAGGTTCCTGGCTTGGCTAAGGAAGGAATCTGTCTCGTCATCTCTCCACTAGTGGCCCTGATGAAGGACCAGGTGGATTACCTGAAAGCCCGGGGGGTAAAAGCAGTTGCACTTCACGCTGGCATGAGTGCCCGAGAGATCGACACGGTTTTGGATAATTGCATCCGAGGAGGTGTCAAGTTTTTATACCTCTCCCCAGAGCGCTTGAAATCAGAACTCTTTGTGGAGCGCTTCAAGCAAATGGACCTCAACTTGATTGCTGTGGATGAGGCACATTGCATCTCCCAGTGGGGCTATGATTTCAGACCCGCCTACTTGGAGATTGCTACCATTCGTGCCTACCATCCCAAAGTTAACGTGCTGGCCTTGACCGCTTCTGCTACGCCTGAAGTGGAGCAGGATATTCGCGAAAAACTTCAGCTGAAGCAGCCTGCGACTTTTCACCAAAGTTTTGCCCGCAAGAATCTCAGTTACAGCGTCCGATTGGTGGAAAACAAATTGGAGAAAGGACTGGAAATTTTAAAACGCATCCCGGGCTCGGCAATCTGGTATGTACGCACCCGTCAAGCCACTCAGCAACTCGCCAAGCAACTCCAGCAACTAGGCTTCTCTGCTGCAGCCTACCATGCCGGTCTACCTGCTACGGATCGATCGGTCAAGCAGGAGGCCTGGAAAGCCAATCAAGTGCGTATCATGGTGAGTACCAATGCCTTTGGGATGGGAATCGATAAGCCAGATGTACGGGTGGTGCTTCACTCAGATCTGCCCGAAAATCTAGAAAGTTATTACCAGGAAGCAGGAAGGGCAGGTAGAGATGGACAAAAAGCCTATGCCGTACTCCTTACCAATGGGCAGGATTTTGAGCAGCTCCTAGACCGAGCGGCTCTTGTCTATCCCCCAATAGAATTTCTTCGAAGGGTGTATCAGTGTCTCGCCAACTATTTTCAATTGGCCATCGGAACCCAGTCTTTGCGAAGCTATGATTTTGAGCTTTCCGATTTTTCAAACACCTACCAGCTCCCGGTACTGGATACCTTTTATGCACTCAAGGTGCTGGAAGAGGAGGGGCTGCTCGCGCTCAACGAAAGTTTTTTTGCGCCTTCACGCGCACATTTCTTAGTCAATCCCCAACTTTTGTACGAGGTTCAAATCCAACATGCCAAGTTGGATCCTGTCATCAAAATTCTCCTTCGAACTTATGGAGGCAATCTTTTTTCAGAATACTTCAACATTCAGGAAGCCAAGCTTGCCAAAGCAGCAGGACTTACGGAAGCAGAATTGACTAAGGCCTTATTGCAGCTCGCCAAGATGGAGGTGCTGGACTACGAACCGAGAAAGGACCGGCCGCAACTTACTTTTCTTACCGAACGCTACGATGCGGCTACCCTTCCGCTCAATTTCAAGCGAATCACCTTGAGACGTGAGCTTACCTTGCATAAGGCTACGCAAATGGTGGCCTATGCCCATCAAACACGTATTTGCCGCACCCAATTCATCCAAACCTACTTTGGCGAGTCTTGTGATGAAAATTGTGGAGCCTGCGACCACTGTGTAGAACAAAAAAAGGCCAACCTTCCTCAAGAGGCGGAAAACAAGTTTAAAGCGCAAGTTTTACAAACTTTAGCACAGGCTGAGGCGTTAAGCGAGGAGGAGCTTTTTGAGGAGCTCCAAAAACCAGCCTCTGCTGCACATCTGAAATGCCTACGCCAGTTGGTGGAGGAAGGAAAGGTGGTACTAGGAGAGGGAGGAAAATATAAACAAAACGTTGATGCCTGATTTCTTTGATGACTTATTGAAAAAAATCTTCCCACCGCGGACGAGTAATCAAGCCTTGTCGGTAAAGGAGAATTTTTCAGTAAAAGAAAAGGATCTCCAGGATTTAGAAACATGGGATCGATCCGAAGATTCCAAGGCGCTATACGACTTGGTTTACCGGAACTACCACTACAAGCGAGCACAAATCAACGAAAGTCCCGAAGTTCATGTGTTTTCCTCAGTTTATGCCAATGGCTTTGCCCTCAGCTATGGTCCACCCCTCGATTTGAATTCTTTTTCCCTACTTTTCTTGGGATTAAGTAGACGGATTATAGCTTTGGGTTACGAACAAGTCAGTTTGGATCGGAAGCTGGAAGAGGTCAATGAGCAGGTAAAGGAAACGGAGAAATTTTACTTCAAACCCCCACTTCAACTTCCTCAAGAAGGCGAATTGATCAGCCAATTGTATGGCAACATTTCCCTAGAAAAAATCCGGATCAACCAGCAGCCGAGTTACTTCAAACTACTTGCTTCCGTGTATTCTGACCGACTGTATTACGACGCCAAACCATTTGATGAATTGATGGATCGGTTATTTGAAAGACCCTAACATGGATAGAATTACCTTACAAACTCAATTGAGTGCTTACCGCAGCCCTTACGAAGAGGAACATCAATTTGTGCCCGATTTTCTGGCCCTAACTGAAGACCCTTTGGCCTATTCCAGAGAACGAACTGCTGGTCACTTTACAGCTTCTGCTTGGATCGTCAATAAGGAAAGAACACATACCCTGCTCACACTTCACCGAAAACTCGGCAGATGGCTTCAGCTGGGAGGTCATGCCGATGGGAATGAAAATCTCCTAGAAGTAGCGATGCAGGAGGCTCGAGAAGAAAGCGGACTGACTACCCTACAATTTGTAGACACTTCTATTTTTGATTTGGACAAACACATCATTCCGGAGCGGCCTCATGTGGCAGAACATTTTCATTTCGATGTTCGCTACCTGATTGAAGCCGATCTCCAAGAGACCTTGGTGCGAAGTGACGAAAGTATCTCCTTGGCTTGGGTTACCTTTGATGCCGTGATTGATCTAATTGGCTACAATCCCTCCATCTTGCGGATGCTCGAAAAAACAAGCACCTCCGAAATTTTACGTTAATGCGCAGTTTTGATATTCCTCAGCTTCGTGCTGAATTTTCATTTGCCACACCCATCCAACTTCGATTTTCCGATATTGATGGCTACCTCCATGTCAATAATGGGGTCTATTTTAGTTATTTTGAGCACGCTAGAGCGGTATTTCTCTATAAAGTAGCTGACTGGGATGTATTGGATGTGGGTACCGTAGTCGGTCGAATCGAGATTGACTACATCCGCCCCATACACCTGACAGATCAGGTGGAGGCCTTGGTGAAATGCTCACGACTAGGCAATTCCTCCTTTGACTTGGAGCAAGTACTCTTGGGAAAGGACAGCAGTGGAAAGGAGCAAGTCTATGCCACCTGCAAAAGTGTATTGGTTTCGGTAGACAAATCAAGCATGAAACCTGTGCCTGTACCGGATGCATTCCGTCAAAAACTAGCCGCCACCTAAGCTCGAATTCGTAACTTTACTGAAAATTTATTCCTGTGAAACAACTTTGGATCATTTGCCTTCTTGTATTCAGTAGTCTTGCCTGCTCCCCAACTGAGGAGGAACTCATGAAAGTAGGTTTGGAGAAAATGGACGCTCAAGCTTGGGCAGAGGCAGTTACCCAGTTTGACCAGGTTCTGGACAAAAATCCAAACCAGCCCACTGCCTTAAATGCAAAGGCTGTGGCCCTATTTCAGCAGGGGAAAATCAAGGAGGCGATTCCACTTTTTGATCAAGCCATTCAACTAGACTCGACCAATTACAAGCCTTGGTTTAACCGTGGCAATGCCAATATGGAGCTAAACAACTACAAGGCGGCATTGGCTGATTTTAACTTGGCTGCTGCACTCGACCCTAGTCAATTGGATATTCTTTTCAATCGGGGTACGACCTTGCTGACCATGGAGTCCTATGAGGATGCGATGCTTGATTTTGAGGCGGTGGTAAAGGCAGAGCCCAAGCATGCTGAAGCACATTTCCGACTGGCCAAAGCAAAGTTGGGCATGAATGACCCTATCCATGGCATGGAATCCCTCAGCAATACGGTCAACTTGGATCCCAAAAATGGGGAAGCCTACTACTTGCTAGGAGTCACCCGAATGAGTGCTTTGGGCCAAAAAAATGAAGGCTGCGCAGATTTGAAAATGGCACTTTCCTTGGGATACCAAGAAGCCGAAACTTGGATCAAGGACTTTTGTGAAGCAAAGTAATGGCGCAAGTTGGTACCGATATTCAAAAAGCATCCACGTACCTTCAACAGGGACAGCTTGTTGCCATTCCAACTGAAACGGTCTATGGATTGGCAGGCAATGCACTCGATGTAAAGGCTGTTAGTTCCATTTTTGAAACGAAAAACCGCCCCAGCTTTGATCCCTTGATCCTACATGTGGCTTCTTTGGAGCAAGTAAATCCCTTTGTTTCCTCATTTCCAGAAAAACTTAAGCGTTTGGCCGAGGCCTTTTGGCCAGGCCCTTTGACGGTCTTGTTGCCTCGGCAGGCCAGTGTTCCCGATCTAGTTACATCAGGCTTGGATCGTGTGGCAGTCAGAGTTCCCAACCACCCGCTGACTTTGGCGCTTCTAGCGCAACTTGACTTTCCGCTTGCGGCACCAAGTGCCAATCCGTTTGGCTACATCAGCCCTACCCAGGCAGCTCATGTGGAAGCACAGTTGGGGACACAGATTCCCTATATCCTCGATGGTGGGGCATGTGCGGTAGGATTGGAAAGTACCATTGTGGGAATGGAAGGGGAGCAGGTAGTAATCTATCGTTTGGGAGGATTAGAACTCTCCAAGATTGAATCCCTAGTGGGTCCAGTGACAGTTCAGGCACACAGTACAAGTAATCCCAGCGCCCCAGGTCAACTGGCAAGTCACTATGCCCCGCGGAAACCATTTTTAGTGGGAGAGTTGAACGAACTTGTCCCGAAGTTGATCCAAGAAGGAAAGGCCTTCGGCGTACTTAGTTTTTCAACTCATTTTCCAGCCCTTCCTTCGGATAGGCAGTTTGTGCTTAGCCCAAGTCAGGACTTGCAGGAGGCGGCTCAGCGCCTGTTTATGGGGATGCGACTCTTAGATGAAAGTGATGCAGCGGTGATACTCGCCGAGTTTGTTCCAGAAATTGGATTGGGTCGTGCCATCAACGATCGTCTCAAGCGAGCTGCAGCACAGCCTACTCACTAGGGCTAGTTTTTCCATCCTTCCTATTTCGTATTGGTTGGAATTGAGTTAAATTCGTCACGATTTTAAACGCTTCTTTAGTTCACACCTATTCGCCAATTCCCATGTCTTTGAATGTAAAAAATGTAGATAGCCTCAATTTTGCAGGCAAAAAAGCCCTGATCCGGGTGGATTTCAATGTTCCCCTAGACGAGCATTTTCAAGTTACTGACGATACGCGTATCCAAGCAGCAGTACCGACGATTCAGAAGATTCTGAAGGATGGGGGCTCGGCCATTTTGATGTCCCACTTGGGTCGCCCTAAAGGTGGGCCTGAAGACCGCTATTCCTTAAAGCACATTGTGTCTGCCGTAGAAGCCGCATTGGGTCGAAAAATCAGTTTTGCTTCAGATTGCATCGGCGAAGAGGCCAGCCAAAAGGCTGCAAAACTTGGAGCTGGAGAGGTTTTGCTTCTTGAGAACTTGCGTTTTTACAAGGAAGAAGAAAAAGGTGATGCGGACTTTGCCGCGAAGCTGGCCAAACTTGGAGATGTCTATGTCAACGATGCTTTTGGAACGGCTCACCGTGCCCATGCTTCCACCGCGGTGATTGCTGCCAACTTTTCCCAAAAAGTAGCCGGATACCTGATGGAATCTGAGTTGACCAATGCAGACAAGGTGCTAGGTAATCCAGAGCGACCCTACACTGCCATCATGGGTGGAGCCAAAATCGCCGACAAGATTTTGATCATCGAACGTTTGCTTGAAAAAGTAGACAACCTCATCATCGGTGGAGGCATGTCCTATACCTTTGCCAAGGCGCAAGGAGGATCGATCGGTACCTCGCTTTTGGAAGCAGATAAACTGGATTTCGTGTTGGAGTTGATGGAAAAAGCAAAGGCCAAAGGGGTCAACTTGATTTTACCAGTAGACACCGTTATTGCAGATGATTTTTCCAATACTGCCAACCAAGCAGTAGTAACTAAGGGTGAGATTCCTGACAACTGGATGGGCTTGGACATTGGTCCTAAGACTCGAGAATTGTTTGGAAAAGTGATTCTTGAATCCAAGACTATCCTATGGAATGGACCGATGGGTGTATTTGAAATGGAGTCTTTCAACAAAGGAACCAAAGCCATCGCAGAATACGTGGCAGAGGCAACGCGTCATGGAGCCTTCTCGCTGATCGGTGGTGGTGATTCTGCCGCTGCAGTAAATAAGTTTGGCTACACCGACCAAGTATCCTACGTATCTACTGGAGGTGGGGCCTTGCTAGAGCACATGGAAGGAAAAGTACTTCCAGGTGTGGCTGCTTTGGCGCAGTAATTCTCAGTCAATTCAATCAAAAAAGGCTGCTTCTCAAACGGAGCAGCCTTTTTTATTC
Source organism: Cyclobacteriaceae bacterium (assembly GCA_947457095.1). Classification (GTDB taxonomy): domain Bacteria; phylum Bacteroidota; class Bacteroidia; order Cytophagales; family Cyclobacteriaceae; genus Algoriphagus. The sequence goes on from CANGUK010000013.1 coordinate 10,268, forward strand.
CCTTTAGAAAGCGGTAATCAACGGAGAAACCGTAGCTCCGCTAGCACGGGAAAGTGATCGGAGGGGTATTTTTTTCCATAGTTATCCGTCAAGATGCCATGACGGAGTACTTCGATCTTACCCTGAACAAAAATGTGGTCGATAATTCCATCTGGCATTCGGTCCCATTCGAAGGCAGTAAAGGTGCCTTTCGGACCGTAGGAGGGAAGTTTGGAAATCAGCCGCGCATCCTTCCAACTTTCTTGGGTGAGGATCACCTGATAAGCTGGATTGTCAGGAGTCACGTTGAAGTCGCCCATCCAGACTACAGGGAGGTTTTCCTGATTCAATTCTTTAATTTTTGCCATCACCAGCTTGCTGCTTTCTTCTCTGGCCTGCTGCCCAATATGGTCGTAATGCACATTGAATACAAAGAATCGCTCTCCTGCTGTCGAGACAAATTTACCCCAGGTACACACCCGATTTAAGGCAGCATCCCATCCCTTGCTAGGTTCGTTAGGTGTCGGGGAAAGCCAAAAAGTTCCTGATTCTGCTACTTGGTAGCGGCTTGGATCGTAGTGGATGGGCGAAAATTCGCCTTTGGCCTTGCCATCATCTCTACCCACGCCAATGGAAGAAAAGCCAAGTCCTTCGTTGAGTTCAGTCAACTGATGCGCCAATACCTCTTGGGTACCCACAATGCCGATTTGATGAAATTTAATCAGCTGGATAACCTGGCTGCTTCGATCTTTCCAAAGGTTGCCCACATCGTTGGGATTAGCCCATCGGATATTGAAGGTAGCGAGTTGGTGGGTTTGGGCGAAAATTTGATTTGGCTGTAGTCCCAAAAAGCAAACCACAGCAATGAAGAATAGGATACGGGTACCTGACATAATTTGCAAACAAATTCGTGAATTGATGGCTTTCACTTAAAATTGCCTATTAATTTCATGAAATGAAAACGATTCAACCCAAAGACCTGTCGACCCCTGAGTTGCAAGCCCTCTTGCAAGGTGCGGTGGCTCCTCGGCCCATTGCCTTTGTCAGCAGCATCAATGGTGCTGGAGAAGTTAATTTAAGCCCTTTTTCATTTTTTAATCTGTTTAGTGCCAATCCTCCCATCCTCGTTTTCTCTCCTTCACGCAGGGTGCGCGATAAGAGTACCAAGCATACTTTGGAGAACGTGCTCGAGGTGCCCGAAGTAGTTATTCATGTGGTGGGTCATAGTTTGGTGGAGCAAATGTCCCTTGCCAGTACAGAATATGGGAAAGGGGTCAATGAATTTGTGAAAGCAGGATTGACCGAAATTTCCTCCAATCTAGTCGCTCCTCCGCGGGTAAAAGAAGCCCCCCTGGCTTTTGAGTGCCGTGTGAATCAAGTGATTTCCCTAGGGGAAGAAGGTGGTGCCGGCAACTTGGTGATTTGTGAAGTACTTCAAATTCACCTGGATGAACGGATTTTAGATACTTCAGGGGCCATTGCACCACTGAAGTTGGATCCTGTTGCGCGCTTGGGAGGCAATTGGTATACCAAAATCACTGCTGAATCTTTGTTTCAAATTCCCAAGCCATTGACTACCCTTGGAATTGGCGTAGATCAGATTCCCGAGGAAATTCGTTTCAGTCCAGTCCTCACAGGGAATAATTTAGGTCGATTGGGCAATGTGGAGCAACTTCCTAGTAAAGAGGAGGTAGCAGCTTTTGGGCAAACGATGGAAGTGCTGGAACTAAAAAAGCGGTTTCAACTCGACCCCGAATCCTGGTTGGATCACCTGCATCGCTGGGCCCAAGTGGAATTGGAATCCGGTGATGTGGAGCTAGCATGGAAAATACTTTTGCAGAAGTGAGCAGTAAAAAAAAACTCAGCCCGAAAGCTGAGTTTTTTTATTATTTGATCACCAGATCTTGAGGCATCCGTACCTGCACGCCCTGGTAGTTTTTGAGTTTTTGAATTTGTTGATAAAGCGGATACTGTTCTCCCAATTGAGATTGAAGGATCCGTACTTGTACCTTATCGGAGAAATTGAGCATCAATTCTTCGAACCATTGTTTTTTCTCTGGGTAGTACACCACTCGGTAATCTTCTCCAGCTTTGATCTTTGCAGCGGCAATGCCTACGGCTGTATCCAAGCCTCCCAAAACGTCGACTAATCCACGCGCTTTCGCTTGCGTTCCAGTCCAAACTCTTCCAGAAGCTACTTTGCGAACTGAATCTGGGTGCATGCCTCGGCCTTCTGCTACTCGAGAAATGAAGGTCTCGTAACCATCTTCGACGCTGGATTGGATGATGGTTCGTTCTACCTCAGTCAGCGGTCTTGCCATATTTCCAAAATCTGATAATTCTCCTGTGGAGACCACGTCCGTTGTCACACCCAATTTGTCATTGACGAGTTCCTGAACATTGAATAAAATTCCAAAAATACCTATGGAGCCCGTGATCGTGTTGGGCTGGGCTACAATCGTATCTGCAGGTGCAGCAATGTAATAGCCTCCTGAGGCTGCTACTTCACCCATGGATACAATCACTGGCTTTACCTTCTTGGCCTCTGACATTTCTCTCCATATCACTTCGGATGCAAGGATTGATCCTCCCGGGGAATTCACGCGTAAGACGATAGCTTTGATGTTTTCGTCTTTCCGTGCCTTACGGATTTCTTTGGCAAACTTTTCTGAGCTGATGGCGCCTTCCACATTTCCATCGACAATCTCACCCTCGGCAAGGATCACCGCAATTCGGTTTGGTGAAGTGATGTTTTTGCTTTTTGCAAGCCCTCCCAGGTCAGTAGCATTGATGGTAGAAATCTGATCATCTTCCGTCAATCCTAGTTTTTCTTTGAGAATACTATGTACTTCATCCTCGTATTTTAGGGCAGTAGCAAGCTTGTAGGTCACTGCATCTTTTGGCTTTCGCACCAGCATCTGATGGTTGATCTTAATGAGGCTGTCTTTGGCGATTTTCCGTGATTCAGCAATCAAGGCAATAGCGTGACCGTTGATGTCATCCAAAAAGTATTGCGTTTGCAGTCGATTTTCTGGGCTCATTTTATCCAAAATGAAAGGCTCCACCGCACTTTTAAATTCACCTACACGGAACACCTCGGGCTTGATTCCTACTTTTTCAAAAAACCCTTTGAGAAAAATTCCTTCAGAGGAGAAGCCATTGAAGTCAATACCACCAAGGGGGTTTAAGTAAATTTCATCCGCCACAGAAGCTAAAAAATACCCCCCTTCAGAATATGCCTCATCGTACGCGACGATAAACTTGCCAGACTCTTTGAAGTCCTGTAAGGCTTCGCGAAGCTCAAGCAATCCAGCTTGTCCAGCGCCAAAAAGACCTGCATTCAAGTAGATTCCTTTGATATTTTCATTGATTTTAGCCTCTTCAATTGCTTTTTTGAGGTTCACCAACCCTGCAGAATTATCCCCTCCAAATGGATCTAGGAAGGAGCCAAATACCAAGTCTTCTTCGGAGGTGCGCTCCACTAAGGTGCGTCCATTCAAGTCCAAGTGAAGGATGGAATTTTTTTCCAAGGTAACTTCTTCCTCAGAGGATGCTGCTACCAGTCCCAAAAGGGCAAAAACAATCAATACCGCGACAATGCTAAAAGCGAATAGGCCGACGATAACAGCCAAAACATTACCTAGAAACTTCATAGTAGTTCAATTTAGACTGTAAATTTAGCCTAATTTGGGCCAGCTTTACAAGAATTATCCAAACGAGAAATGGAAACAAAGGTTGTCCTTGGACTAGGAGGAAATAAAGGAGATCGGGCAAGCTATCTTTCCCGGGCTAGAGAGGCATTGTCTGAGCAGTTTTCCCTTATTTCCTGTTCTCAAGTTTACGAATCGGAAGCTTGGGGAGGAGTGGCCACAAATGGAAATTTTCTGAATCAAGTGCTTCTCATCCAAACTACCTTGGAACCGTTAGCCCTGTTGCAAATCACGCAAAGGATTGAACTTGAACTGGGAAGGACTAGGGAGCAGCATTGGGGCGACCGTACGATTGATATTGATATCCTCTATTTTGGTGACCAAGTCAGTAAGGACCCTAAACTGGTGCTACCACATCCTTACATTTTAGAACGTAGGTTTGTACTAGCACCCCTAGCTGAAATTCTCCCTTTAGCGAAGCATCCCCTACTTGATAAAACCTCTGTTCAGCTTTTGGCCGAGTGTACAGATTCCGCTCGAGTTGCTGTTTGGCAGGAGGGGAAATAAAAAATCCCACTTGCTAAAAGTGGGATTTTGTGCTTAAAGACCTGAGACGACGGCCTCAGGATGTATTTTTTTAACCAAGCCTTGGAGTACTTTGCCAGGGCCACATTCTACAAATTCTGTTGCTCCATCGGCTACCATCTGCTGTACGGATTGGGTCCATTTTACAGGGGCGGTAAGTTGGGCAATTAAGTTTGCTTTGATTGTAGCCACATCGGACACAGCTGTGGTACTCACGTTCTGGTAAATGGGGCAGATCGGGGTGTGAAACTGAGTTTCTTCGATTGCTTTCTGAAGTTTCTCTCGTGCTGGTTCCATCAATGGTGAGTGGAAAGCACCTCCTACGGGAAGGGGTAAGGCTCTTTTTGCCCCTGCTGCTTTCAATAGTTCACAGGCTATTTCGATTCCCTTGGTGGATCCGGAAATGACCAATTGGCCTGGACAATTGTAATTGGCAGCAACCACGATTTCTCCTTTAATTCCAGCACAGATTTCTTCGACTACCTGGTCTTCCAAGCCAAGAATTGCTGCCATGGAGGAGGGGTTGAATTCACAGGCTTCCTGCATGGCTAGAGCCCGCTGAAATACCAGGGCCAGTCCATCTTCAAAGCTCAATACGCCATTGGCAACAAGCGCGGAAAATTCTCCTAAGGAATGTCCCGCAACCATGTCAGGAGCAAAGTTGGGTGTGGTTTTTGCCAAGATCACGGAATGCAAAAAGATAGCAGGCTGCGTTACTTTGGTTTGCTTGAGTTCCTCTTCGGTACCTTCAAACAGGATGTCTGTAATTCGGAAACCCAAGATCTGATTTGCTTTTTCAAACAAAGCCTTGGCTTCTGGATTTTCTTCGTAGAGGGACTTGCCCATTCCTGGGAATTGGGCTCCTTGGCCCGGAAATACAATCGCTTTCATTGCTTAAGATGAGGATTTTGAAGCCTCAAATATAAGATTTTTTGGTAGCCGAAGGATAGGTGATTAAAAGCTATCTAGCGTAGGGAAGTGAGTAGAAAGCACTTTTTTACGATGCTCTGAAAGCCAACGGATAAAGGCTTTGACGGCAGGGGAGTGCTTTTTTTGTTTTAGCCAGATGAGTTTCCAATCTGCTTTTATTGGGAGACCAGGTAATTCCAAAAGCGCAATTCGCCCTTCCTTAATCTCTTGGGCCATGGAAAAATTAGAGAGTAATGAGGCCCCTAGTCCTGCCATCACTGCCTGCTTAACTGCTTCATTCGTAGCAAGTTCCAGCTTACTTCCCACATGAATATCACGTTCTTGGAAAAATTTCTCCATTGTGGTTCGGGTCCCTGACCCTTTTTCGCGAAGAACAAAGGGGATCATTTCCCATTTACCCTCTTTAATGGCTGCGGTGTAGTCATCCTTTTTTTCGGGGGAACACGCCAAATACCATTTATTTTCTGCCAGTTGGATGCTTTCTAATTCCAATTCCTCTGGCCATAGCGACACCAAAGCCAAATCGGTGGAATTTTCCTGTAACTGAGCCAAAACTTTGTATCGGTTTGAAACTTCCAGGCTGATTTCGACATGGGGGTGAATTTTCATGAAATCCGCCATCAAGTAAGGGATGATGTATTTTCCAGTGGAAACAGCAGAAATTCGAATCTTTCCGCCCAGTAGCCCCTTGAGCTCCAACATTTTCTCTTCGATTTGGCCTAGCTCCCCAAAAATCCGATCTGCTGTATCGACCAACTCTTGTCCAAATTCAGTGATGTGAATTTTTTTTCCAATGATCTCAGTAAGGGGCACTTCAAACTGTTCCTGTAGGTTTTTCAGCTGAATAGAGACCGCAGGCTGAGTCATGCTCATTGCCTCTGCTGCTTTGGTGATGCTTTGAAATTTGGCAATGGCTTGAAAAGCCTTCAATTGGTGCAGGGTGATATTCATAAGCAAATTTAATTTAAAAGATATAACGAATAAAAAAATGTTATGTTTTATTTTTTTTAAAAAGTTACATGCGGGATATTTGTGCCATGGATTTTCAAATTCTACTCAACAACCTGACCAACCCAAGTTTACTTTTTTTTGTACTGGGAATTTTGGCAGTCAGATTGAAAAGTGATTTGGAGATTCCTGCCACCAGTGCCAAATTCATCGCGCTGTACTTGATGATCTCCATTGGCTTTAAAGGTGGGCAAGAGCTGTCTCACAGTGCATTCAGTGACACCATTCTTTGGTCGCTAGTTTTTGGGGTTTTTCTTTCTGCTTCGATTCCTTTCTACACTTTCTTTCTGCTTAAGCGCAAACTTGGCGTTCCCAATGCAGCTGCCATTTCTGCTGCCTACGGATCAATTTCTGCGGTAACCTTTGTGGCAGCAGCAGCTTTTTTGGAAGCCCAAGGTGTACAATTTGGCGGATACATGGTGGCAGTAATGGCCTTGATGGAAGCTCCTGCAATTATTTCAGGAATGATTTTGCTGCGCAAATTTTCCCCTTCTCAGACCGGAGGGGGATTCAAGCAAATGGTCTTTCATGCCTTTACCAACGGTTCAGTGCTCTTGATACTGGGAAGTCTGGTGATTGGTTTGATTGCCGATGAAAAGCAAGCCGAAGGAATCAAACCCTTTGTGACGGATATTTTTAAAGGCTTCTTGGCGGTGTTCTTGTTGGATATGGGGATCAGCAGTGGAAGAAAGCTGAAAGCATTTATCAAGACCGGCTATTTTTCTTCCTTATTTGCTATTCTTGTGCCTCTTTTCAATGGCGTAGTCGTAGCTTATGTCAGCCAATGGATTAGCCCTGAAGCAGGGGATCGATTGATTTTTGCTATTCTTGCCGCTTCCGCTTCCTACATCGCAGTTCCTGCGGCAATGAAGCTTTCCAACCCAGAAGCAGACGAGGGGCTCTATGTGCCTATGGCTTTAGCTGTCACTTTTCCCTTCAATCTGACCCTAGGGATGCCGATCTATTGGATGATTATTCAAGTTTCCTAAAGCAGGTAATTCTCAGGTAAGAATCGTTCTCTTTCTGCAGGTGTAGGCATTCTGCAACTTTCTCTTTGACCAAACCAGGCGTAACGATTGGCTCCAATCCACTGGTAAATTCGGTCCCGAATTCCTTTCGGTAGAATGATCAACGTGTAGAAAAGTGGCCAGCCTCTTCGCAAAAGCCGCGCTATTCGCAAGGCAGCTGTACTTCCAAAGTAGACATTCCCATTCTCCACCAATACGAGCGTATCCAAATAAGTGGTAGGCAGGCCATAGTGCTTCAGCACATGCTGTCCAGCTGGACTTTGTATCGCTGCAAAAAGCAGTTTTTTCTTTGCATCCCGCTTCAATACAAAGTCCACTGAGGCATTGCATAGGCTACAATGTCCATCAAAAAGCAGGATGGAAGGACTGGCCATTAGCGAAGGAGTTGTATCGTCCCCTTCAGGGTTTGCTGTTTTTTGCTTGGATCGACTACATCAAAGTTTACCGTACCAGAGTAGTAATAGGTGCCCGCTGGAAGTTCAGCCCCACTTTTATCTCTTCCATCCCAACGGATAAAAGGATCATTCTCTCCTGCAGTTTGGCCGGCATAGCGGAAGACCTCTGTACCCCAGCGATTGACGATAAAGAGCTCTACCTGGGTTACAAACCTTGGACATTTTGAAAAAGGATTGTCAAAAGCCATGAAGGTATCGTTGAGTCCATCGTTATTTGGAGAAAAGGCATTGGGAAGTAAGTAATTGGGACAGTTGTCCACACAAACCACATTGCTTTTTGGACTTTCATTTCCAGAGCGATCTACTGCAGTCAGGTAGTAGCAGCCCTTGTAGTTGGGTAGGTTGCGAAGCGTAGTGCGGAGTTGTTGTGCGGTAAATTGTCCTACTCGGGTAAAAGTGCCGTCTGGGGTACCTTCGGGATTGAAATACAATCTATAGCCGCTCAGCTCATCGTCACAGCTGCCGCTGAAATTAGGCTTCCAGCTCAATTCATGCACATAGGTAATATTGCCACAGGATTCTTCCGACACATAGGCTGTACAATCTGGGCCTTCAAAGGTCAATACAGGTGCGCAAGGAAGGCGATTGTCATCGGGTTTGGCACAGATGATTTGGGAGCGGTTTTCCAAAGGATATACCAAGCCGGCTACATTGTAAGCACCTTTTGTGATGACATAGTAGCAATACTCCAGCTCCTTTTTCAATTTGACCCCATTGAATTTGCCTTCATCGAGGTAGAGGAATCCTTTCTGCGTTACATCCACGTCTGCAATTTTTACAAAATTGACCACGTCCGATGCTGCAGCATCTGCACGGTTGCGGTAGACCTCATGCTTGTATTGGGCTATGGAATTGTTCCAGGGAACAGTAAATGCCCATTTCAATTCAATTGCTTCGTTGATGATTGTAGGTTCAAGCCTTACAGATGTAGCCTTTGAGGAGGTATCCACCTTGGTGTTTTTGTCCCAAAGCACCACTTTGTAATTGTAAACCAGGTTTTTGGTATTCAACCGTTTGTCGGTAAACAAGGTGTCGGCCGATTTTCCAAGGGAAATTCTGTTTTGGGAACCCGTTATTCCTTCGCTTCGAATCAACTCGTAGGAATAAGGGCCTGGATATTGGGCTTTGTTCAAGTCATAGGGAGGCGTCCATTTGACAAAAATTTCTCCGTTTTGTTCATCTGTTTTGGTGATGCTCACATTAGTCAAAAGCGGCACATCCACATCGATGGTGATGCAAATTTCTTGCGATACAACGCTTTCTCCAAGTCTAGGCGTAGGGAAGGCCGCTACGAGTCTGTAGCAGTAGGTATTGCCTGGCGCCAATCCCAGGTCAGCATTGGTGTCTGTGAAGGAAAACGAGGTCATGTTGGTAGTGCCAATCAATTCAAAGCCATCTCGGATTCCTGTTTCACAAGATTCGGGCTTGTAAGGATCCGAATTGATTCTTCGCCATACCTGCATCTCTTGAGCAGAATTGGCGCAGGTGTATGGATCCCAATTCAATTTAACCGTCCTTCCAGGCAATTGCTCCAGTTCATCCCAAACAGGCGGAGGACCAATTACTTTAATTTTCCAAGTCTGAATATCTACCAATTTAGGTCCAGAAAGTGGTTTGTCGGTGATGCGTACACGTACCTCATACTCCCGTTCCCGCACATGATTGCAGACCGTTTGCCAATCAAAATTCACGATGCCTGGCTGAACCTGGAACTCGTTTGCTGGTTTGTAGGTGGCTGGAGAAGTATTGATTTCTATGGGCTCCCCAAAAACCTCGATTTTGATGGGATCTCCATCTGGGTCTTGTCCTTGGATGATTTCCTTAATTCGTGTACCTGCCACCACGCAAAGGTCAGGGGGAAGAATCAGTTTTGGGCGTTTGTTTTTGGAATTTTCGATAAGGATCTGCATGTCCCGAACCACATAGCCTATTTCCACCCATTTTCCATCGATTTTGCGCCATTCTGTAATGCGCAAAGCCACGTTGAATTGCCCGGCTGTTCCAGGAGCGTCCCAGACTAGATCGCCCAATAGTGGGTCCACTCGTAAAAAAGCTGGGCCAGATCCATCTTCTTTGCTTTTACTAAATTCTGGATTGGAGGGATCTCTGTAGTTATTGACTACTCGTTCAAATCCTTGTTTAGGAATTTCTAGTCTATAGGAAAGGCTATCGCCATCTGGATCGTATGCCCCGGGATTGTGAATGTACCGTACATTGACAGCTCCATTGTCTACTGGAGGAATGGTCAGTACGGGTGAGTTGTTGACCCCAATGAAGGGATCAATTGTAATTTCGGTTTCTACATAGAAAGGTGTATCCACCGAATTATCCATGTTGAGCGTTAGGTCGTTCCGGTTAAACTCTTGGAATCGAATCTTGTACTTACCGGGACCTTGAAAAGTGTGGGTAATGACGAAGGTGTTTTTCTCGATCATATCCCCTAAATCTTCTACCAGCGAAAAATCACTTTTTGTATTGAGCTGCTCCTCCCGACCATCTCCAAAATTGATTCGTCCTGGTCCAAAGACTACCGAAGAGCGGGTATCTGTATAGCCTACAACGGTGATTCGATAGGTGAGCGTCTGCACTGAAACACGTTCTGCGATAATCTCCCCTGCACGAATGTGAGTTGCCCAAGCGTCTGTAAGGGCTGAAAAAAACGAGAGGCAAAAAAGGACAAAATAAATTTTAAGCTTCATATCGGTCAAGTGACAAATCTTATTCGTTAAGGATCGATTAAAGACGGCTTTTTACTAGGCAATCTTGTGCAAATTAATCTATGTATACGAAGTAAACGGATGTAAGGAGAAAAACCGTCAAAAATTAAAACAATAAAATTGAACAGACTGTTGGCTTCAAGAAAAAATTAAGTTTTAACCCGAGGAATTGACGCCTTATTTAGAATCATTTAAAATAATAAAGAGGGTCTTGCATACATTGGATACTAGTCTTCTCAGATGTAAATTTGGCCACCTGAATAGCAAAACCTCTTCGTTTTAAACTAATCGTTATTAATTATGACTTGGGTTACCAAAACCTTGAATAGCACCCTAGGAAGAAAGTTGATTATGGCCCTTACTGGCCTCTTCCTTATCCTGTTTTTGACAGGGCACGTGTCTGGAAATTTGCTTCTATTTAAAGGAGATGGAGGTCAGGCATTTAACATGTATGCCAAGTTTATGACTACCAATCCAGCGGTGAAACTCTTGTCCTACCTGACTTACATTTCGGTGATCGGACACATCGTCTATTCTATTTTCTTGACGCAGCACAACAAGTCTGCTAGACCAGTGTCTTATTCTACTTCCAATGGTAGCAGCAATTCTGCTTGGTCGTCGCGAAACATGGGCGTATTGGGTACCATTATTCTTATTTTCTTGGTCGTCCACCTGCAAGGGTTTTGGGCAAAAATGCACTGGGGAGAAGTTCCTATGGTCACCTACGAAGGGGAAGAGTACAAAAATTTGTACCTCATTGTCAGTGAGGCCTTCAAGCAAGTTTGGCTTGTAGCGCTATACGTAGTTTCCATGGTCTTTTTAGGTTTTCACCTCTCCCATGGTTTTGCCTCTGCCTTTCAAACCTTAGGTCTTAATCATAAAAAATATTCACCAGCCATCAAGGTAGTGGGTATGATCTACTGCATTCTGGTACCTGCATTGTTTGCATCCATGCCACTTTACATTCACTTCACTAGCTACTAAATAGTCCACTATGATACTAGATTCCAAAATTCCTGCTGGTCCTTTGGCAGAAAAATGGACTAAGCATAAGTTTTCAAGCAAGCTCGTTAACCCAGCCAACAAGCGTAAGTACGATGTTATTGTCGTAGGAACAGGTTTGGCAGGTGCTTCTGCAGCGGCTTCCCTAGCGGAATTGGGTTACAATGTGAAGGCATTTTGCTTTCAGGATAGCCCAAGAAGAGCACACTCCATTGCAGCTCAAGGAGGGATCAATGCAGCGAAGAACTACCAAAATGATGGGGATTCCATCTATAGACTATTCTACGACACCATCAAGGGTGGGGATTACCGTGCTCGTGAAGGGAACGTGTACCGCTTGGCAGAGGTGTCTGTAAAAATCATCGACCAATGCGTTGCACAAGGTGTTCCGTTCGCTCGAGAATATGGAGGGCTTTTGGCCAACCGTTCCTTCGGTGGAGCCCAGGTGTCTCGAACCTTCTACGCACGTGGTCAAACAGGACAGCAACTCCTTCTAGGCGCCTACTCAGCTTTGAGCCGTCAGGTAGCTAATGGAAAGGTAAAATTATTTCCACGGACAGAGATGATGGACGTGGTGGTCATCGACGGCCAAGCCAAGGGGATTGTAACCCGTAATTTGATTACTGGTGCAATCGAAACGCATGCAGCACATGCTGTGCTCTTGTGTACGGGTGGTTATGGCAACGTGTTTTTCCTTTCAACCAATGCCATGGGATCCAACGTAACTGCGGCATGGAGAGCACACAAGCGCGGGGCGTTTTTTGCCAACCCTTGCTTTACTCAGATTCACCCCACTTGTATTCCTGTTTCGGGAGACCACCAGTCCAAGTTGACCCTGATGTCTGAATCCCTTCGTAACGACGGACGCGTATGGGTACCTGCTACGACAGAGATAGCGGAGAAACTTAGAAAAGGACAAATCAAAGCGAACGACATCAAAGAAGAGGACCGCGACTATTTCTTGGAGCGCAAGTATCCATCTTTTGGTAACCTAGTACCTCGTGATGTGGCTTCTCGTAATGCCAAATACGTGTGCGACGAGGGTCGTGGCGTAAATGAAACAGGAGAAGCAGTTTTCCTAGACTTCCGGGATGCGATCAAGCGTGATACGCGTAAGATCATTGAACAGAAATACGGTAACCTCTTCGATATGTACAAGCAGATCACTGGAGAGGATCCTTACGAAATGCCGATGATGATCTATCCAGCGGTGCACTACACCATGGGTGGACTTTGGGTAGACTACAATTTGATGACTACGGTTCCTGGCTTGTACGCCTTGGGTGAAGCCAACTTCTCCGAGCACGGAGCCAATCGCCTGGGTGCTTCTGCCTTGATGCAGGGTCTTGCAGACGGGTATTTTGTTATCCCTTACACTGTAGGTGATTATTTGGCGCAGCTTGCCCCAACTAAAGTCGACGAAAATCATCCTGAATTTGCTCGCGCAAAAGAAGAAGTGAAACAAGGAATTGAGCGTCTATTGAAAATCAATGGTAACAAGCCAGTGGATTACTTCCATAAAAGATTGGGCAAGATCATGTGGGATAAGTGCGGAATGGCCCGCACAGAAGCTGGATTGAAGGAAGCCAAAGCAGATATCCAAGCCTTGAAAAAGGAGTTTTGGTCGAATGTAAAGGTGTTGGGAACCAATGAGGAGCTCAACCAAACCCTAGAGAAAGCAAACCGTGTGGCGGACTTCTTGGAACTTGGGGAATTGATGGTCGATGATGCCTTGAACAGAAACGAATCCTGTGGAGGTCACTTCCGTGAAGAATACCAAACACCTGATGGGGAAGCGTTGCGTGACGATGAGAATTTCGCTTACGTGGCAGCATGGAAATACCTCGGTGAAGGAAAAGAGGAAGAGTTGGTCAAAGAAGAATTGGTCTTTGAAAATGTGAAACTCACCCAGCGTTCCTATAAATAAGTTGTTGACAATCACTTAAAGTTGAGTTGCGTTTGGCTTTTTCTTTTCCAGAACCTAGAAATGCCAAGGAGCTCGACCCAAAATAAAACTAGCGTAGACAGATGAAATTGACTTTAAAAATCTGGAGACAGAAAAATGCGGCAGACCAAGGTGGATTTGTTACCTACGTAGCAGACCATGTGTCCAAGGACATGTCATTCTTGGAAATGTTGGATGTATTGAATGACCAACTTACCGAGAAAGGGGAAGATCCAGTGCATTTTGATCACGATTGCCGCGAGGGTATCTGCGGAATGTGCTCCTTGTACATCAATGGAAAGCCCCACGGTCCGCAACAGACGACTACCTGTCAGTTGCACATGCGTTCCTTCTCGGATGGGGAGACCATCACGATCGAACCTTGGAGAGCAAAAGCCTTTCCTGTAGTAAAAGACTTGGTAGTCAACCGATCTGCCTTTGATCGCATCATTCAGGCCGGAGGCTATGTGTCCGTCAACACCGGAGGTGTTCCTGACGCCAACGAAATACCAATTTCAAAAACCGTGGCAGATCTAGCCATGGACGCAGCACAGTGCATCGGTTGCGGTGCTTGTGTGGCAGCATGTAAAAATGCTTCTGCAATGCTATTTACTTCCGCTAAGGTTTCCCAGCTGGCATTGTTGCCACAAGGCCAGGTAGAGCGCAAGACACGAGCAGAAAAAATGGTGGCTCAGATGGATGCTGAAGGTTTTGGAGCTTGTACCAATACCGGAGCATGTGAGGCAGAGTGTCCAAAAGGCATTTCCATCACCAACATCGCGCGCATGAACCGTGAGTATTTCTCAGCGGTAGTGAGCAGCGATAACATGTAATTTTAATTCGAACAACTGAAAAGGGCAGGTGAAAACCTGCCCTTTTTTATTTTTTCTCCATCTGATTGATCCAATCTCGGATTAGTGCCACTCCCTCGGCATGAATGCTGCTTCGCCCCAACTCGGGCATGGCTACGCCGATCTCCGTGGAGTTCATGCGGTGGAGGAGGATGGAAGCATCTCCATCCCCAGGGACAATGTCGTAGGTATGTGCCCCAGAACCCTTTCCTGCGGCAACTGGGGTTTTATATACCCCCAACTTTAAAGGATCTTTTTGGCCATAGGTAAGAAATAGTCCAGAAGTGCTTGCAGGACCCTCTGCTCGATGGCAATGCGAGCAGTTGATGTCCAAGTAGGCCATCGCTCGGTCATTTAAGGCTTGACTTTTGTCCTCGTAATTTACCAGTGAAGGATGCGCGGATTTGCCTTCAAAGCCAAGCAGCTTCCCTAACTTGGTCCAATGTGCCAACTGGTTTTCAGTTCCACTTCCATAGGCAACATCATGGTTGAGGTGCCTGGTTTGTACCCCAAGTGGTGCGAGGGATTCATTTTTATTGTGGCAACTTTTGCATTGATTTTTGTTGGGAACAAGGTAGTTGATGACCTGTTCCTCGCCTGCTTGGTTGATGAATCGCACTTCTTTTTCTGCGCCCACTACTTTTAAAACTGCGTCTGTCTGAGATTCATTCCAGAGGTAAGGATAGGCTTCCCAGCCGCCTTCCTCGTGAACCATAAGTCGGGTTTCGATGATTCTTCGTTTACCCTCTGGTTGTCGAAAATCTGCGGGGTAGTAAAAATTCTTAATCAAAATTGTTCCCTGCGGCAAATTGAGTTCTTCCCCATCTAGACTGGCATGTGTACCCTCTGGAAGAGAGATAAATCGACTTTTTAAAGCATAATCTGTAAATAAAGAGGACGCAGGTTGGTAAGGGAGAATGCTAGAGTTGGGACTTAGATTTGCCATTTCACCTGCAAAGAATCCATAGGTGGAAAGTCTTCGGTAGGGAAATTTTCCATTCGCTTCCTCAGGTGCTAGGACTTCCTCTATGAATTCGGATGTTGTCTCCTGTTCGCTCGCTTGTGGAGCACAGGAAATCATCAATCCTAGCAGCAATAAGCAGGTAAACCCCTTTTTTACAAATCGTTCAACCCCCACGTCCATTCTCATTTGTATTTTTTAGTAGTGGCTAGCGAAAGTTTGTCCACGGAAGGGCCTTTGCATTGCTGAAAAGGGCTAGAATCGCTAAAGGAGTCGATGTTGTCCTCGCCTTCCATGAGGTAGAAGCGCGTAAAGCGAAGGGACTCTAGGTTTGGCTCTTGGATGCAGATTCGCATGGGGTTACTTTCAATGGAGGCGCTTACGGACTCATCCCAAATGCCGTCGTAGATGATGTCCTGGGTTTTTAGCCATCCATGGGCATTGTACAGGCTGACTAGTTGCCCTAGTTCCCGACTGAGGTCCGGTAGGTTAAAGAGAGATCCCCGGTCGTAGCTATTGTCGTGCAGGTGGATGTCTGAGGTGTAGGGAGACCAGTTGGGTGCTTCTGCTGGAAAGCCTGTCACCTGGTAACTAGCAATCGCTACCCCATAGGTTTTGTTGCGCAAGATGCGGTTGTTAAAAATCTCCACTTCTTTGGCGGCCAATAAGACAATGCCTGATCCAGGAGGGATCATCGTTACGGTATTGCCATTGGGGCCATCTCCAAGCGGTGTGGCAAAATTCTCGTGGTTGTTGTCCACAATGTCGTTGTCGTAAATTCGGGTTTGCCGACCATCTCCTTTAGGTAGACCTGGCAGGTTGAATACCAGTATACCTCCGGCATTGTCTCTGGCCGTATTTCCATAGACTTCGGCTCGGTCACAGTTTTCGATTTCTATTCCGGCCACATTGCCAAAGGCTAGAGAATTTTTGACTACAATGTCCTCGGATTGGCCTACATAGATGCCCGCATCTTTGGAATGGGAGGCAATGCAGCTATCGATGACCACGTTTTTGCATTGCACGGGATAGATGGCGTAGGTTCCATTTTTGGATTTATCGCCATGTGTCCAGGTGACGTTGATCTTACGAAAGGTGATCCCATCGGTATGCTGGGCTTTGATGCCATCACCTGGAGCATCCTCAATGCTCAGTTCTTCAATAGTAATGTCCTTGCCTACGATTTTCACTCCTTCACCCCCAGATTTCAACTCCCGAAAAGAAAGCACTGTTTTGTCCATGCCTTCCCCTTGGATACGAATTGCGGTTTTGTTGTCTAGGATAAGTTGGGTTTTGAGTTCGTAAAATCCTTCAGGAATCCGGATGGTGCTGGAGTCTTCAGCTAGAATAAAGGCTTCTACCAAAGCTTCTACTTCTTCTGGCGTGGCACGACGCAAGGTGGAACTGTCAAAAGTCTGTTCGTCGGATTGTGAGCCGCAGCCAAAAATTAAGAAGGCAAAAGAAAAGAGAAGGAGGGATCGAATCATTTCGAGTGTGGGATGAATCGCATGGCCGTCATGGAGTGCTTACTTCACTGAAAATTCATTTCAGGAGTCTAATCCTCTTCAGACAAACCAAGGTTGATTTGGGTTTCTAGTTAAGGAAGGAAATTTGAGAAAAATTGGGTGGGAATCCAAATGATAACCGCTAAGGCAATGAGTTGATGGATTAATTTTTCAGCGTGAATTTTTAATTTTCACAGAATAAAAATTCGCTCACTGCTAGAATTTTACATTTCTTGTTTTAGTTTTAAGAAACAATTTATCGCCCCAATTATGAAAAAAGGTCTACTCTTACTAGCATTTTTAACTTTTGCAGCTGCGGCTCAAGCCCAAATAGGTGTTCGTGCCGGTATTGGCTCCTCAAACTTCTCCAATGGAGATGTTCAACGTGGTTTTAACTCCTTGATCAGACCTCACTTTGGCGTCTACTATGGGATGGAGGCAACCGAAAAGTTAACGGTAGAGCCAGGTTTGTTTTTTGCAGGGAAAGGGATGAGCACCATAAGCAATACCACTAAAAAAGAATTCGATGAGAGTTTGAGTTACTTGGATATTCCTGTTTTGGCACGATATGCCATTACTCCTGCAATTAATGTATTTGCGGGACCTCAAGCAGGATTTTTGCTTGCGAGATCGTATACCACAGTAGACGAAAAAATTACCGACACCGCGCCTGTTGGAGGCTATGAAATTGGAGGTGTTTTTGGTGTGGGCTACAAATTGACCTCTGGAGTCAACTTCCAAGCGAGCTATGATTTTGGGATTGTACCTTTCAAATACTTTCAAGCTGACGTAAACAACACCGTTTTGAAACTATCCATAGGGTATACAATCCCGTCAAAATAATCTGTCGATAGGATATACTACCCTGTCCAAAATTGAATAAAGGGATTATTTCTTTAGTCGGCTGGGATTATCTTCAATGAAGGACTTCCAGCCTTCATTTCTTCCACGAGTTTGCATCCTCCCTTCGTGAAAGTGGTGACAAAGTGCTACTGCTAATGCATCCGTAGCATCTAGAAGTTTGGGCAGTTCTTCAATCCCAAGCAAAGTTTGGAGCATGGCAGCCACTTGTTCCTTTGACGCATTCCCATTTCCCGTTACGGACTGCTTTACTTTCTTTGGGGAGTATTCAGTAATGGGTATTTCTTTGGAGAGTGCGGCAGCCATGGCTACGCCCTGAGCACGACCCAGCTTGAGCATGGATTGAACGTTTACTCCAAAAAATGGGGCTTCTAAGGCAACGGAGTCAGGAGCAAACTCATCCAAAATGCCAGTGATTCGTTCAAAAATCTTCTTTAACTTCAATTCGTGGGTCTCGTATTTTTTTAAGTGAATGACCCCGTACTGCAAGATTTTGTATTTTTTTCCCTCTGTCAAAATCAAGCCATAACCCATCACGGTTGTACCCGGGTCAATGCCTAAAATGATTTTTTCTGTTGGGAGTTTCTTTTCAGTGGCTTTCACGAACCCAAGTTACAAGAAATTAGGAGGAATTTCATGCCACAAGTGCGTGATGAAATGGATAAGGAGCAAGTAGTGGAATCGTGTACCTAAGGGATTTCCTGCCTGCATTTACAAGAAGATTACTTAATTTTAGGAACTAGCACAGGAATTATGAGTGACGAAGAATTTGATTTATTGGACGAATTGTATTTTGTTCAGCCTTATGCGTTCCTTCAAGAAACTTTGGGCTGGGAGGATAAGAAACTATTAGCCACCCTCGTTCTACTCCTAGAAAAGGGTTGGATCAAATGTTTTACCGAGCCAGATCAAGAATGCTTTGAAGCTATCAATCTTCAGGAAGTAGGGAAGGGACTTCTTTATTTAGCCACAAAAAAGGGATTAATGGCCCACACTACACTCTAAGGTGCAATCGGAAACCTACAAATACCAACGGAAAGAATTGGAGTTGAAGGCCTTGTTGGAAATCACACAGGCCATCAATGAAAACCAATCGGAAGAGGTATTGCTCACCATCTTCAAGTTTACCTGTTTGGTGCATTTGGAAATCAAGTCCCTTATCCTGTATGTGGCTAAAGAAGAGGACTTTGAGCAACGGATTGTTCATGGAGTGAAGTCAAAAACTCCGCTTTTTCTTTCACAGGAATCAATTAAAGAGGATAAAAAGACGGGAAGCCTATCCATCCAATTGGCAGAAGGCTATTCCTTTGGGGAACTCGAAACCTACCTGCCAGTTTATCACAAGGATAAGCTTCTGGCGATTTTGTTTTTGAAGCGTAAAAACAAGGAGCTAGAAATAGATCTGGACTTTACCCAGGCCCTTGCCAATATCCTAGTAGTGGCCTTGGAAAATAAGCGTTTTGCTAGAAGGCAACTTGAGCAAGAGGTCATGAAACGAGAGATGGAGATTGCCTCTCAGGTGCAGCAATTGTTATTCCCTGCAACTTTACCCGATACAGAACAGCTCAAGGCGGAAGTGACCTATGTGCCGCACAGCCGCGTAGGAGGTGATTATTACGATTTGATAGCGAGCGGGGAAGAGAAAGTCTACTTCTGTATTGCGGATGTATCCGGAAAAGGAATGGCTGCTGCCTTGTTGATGTCCAATTTCCAAGCCGCCCTACGCACCTTGTTGCGAAGCAATGCGGATCTGGAGACCTTGATCCATCAACTTAATTTCACGCTCTTTGACTTAACCAAAGGAGAGCGATTCATTACTTTTTTTCTGGGAGAATACGAGTTTGCAAGTGGCAACCTTCGCTACGTGAATGCTGGGCATAATCCCCCAGTGCTCTGCAGTTCAGAAGCCGAGGCAACCGAATTCTTGGAAGCAGGAACCACCATCTTGGGCGCTTTTGAAGCCTTACCTTTTTTAGAAGTGGGCAAGCGAGAAGGATTGAAGGGATTTACTCTTCATTTGTTCACCGATGGTTTGACCGAGGCTATGAATCCCGAGGAGGAAGAGTATGGGGAGCAACGCTTCAAGGAGTTGGCGGAGAAAAATAAGGAACGAAATCCTGCTGAATTTCATCAAGAATTCCGTTTGGAGATCGATCGATTTTCTAAAAAAGTGCCTTTCCATGATGATTTAACGCTATTGAGCCTTCGATTTTCAAAAGTATGAGTCTGGTTCAACTTCCTTATGGCTTGAACTTACTGTATCCCAACCGCCTTTGGAAGGGGTCGGAACTCGAGCGTAAGGTCTCCCTTACTTTTGATGATGGTCCTGTACCCGGAGTGACGGATTGGGTTTTGGGCGAATTAGCAAAGCGTGGTTTTAGCGCTACATTTTTTATGGTTGGCGATAATGTGCGGAAACATCCTTTCCTAGCCCAGGAGGTGTTAGCCGCTGGTCATCAGGTAGGAAATCATACGTATCACCATCTTTCTGGGTGGAAGACCAAGACGGCCACCTATTTGGAAGATGTGGCTGCCTGTGATGCGGTTTTGGAGGACACCTTGGGGATAAAAACTAGTTTGTTTCGGCCACCCTATGGTTGGATAAAACCGCTCCAAGCGCGTGCAGTGGCGAAGAACAAAAAAATAGTCATGTGGAGCCTTCTTAGTTATGATTTCAATTCGAGTTTAGCGCCAACGGAAATAGTGCAAGTTTGTACTTCTCGAACTACCTCTGGAACAATCATCGTCTTTCACGATCAGGAAAAAACCAAAGAGCAACTCAAGAAGGTGTTGCCGAGATACCTGGATTTTTTGGTAGGAGAAGGGTTTACCACGCAGCTTCTCCTAAGCTAAAGCCCAACTTGAAATTTGTTTACTAATTTTTAATGCAAAGTGTGTTCTCCAGGGGATTGCATGGATACTTTCTTATTTTTGGGGAAGCAATTCACTAGAACCTTTTTCTTGTTTCATGTCCTTGATCGATACCCATGCCCACATTTATTCCAGCAAGTTTGATTCGGATCGGGATCTGGTAATTGACGAAATTCGTGCGGCAGGGATTACAAAGGTGTTTATGCCCAATGTGGATGTCCATACCATTGATGCCATGTTGGACTGTGAGCGTCGCTATGAAGACCTCTGTGTGCCCATGATGGGCCTGCATCCTTGCGATGTAGGGGATGACTTTGAAGCCCAGCTTCAAGTGATGGAGAATTGGCTCAATACACGTCCATTTGCTGCCGTAGGAGAGATTGGAACAGACCTGTATTGGGATAAGACCAACTTGGACCGTCAACTGGCTGCACTGGAGATTCAGGTGGGTTGGGCCAAGGAGCGCAACTTGCCTATCGTATTGCACTGTAGGGAGTCCATAGACTTGACCATTGATTTTATTGAAAAACTACACGATGGCAAGCTGAGAGGAATATTTCATTGCTTTACGGGGACCCTTGACCAAGCAAAACGAATTACGGAGATGGGGTTTTTGCTAGGAATTGGTGGAGTAGTTACCTTTAAAAATGGAGGTTTGGATCAAGTGATTCCGTATATTGGTCTTGAGCATTTGGTGTTGGAAACAGACGCCCCTTATTTGGCACCTGTTCCCAATCGTGGCAAACGGAACTCACCCGCCTATCTTCCGTATGTGGCGGAGCGAGTAGGAGACCTCCTTCAAGTACCTGCAGCTGTGGTGGCTGAAGCCACTAGTGCACAAGCACTTCAACTGTTTACAAAGATTGAAAAATGAATTATAAGATCGTTCGTCTCAATACCGGAATCAAAACAAGTAAGGCTTCCTCAGTCCTGATCATCTATACAGGGGGAACCTTGGGGATGTCTTACGACGAATCCGGTGCATTGGTACCCTTCAATTTTGGGCAGATTTTGGAAAAGATTCCCATCCTTTCCAACATGAATATTGCGATCACGGTGATTTCCTTTCCCGAGCCCATTGATTCGTCCAACGTGACCATGAGTCATTGGGTAGACATGGCCTACATCATCACTGAAAATTACGACAGCTACGATGGCTTCGTGGTTCTACATGGTACCGATACCATGGCCTACTCTGCCTCCATGCTGAGTTACATGCTAGAGGGCTTGAATAAGCCTGTAATTTTTACTGGAGCGCAACTTCCCATCTCGGCCATGCGTTCTGATGCACGGGAAAACCTGATGACCTCTTTGGAGATTGCAACAGCCAAGTCCAAGGGGAAACCTATAGTTCCTGAAGTTTGCATTTTCTTCAACCACATGCTGCTGCGTGGCAACCGCTCCAAAAAGGTGCAGAGTGTCCATTTTGATGCTTTTGAGTCGGAGAATTACCCCATTTTGGCAGAGGCAGGCATCGTGATCGATTACAATACCACAGCGATCCGATCCTATGAGGCCAATCAAAAGTTGGTCAACCGCAACAATCTGGATAATGGAGTGATGATTGTGAAGCTCTTCCCAGGAATTACCGCCAAGATTTTGGATGCCTGCTTTGCCATTCCTGGCCTTCGAGGTGTAGTCTTAGAA
Organism: Cyclobacteriaceae bacterium; assembly: GCA_947457095.1. Lineage (GTDB taxonomy): Bacteria > Bacteroidota > Bacteroidia > Cytophagales > Cyclobacteriaceae > Algoriphagus. The sequence goes on from CANGUK010000013.1 coordinate 32,263, forward strand.
ACTTATGGTTCTGGCAATAGCCCATCCTTGGATTGGTTTATGAAATCGCTAGAGGGAGCCATCAAGCGAGGGCTGATCCTTTTGAATGTGTCTCAATGCAACGGGGGGCGTGTGATTCAAGGGCGCTACGAAACGAGTAAGGAGTTGCTTGCGGTAGGGGTAGTGAGTGGAGCTGACATGACTACCGAAGCAGCTGTTACCAAGTTGATGTTCTTGCTGGGGCAGAAGTTGAGCCGAGAAGAAATTTGCATGCAGCTCACGCAGTCGATTGCTGGCGAGATCAGCACCTAATTTTCGTTTATTTCAGAAAGTGGTTTGGAATCGGCGTGAATAATTTTTTTCTTTGCACTCCGATTCGGCTACCGCGCTAAACCACAAACAGAGACGTGTCCGAGTGGTTGAACGAGCACGCCTGGAAAGTGTGTATACTCCAAAAGGGTATCGA